>JANNNS010000148.1:0-15835 GCA_031398645.1 Acidobacteriota bacterium
GAGGGCTGGACAACGCTCCCGCAAGGCCTCCCGGAACCCCGAATTGGCCATTCTGGGCATCCCCGGAAACCTGTCCCGGACCCGTTTTTTGATGAACCACCTCGGTGCATTTGTGTTTTACCGAATTCTGGGAAATCGTCGATTCTGGGGATCCCTACTTTTACCAATTCTGGACATCCGGTAAGTTGGGCAACCATGTGTACACCAGATCTGCATGTCACCGAGTTGGGAGTTGGTATGTTCGCCATCGCTTGAGTACATGGAGGAGCCCGCACGTGAAAGAAAATAATTGTGTTGACGATGGAGTCGGCAGAATTATTCTTGTGTACGTGTTCGCCAAGCCACGCAGTGTTGCAAATTAATTCCCGGAGTCGACGGAGACCAAGAATGTTTACATGTCGAGCTTGCGAAGTGCATGTAGTTGTTCTGCAGATGATGTCAGCGTGTGTCGGTGTATTGGCTTGTCTCTCTTAGCCTCCGTATGGAGGCCCAAACTATTTTCGTTTCGGGTAGACGCTGGTGCTACGTCCCGACAAAATTGTTCAGGCCCGCGTGCACTCACGCTCACGTATGCTGGCTGCATCCCTTAAATATCGGCATGCCCGTTACGCAACTCCCGGCACACATGCATGACTACGCAAGCTGCTCATACATCTGCTTCGACGACACACACATCCACTTCGCAAGCTCGACATGTGTCTGCCTACTCTGTCGCTGCAGCAACATCTGCCCGGGGACTCTGACGGGATGTAACTCTGACGAACTACATGTCGGTGTGTCATGTCGGCAACACAATGTCGGGAATGTAATGTCGGCAACCATGTGTACACGATGTCGGGATGGTAAGTTGGGGATGTCAGCATGTCCGGATGTCCAGAATTGGTAAAAGTGGGGATCCCCAGAATCGTCAATTCCTAGTTGGGAGGTCGAAACACAAATGCACCGCGGTGGTTCATCGTTTGGGAGGTCCCGGATGGTCATTCTGGGGGTACTCTGGGAGGTGCGGGAAAACCCCGGATTCGGCTAAAAAGGCCATTCCCCGGAACTTGCGTTTCTTGCTCCACCGCGGTGCATTTGCTATTCATGACGATTATTTCCCCCCTATTTCACGGCCAAACTCCCAGAAACGCCTAGGGGTCGGAATTCCCTCGTGCTGCATGTGTTATTCAGGATTCTATCGGAGTTTGCCATGGTACCGGAAACCCAGGTGTACCAATTCTCGCCGATCTAGCTATTGATTAAAGAGCCCCACCATTTACCCCCAGAACCCCGAATTGGCCTCCCGGACCCCCAGAATGACCAAATTTGATCAAAAGTGACCCAGAATGTCGATTTCCTTAATAAAAAGTGACTTCCGGACCCCCAGAATGACCATTCTGGACCCCTTCCCAACACCCCCGCAAGGCCTCCCCGGACCCCCGAATTGGCCATTCTGGACCCCCGGAATTGACCATCCGGACCCCAGAAACGATGAACCACCTCGGTGCATTTGTGTTTTGCATGTTTGGCAGGAATTGTCAATTCTGGGGATCCCTACTTTTACCAATTCTGGACATCCGGTAAGTTGGGCAACCATGTGTACACCAGATCTGCATGTCACCGAGTTGGGAGTTGGTAGTGTTGGCATCCCCTGAGTACATGCAAGTCCCCAATGTTAAGGAAAATTATTGTGTTGACGATTGCTGTCGGCAGAATAATGTTTGCGTATGCGCCGCTAAAGGTGTCCAGTCCGACACGGTGCGTCACGAGATCGCGGATCGTCAGCTCATTTGTCACCCATGGATCAAAAACCTTGAAATCAGGCAGATATTTCGTCACCTTATCGTCCCAAGACATCTTCTTTTCGTCCACCAGGATCGCGATCGACGCGGTGGTGAAGGCCTTTGAATTTGAAGCGATCGCAAATAATGTGTTTTCGTTAACGGGCTGGTTCTTGCCGAGTTCGCGAGAACCATACCCTTTCGCCAGGACGACTTTATCGTCCTTCACGACCGCGATGGCCATACCCGGCCCTTTCCAGGTGTTCGCAACCGTATTTGCATAATCGTCGATCTCTTTCAGCTTCTCATCCAGCGTTTGCGAGAATGTACCGACGTGAAAGACCAGTATTGCAAGCGTAAAAATACTTATTTTCTTCATTTTGTTCAATTGGTTCTTAGTGGACTACTGTAAAAAGCCGCCATTCGCCGTCCATTCCCTTGAAGGAGCGCATACCGGCCTCTTCAAAGACGAGGCCGGAACCGGCGACAAGGTCTTTTACGGTCCGGGAGACGAGCATGTTTCCTGGCGAGGCAGCATCGGCGATCCGTTGGGCAAGTTCGACGGCGTAACCGCTGTATGTTTGCTGCGAATAATCGCATTCGCCGGTATGCAGGCCGATCTTCAAGGTCACGGCCAACCGTTCGGCAGAGCTTGCGATGGCTGAGGCACAGTGGATAGCGCGTGCCGGCCCGTCGAAGGTCGCAAGCACTCCGCCATCGTCGATCGAAACTTCTCTACCCTTAAAAAGCTCTAACTGACGCTGAATATGTGTTTTGGCCTGGCGAAGGGCTTTTTCACCGGGTGCTTTGATCATTTTTACGCTTAGAACGGTCGCTAATACACGGTCATGATCATCCGAATGAACAGCATCGGTCAGAAATTCTTCGATAACATCCAGTATTTCTTCCTGGTCGCCGACAAACGGTAAATGGTCTATCCCGTCCAGTTCCACATATTTGCAGCCGGGTATCTGCGACGCCACAAAGCGGCCTTCCTCGACCTTAAGGCACAGATCGCCGCTACGGTGAATGACAAGCGTCGGGACGCGTACCGATGGCAGCACATTGCGGACATCGATCTCCGCGTTCATCTTGGTCAAAGCGACCGCCGCACCGGGGCTGGCGCCCATTCGCAAGTAAGTGGCCCACCATTCACGGAAATCCTCGTCATGCGCCAGCGATGGAGCTCGCTCCTCAATGCCGACTGGCTTGCCCCAATCACGGCGCATTAATTCAAAAAAGGCTTCGCGGTCTTCATAGGACACGCCCCACGGATAATCTTCGTCCTGAATACGTTTCGCGTAGGAGCCGATCATCACCAGGGCCGACGTCCTCTCGGGATAGGTCGCTGCAAATAGCGAGCACATCGGGCCGCCTTCCGAAACGCCAATGAGTACGGCGCGTTCCGACCCGACCGCGTTCATAACAGCGTGAACGTCTTCCATTCGCTGCTCAAGCGTCGGGAGCTCGGACAGTGGAACGCGGTCAGATAAACCAGTTCCGCGTTTATCAAAAAGAATGAGCCGAGAGAAGGAGGCCAACCTGTTTAGAAACGCCGCAAAATGCGGCTCTTCCCAGAAATATTCGAGATGAGACACCCAGCCCATCACGAAAACTATATCGACATCGCCATTGCCCACGACCTGATACGCAATGTTAACGTCGCCGTTCTGCACATAGTGCGTCTCAGGTTTGGATGCCGGCTGAAATAGCGGCGTTCCGAATGACTCATTCTTCGCGTCGCGAGGCCCGCCGTCATCAGCAACGTCCTGTATCCGGACTCTGGCAATCACCTGTTCGGTAACGGTCGTTTCAACGCCGTCCTGTTCGGTCTGTACCGAAGCGACGAAGCGATAGCCGAACTTCGGCACGGTCTCGATGAACTTCCTTCCGCCTTTCTCACCCAATGTCTTGCGAAGCAGCGAGATATTCTGTGCAAGGTTATTTTCCTCTACAAAACTCCCTTCCCAAACCTCGTTCAGGAGCCGTTCTTTGCTGAGGACATGTCCGTGATTCTCAACAAGGATATGCAGCGTGTCGAACACGCGCGGAGCAAGCTGGACCGGCCGGTCACCGTTCATCAGAGTTCTTTCGGCGGGATCCAGCTCAAAGCCATCGAACTTGTAAATAAAGATCACAGTTTTTGCCTTCAGAATTTTTTCAGAAAAGCTTCAGAAGTTCCTAAAGAATTCGCACGCCTGCTCGCGTATAACTGAATCCGTGGGCAACAAAACGAGTTTATCTCAAAGCACACGATCGCGAAAATAAACAGCTTCCGTCATCGGGTACCGATCCGAGCCGGATCAATCAATAAACATACAAGCCGCTCATACGCGGCGAGGATTAATAACATACATCAGGAGTTCAAAATGAAAAACACCTTGAGCAATTTTATTCTAGGCAGTTTACTGCTGCTAGCGTTTTCAAGTTTTATAAGTGCTGCACCTTCAGCCGTTTATCAGGCCGTCGGACCAACGGCAAGCTCGATCCAGGGGACGGTAGACCAGTTCCGAAACGCCCTGGGTGGAGCAAACAATGGCAACGCGGCCGGGCCTTTGGCGGGCGGTCGACGCGAGATCAACTGGGATGGAGGCGGTTCGACCGCGACCGCGATCGGAGCAAACCCTTTCGACGGCTTTCTTAACATTCGCGGTGGACGCTTTGTTACCGACGGCGCCGGCTTTCTACAGGCTCCGGCATCAGGTCTTGCGGGTTTCTTTGGGAACTCCCTATACGCCTCGATATTCGGCACTTTCAGCCCGGTCCGCCTTTTTACGCCCATCGACAGCAATCTGACGGAGGCACAGTTCTTCATTCCGGGCAGCAATGGCGGAACCGCTGCAACAACCCGTGCTTTTGGCGTCGTATTCACCGACATCGACAGTACCGAGCAACAGAGCAGGCCGGGCCGATGTAATTCATGCACGCGGGTCGAATATTATGACGCGGACGGAAGTCTACTGTTCACCAGTTTTGCACCCGCAGCACCTGGAGACGGAAATCTGTCATTCGTTGGAGTTGTCTTTGATGACGCCCGAATAGCCAGCGTCCGCATAACTGCGGGAGCTGCTGCGGCAAGCCCCATAGCATTCGATTCACTCGATGTCGTCATGATGGACGACTTCATCTATGGGGAGCCTCAGGCAATTCTCGAATAGGAGTCGACCGAGCTATCGGGAGCTCCACTCAGTTCATCGTCCGGATTTCATTTCCGGACGATGAACGCGAGCCGCTTTTCCTATCGTTGGGTCGTCCAAGTCACTCTTGTATCCCTCAATTATGTCGTGGGTGCTGCGGCTCGAAAAAACCGAATGAAATAAGAATCAATAAAGAAACATGCATTTAGATCGAAGAAAGTTTTTAGTCAGCGTTGGCGCTTCCATTGGGGCGGCAGTTGTATCCGCCTCTGGTAGGACAGAGAACAAAACCGCTACTTCATTGTCGCCTTCTGGGGGGCGATCAGACATTTGGGGCGACGTTCGTTCCCAGTTCGACCACTTGTCCAGAGATCAGATTCACCTGAGCTCATTCTTTTTGGTATCTCATCCGCGGCCGGTTCGCGAGGCAATCGAGAAACACTGTCGGGCGATCGACGAGAATCCCTTCGAATACATCGAGAAGAATATTTTTGAGATGCCCGGGAAGGTCGCTGCTGCCGTCGCGGAATACCTGGGTGGTAAGCCCGATGAGGTAGCGTTGACGAATAGTACCACGATGGGCTTGGCCCTTGTATACCATGGACTGCCACTCCGACCCGGTCAGGAGATACTGACCACGGTACACGATCACTTTGTCCACAACGAATCAGCACGGCTTGCCGGAGAACGTGCCGGAGCATCGATCAAGAAGATCGCTTTGTTCGACGATATTAAGTCAGTTTCGGAAACCGAGATTGTCGCCCGAATCAAGAAAGCAATCAACGCGAAAACACGCGTAGTAGGCGTTACGTGGGTGCATTCCAGCACAGGGCTAAAATTGCCTATTCGAGCCATCGCAAATGTCATCGAAGAGGCGAACAAGGCGAGGGTCGAATCGGACCGAGTTCTCCTGATCGTTGATGGAGTACATGGTTTTGGCGTTGAGGATGAGAATGTCGCTGAAATGGGTGCTGATTTCTTTATCGCCGGGACACACAAATGGATCTTCGGGCCGCGCGGAACTGGGATTGTCTGGGGTAAAGCCGAAAACTGGAAGATGCTTCGGACGATCTTTCCGGCAATGGCCCTCGAACCCTTTATGGCATGGATGTCGGGTGAAAAATTGACGGCGCCGACGAAGGCCGCGTGGATCACACAGGGTGGCTTTCACGCCTTCGAATACGAATGGGCATTGCCAGCCGCATTTGAGTTTCACAAAAAGCTCGGCCGTGAAAAGATCGCTCGGCGGATCCACTCTCTGAACGACCAGTGTAAAGAGGGCCTCGCCGCGATGCGTCACGTAAAGCTTCATACCCCTAGTGGAAACAAACTCTCGTCAGGGCTGATCGCGTTCGAAATCGACGGAATGAAGTCCGCAGATGTCGTCAAGCGTTTGCACGAAAAACGCATCATTGCGTCAATTGCACCGTACAGAGAATCTTACGCTAGGCTGGCGCCGAGTCTCCTGAACGCGCCTGAGGAGATCGAAACCACGCTGCATCAGATCAGGGGACTCGTATAACCATAAACAGAGTAATGGATAAAGAAAATGAAGGATGTAAACAGAAAATGATTGCCGTGAGGGAAGGTGGAAAGCGCGAAGGGGCGGTCTTCTTTCAGCCGCCCTTTCCTCCGCTACACTCTGTAGAGATTGTCGGCGACTGTGAACTGCGCCGCGAATAAAGAGTCTGCTAACGAGAAGTGATTCTAAAAAACTGACCGTAATACTTGTAAAACCCGGCAAATGGATGATAATGGTACAACCGCAAATAAGAATTCGAGAGGAGTTAAAATGAAGCAAGGTCTTACCCATTCATTTAAAGGCTCGATAGGCGACAGGTTGTTTCTTCGTCGGTCGGGTCACGCCTTTTGTCCGGTCTGTGCCAAGCAGGTTGAACTAATAAAATTTGAAGATGCGGCGGAGCTGTTTCACACCGACCTTCAGGACATTCAATTTCTGACCCGAGGCGGCGAGGTACACCAGATCCATAATCGCAAGGGGACGGTCATGGCGTGTTCGGTCTCGCTTTTCGAGTGTTTCGATAACCGAAGGACAAGACTTCTCGATTCGGGTATTTCTATGGAGATAGCCGCGAAAAAGTCTGCTTGAACCTCAAATGGAAGCAGTGAGGAGAGAAATAGTAGTTGAACTCGAGAGGGTTCAGCTCATAAGGAAACGTGCCCCAACGGTGAGGATCTTTTGCCAGGCTTGTTGGCGTGAATCCGATTTTGTTTCGACGAACGATGCGGCACGTATCTTCGGCCTTAAATCGGCTGAAATCATGGATTTTGCCGAACGCGGCTTAGCTCATTCGGTACGGCACTCCGAGAGAACCTTTATCTGCACGGCGGCGATCGTAAAGCATTTGACGCGAGTTTCCCGGAGCGTGAAACCCAGGTTCATTGGATAGATCGACGTCTACGTGACCTCTTCCGACCTGACGAGGGACAGGATCTTCTTCTCTGCGTTCTCCGCGTCAGGCTCCGCGACCTCTGCGTGGAAATGGATTGCCGCCTACTTTTTCCGCATCTCTTTCCCATCCTTACAAAAAGGTAAACCTTTTCAAACGCAGTCACATTCCTGTATTCTTGTGACCACAGAATGTCCCCAATTTTTCTTACGCTGATCTTGCTCGTAGTCGCGATCGTGCTCTTCGCCACCGAAAAACTCCCGGTGGATGTAGTGGGTATTCTCCTCGTTATCGCTCTCGTCATGACCCGCGTTCTGACGGTTCAGGAAGGACTCGCCGGATTTGGGAACGACATCATCATCACGATCGGGGGCCTATTTATCCTTGTCGGGGGACTGATAAAGACTGGGATCGTGGACCTTATCGGGAGGAGGCTGCATCGTATAGCAGGCGGCAATGAGTTTGTACTGACCGCGCTCATAATGACGACGGCTGCCGCATCCGCATCCGTTCTAAAGAACACGACCACGACCGCGATGTTCCTTCCGGTCATCATCGGCCTCGCTGCAAAAGCCAAGATTGCACCATCTAAACTGTTGATGCCATTGGCATTCGGAGCGATTCTCGGCGGCAGCTGCACGCTCATCGGAACTTCGACCAACTTGGCCGTCAGTGGTGCGATCGTCCGTTACGGCATGGAGCCGTTTTCGATGTTCGAGCTGACGTCGGTCGGAATTATCGTGTTCGGGATCGGCATGATGTATATGCTGTTCATCGGCCGGCCGATGCTGCCCAATCGCGGCGGCGGGGATTCGTTAACGGACGATTACAGCATTCGTGAGTACATTTCGGAGCTCGTGGTGCTGCCAAACTCTCGCCTGGTGGGTAAAACACTGGGCGAATCAAATATAAACACCGAGCTTGAGCTGAACATTCTGGGCATCATCCGCGGCGATCAGAGGCAAATAGCTCCGCGAGCGTCTGAACGCATAGAAGCGAATGACTTGCTGATCGTTGAAGGAAAGCTCGAGGACATACTAAGGGTCAAAGAGGAAGTCGGCATTGAGATCAAACCCGACTTCAAGCTGAACGACGGCGTGCTTGAAAGCAGCACCATCGAATTGTTCGAGCTAATGGTGATGCGCGATTCGGAACTGGTCGGACAGACGCTTAAGACCCTTGGATTCCGACAGAACTATGACCTCACAGTACTTGCGATCAACCGGCATGGCGAGACATTCATAAACAAGCTAAGCGACGTAAGGATGAAGTTCGGCGACGTTTTACTCGTGCAGGGCAGCCGTCAAGAGATCGAGCCTTTGGTAGGCGACGGCCAGATGATCTTGCTGGAGGACGTGTCGGCATCGAGTATGCGGCTTGAAAAGCGAAAGTGGGCTATCGCCGGTTTTCTGCTTTTCCTGGCTCTCTCGCTGTCGAAGCTTGTGATCGGCTTCGACATACCGTTGGCTGTCTGTGTCCTGACGGGCGTGCTGCTGCTCCTTGCGACTAAGACGGTGCGATATTCAGAAATGTATTCGCTGATCGATTTTCGTCTGCTTGTGCTGATCGCGTGTATGATGAGCTTCGGCGTGGCGATGGAAAAGACCGGAACGGACATTTACCTCGCAGGACTGATCCAGACCTATCTTGACTATGGACCAATGTATATTCTGGCTGGTTTCTTCGTACTCACTGTGATCTTGACACAGCCGATGTCGAATCAGGCCGCGGCTCTCGTCGTCCTTCCGGTCGCGGTCAAGACGGCCGTCGCCCTTGGGCTAAACCCGCGGACGTTTATCGTAGCCGTGACCTACGCTGCTTCGTTTTCGTTCATTACACCACTTGAACCGGCGTGCGTTCTCGTTTACACGCCTGGGCGATATAAGTTTATGGATTTTGTAAAGATCGGATCCATCCTTACGGTCATCGTTTTTATTGCCGCAATGATCTTTGTCCCGATCTTTTGGCCTCTCTAATCAGTTCGCAAGGACTTGATCTCACGCAGCGAAAGGCCGCGTTTGAGGATCAATATAAGTCCTACGCCAGTCCAGAACAGGATCCTACCCTTTCGGATTATCGCCAGCGTGACACCTATTCCAACACCCGCCGCAACGGTCTCACCGACGAACTGTGCTCCGGCCTCGTCGACGCCGACTAGAAACGGAACAAGCTTAAAGACTATCGTGATCAGCCGGCTGACAGATTCAAGTAGGAACGCGTTTAACAGCGAACCAGTCTCGCTTAAACGGCTGAGAATGAACCAGACCTCCATCACCCCGAGAATGTGAAACGCAGCCTCGAGGAGGCAGATCGGCAGAAATCGCTTTGGGTGCTTGCGATAGAAGCCGTAGATGAGATTCTCGAAAAGCCGCACCTCAGACCGGGCGTGTTCAAGGATGCTTCTCAGGAATCCGCGGCGATAGATCCACTCGCAAGTCTCGCTCGCAAAATGCCACTGTTTAATGACCATTACGATGCCGAGGACCAACAGAAAAAACAGAATGACTATCAGGGCATCTATTGTCCACGACCAACCGTCGTCCACAGGAAAGTTCCGCAGGAACGTCAGTGCTCCGAGCATCAGAAAAACACTAGTCGTAAAACTGTAAAAGAGGTTTTCGGTCGCGATCGAAGAGAACCCGACAACGAGGGGAACCTTTTTCCTGACAGCAACAGCTTTAGCGGTTCCGCTGATCAATATTCCAAGCGGGATCATGCTGCTCATTGCCTCACCGATTATTACGGCAGGCACGGTATCGCTCAGTTCCAGTTTATAAGGCTCGTAAACCGACAGCCGCCACGCCATCGCCCGCGTCAGGATGCGGACAAAATAGATGACGAGAATGACGCCAAACCCGGCCACACCAAACCTTTCTATGTTGCTCAGTATCTCGTTAACGCCGACCGACCAGACGAAATAGCAGAACAATCCGACTCCGCCGAGCGTCAGGCATACGCCCAGGACTTTGAGACGGTTGAAGTGTTTTGCTGAGATCGGCGGGCTTTTAAGGCCTGTATTTTCGACGTTTGGTTCGACGCTCACTGCTTTGCCATTTGCGCTCCGGCGCGATTAAAATGGTATTTTATACAGGCATAAATAACAAAGTAGTTTTGGGAAAAGAAATATGAGTACAGCGGCAGGAATTGCATTATCGAATACCGGATTGACCGTTTTATCTGAAGAAGAAGATCTATTTCGTGCGTCCGTTCGCGAATTCGCCGAGGGCGAGGTCCGTCCGCGTGTTGAGGCGATGGAACATGCCTCAAAGCTCGACCCGGACCTTATAAGACAGTGTTTTGAACTCGGCCTGATGGCGATCGAATCACCCGAGGAATACGGTGGTGCCGGTTCGACGATCTTTAACGCCATCATCGCGATCGAAGAGATCGCCCGTGTGGATGCAAGCCTCTCGGTCTTTGTCGATGTACATAACACGCTCGTCACGAACGCCTTTATGCGTTGGGGAAACGACGAACTAAAGAAAAAGTATCTAACGCAAATGGCTGAGTCGAAGGTTGGGGCTTTCGCACTTTCCGAAGCAAGTTCCGGGTCGGATGCATTTGCCCTTAAGACCCGTGCTGTCGATAAAGGTGACCATTACGAACTCAACGGCCAGAAGCTCTGGATCACCAATGGAAATGAGGCCGAGATATTTATCGTCTTTGCGACTATCGATCCGGATGCAGGTTATAAGGGCATCACGGCTTTCATCGTCGAGAAAGGTTTTGAAGGATTTTCGGTGGGTAAGAAAGAAGATAAGCTCGGCATCCGGGCATCATCGACAACAGAACTGATCCTCGATGGCTGCAAAGTACCGAAAGAGAACGTTCTGGGCGAGGTGGGCAAGGGTTATAAGATCTCGATCGAGACGCTTAATGAAGGCCGCGTCGGTATCGGAGCCCAAATGCTCGGCATCGCTCAGGGAGCTTACGAGGCCGCCCTGAAATACACACAGGAGCGCGAACAGTTCGGCCAGGCAATAGGTAATTTCCAGGCCGTCCAGTTTCAACTCGCCGAAATGGCAGTTGAGATCGAAGCCACCCGCCTGCTCGTCTACAACGCCGCTCGCCTTAAAGACGCCGGCAAGCCGTTTCTCAAAGAAGCCGCGATGGCAAAACTCTACTCATCCCGCTGCGCCGAGGCCGTCTCATCCAAAGCCATCGAACTCTTCGGCGGTTACGGCTATGTGAAAGATTACCCGGTCGAAAAATTCTGGCGTGACTCCAAGATCGGCGCGATCTACGAAGGCACGTCGAACATGCAACTTCAGACGATCGCCAAGCTCATAATGAGCCGGAAGTAGATGTGCTGTGTTGTTTTCCAGGGTAGAGCCATAGTGGGATGCCGATTTCGGTCAAAATCCAATTTAGCGTAGACGACACCATGCGGGTCGTGCGTTTCCATCAGGATCAAAACTTTATTTTTCGTTATGACGTGGTAATAACGGGAAGTATTGTATTCCCGGCGTTCGCGATTGCAATTATCGCTCTGGCGAATGATCTTAATGAGATTAACATTTTGGGTTTGATTCTATTCAGTGCCATTCCCGCCATTACTGTTTCTGTAATTGTGTACTTATTGCACAAGATCTTGTATCCGTGGTTGGGAAAACGACGTGCTACTAAATATTTCAAATCGTCCCCGATAATGCATGATGAAATTCTTGTTGAATTTTTGGATGAGGGCATTAAGAGTACGGGTGGATTAAGTTCGAGCCTCGTGTTATGGGGAGCTCTTGTAAAGGTTGTCGAGTCACAAACGGATTTCATGTTTTATACGGGTACCGGGTGGCCTGGTTTGTACATAGCCAAGAAAGCTTTTAATTCCGATAAAGAAATAGATTCTGTAAAAGTGTTACTTGAGCAAAGGCTTAAGGAGAAGGCAGTCTTGCAGAATTAGTTTTCGCTTTCGGCGTTCGTAGGGCATCCCTTTGAGCCGTCCCACGCCCTTGCGTCCATTGGGCTAGTTCGTAATTTCTTCGTGAATCTTCTATAAAGAACCATTGAAATGACCGCCGAAGAGATCAAACAGTACCTTACCGAGCTAAACGACGAACTTAGCCTTTTGAGCATAAAAGGGGAAGTTTCACTCTTCGGCGGTGCTGTGATGTGTCTGGCATTTAAGGCACGTCCGGCGACAAAAGATGTCGATGCAATATTCGAGCCCGTCAAGGAGATCCGAGCTGCTTCACATCGAGTCGCAGACCGGCACGGACTGGAAATAGGGTGGTTGAATATGGCCGTCAAGATGTTCGTTGTTGAGCATCCCAGGCAAGTACTATTAGATCTTTCGAATCTGATCGTTACGGTTCCTGAGGCTGACTATCTTTTAGCAATGAAGATGCGTGCTCTGCGTTCCGATACTGAGGACGAGAATGACGCTGAGTTTCTCATTCGCCATCTGGCACTGAAAGATATGCAGGAAGTGTTAGATATTATTTTAGGATATTACCCCAATAAAGAAGTTAAACAGGAAACCATATTCTGGCTCAACGAGTATTTTGCGTAAATGATCACTGCGTACGAAACAAAACAAAGATTCGATGAAGATCCAAAATGGTGGAAAATTCCGCTGATGGATTTTGTCGACGATTTTAGATATTACAGGGACGAGCGGGCGATCACGCGGCCTATCGAACTGGGGGACGAAGAGAAGGACGCCGTGTTTGCAGGTGTCATCGAGACGCTCTGCGACGAACTACGTATCCAGATTCCTTCATGGCTTGCCGACGTCCCGCCATGCAGCAAACCGCTTTTTCTATCGCGAATGGAAAGCCTCAAAGCGATATCTATCGTTGAGAGTCCAGTTCGATTTCGCCTCCGCAGGATTTTCGTTAGGGAGAACTTCCTTTTCCGTGTCTGATAGATAATTAACCTGTGATATTGATCCGCGAAGCAATTGAAAGAGACGCCAAACTCCTAACTGACCTCGCCTATACGACGTTCTGGGACGCCTTCGCTCATCATCCTAAAAACGCTCCCGACGACCTGAACCACTATATGCGGCAGGCGTTCAGCTTTGAGCAGATAACCGCCGAACTTGCAGACGAGAAGAGCATTTTCCTGATCGCCGAGATAGAAGGCGAAGCGGCCGGTTATGCCAAGCTGATCCTTGACACCACCGAGCAGGGCATCACGGCCGAACGCCCGATCGAATTGAGCCGCCTCTACGCCCACCAAAAGCACCTCGGCCAGGGCGTTGGCCAGAATCTCATGGACGCCTGTTTCGAACGAGCGAGACGAGACGGCCGCGATGTGATGTGGCTCGGGGTTTGGGAATTCAACCCGCGTGCTCAACGCTTCTACGAAAAGAACGGCTTCCGCGTCGTCGGCAGCCATACTTTTCAACTCGGGTCCGACCCTCAGACCGACCTTCTGATGCAGAAACAACTGTAATAGCTTGGCACCGTCCTTTAATCGCCAAATTCGAACAAGCATCGATCTAAGTGGTAGAATACTTGACACACTATTGCATCTATGCGACAATTCCTATCCCGCATCTACGTCGGCGTGATGCGGGTCTTTGATAAGTCTCGTTTCGGATAGCGACCAACTTTTCTGGACGACACAAAGAACAGATCGTTCCACTTAACGAGCTTCTTCTAAAATCATGTGGGACGATTTATGGCCATAACCGAGAGAAATAAGGGGGTTAAGCCGTTCCACTTTGGTCACTTTCGCGACGTTTGTGGGACGATTTTCTTGATCTCTAGCCGGATATGCTATGCGACACGTCATCAATCCTCCCAATCCTTATGACCGTTACTCGGCCGAATACGTCGGCGAGCCGCCGCCGACAAAGCTTGAGATCTTTGAGGAAACGGCGACCAAAAAAGTTATTACCAAAGCGTTCGCATCGGATTGGGAAGGCGGATGGCGTTATACGGTGAATTGCTATCGCGGCTGCGTTCACGGCTGTACGTATTGTTTTGCTCGGCAGTATCACGAATATCTCGGCTACGGTGCGGGGACCGATTTCGAGACAAAGATCGTGGTCAAACCAAATACACCGACGCTGTTAAGGCAAGAGCTCAAGAAAACCCGCGACAAAATGCCGCATATCGATTTTTCGTTCGCGACCGACCCTTACATCCCGCTAGAGGCCGAATATCTGTTGACGCGAAAGTGTCTTGAGGTTTGCTCGGATTTCCAGGTTCCGGTCGGTGTAATTACAAAGAGCGCACTTGTGACGCGTGACATCGACATCCTCAAAAAGCTGAAGGTGACCGTATTTTTTTCGCTGCCGTTCCTTACCAAAGAAAAATCGAATCCGTTTGAGCCATACACGCCCGTGCCGGACGCTCGCTTTCGGGCAATGAAGATGCTCTCGGACGAAGGGATCAAGACAGGCATCGGAATAGCACCGATCATTCCCGGCTATAACGAATCGGACATTCCCGGCCTGCTCGAACGTGCAAAGGAATCGGGGGCGACCCGGGCTTTTATGTCAATGCTCCATCTCGACACAGACTCGATCGAAGAATACTTTGTTCAAAAGATGCACGAACGCCTGCCTCCAACTCGTGTTGCAAAGATAATCAACACAATAAAGCGCGAACGCGGCGGCTCCTTGCGGCATCGAACCTACAAAGAACGGAGTACCGGCAAGACCGAACAATGGGAAGTGACCCGGCGCTTATTCGATTTTCACTCGCGGCGGCTCGGCTTTAAGGGCCACGAAATACCAGAGCCAGCAGTGGAAAAGCCGGTTCCGGTTCAGGCAAGTTTGTTTTGACATCATCTCCCCTGACGGTGTGCAGATTCAAATTTTAGTTTCTATAATCACATACAGCTAGGGAGGCAATTATGAGATCAAGAGTTTATGTATTCGTGTTGACGATGGTCGGCCTTATGGCACTCGTTTCCGGTGCTGACGCACAAAAAAATCCGGGTAAAGAATTGAAGGCGGCAGTGGACCGCGTCGAGGATGCGTCGGATGTTGTTGAGGAAGTCATGAAGGTCGCTGAGAAATCGATCCCTCGCGACCTGCTTCAGAAAGCCAAAGCGATAGTCGTGTTTCCCGGGACGGTCAAGGCCGCATTCATCGTCGGCGGCCAGGGCGGCAAGGGCGTAGCGATCCGCCGAGTCGGTACCGGCTGGAGCGCTCCGGCATTTTTGAATATGGCCGGAGGCAGCTTCGGCGCACAGATCGGCGGGCAGAAGACCGATTATGTATTGGTCATCATGAACGAGAAGGGTTTGTCTAACCTGCTTCAGGACAAGTTCGAGCTTGGCGGCGAAGGCAGCGTATCGGCTGGCCCGGTCGGCCGCACAGCCTCGGCATCGACCAACGCGACAATGGACGCCGAGATCCTAAGCTATTCCCGCAGCAAAGGCCTTTTCGCCGGCGTTTCGCTCAAGGGAGTGGTCATTTCGCAGGACCAGGATATGAATCAGGCCGTATATCAGAAATCGGCAAATGACATTCTGGGCAACACCGGGGTTGCATCGGCCGATGCTCCGAAGTCGCTGCAGAAACATTCGGACACCGTGTCCATGTACGCTAAATAGGTATAGGTTTCCTGAA
>JANNNS010000190.1:0-9397 GCA_031398645.1 Acidobacteriota bacterium
TATTACGTAGCGACCAAGTAATACTCACCATTCAAACTGCAAAGCCATGAACAAGGGCCGTTGTCTTGTTCATGGTTTTCTTTTTCACTTCATCTCGCACTGTGCGACTACCGATACTCCAGATCACGCTCCCGCAAATACCTTAGCTTGTCCCTTATCTCCGCAGCCTGTTCAAATTTCATTTCTTTCGCAGCGTGGCGCATATCGGCTTCCAGCTGTGTGATAGTCTCTTTCAACTTCTTGGGCGAATATTCATCGAACGCATCCAATTCCAGCGGCACCTTAAAATAATCTGCTTCGTACGCCGTGACCAGGGTCGCGTCGATCGATTTGATGATGGTCGTAGGCGTAATACCGTGCTCAAGGTTATATTCTTCCTGAACCGCCCGACGCCTCTGCGTTTCGTCGATCGCCCGCTTCATCGAATCGGTTATCTTGTCGGCATAGAGGATAGCCTTGCCATCGGAATTTCTCGCCGCGCGTCCGATGGTTTGGATCAGCGAACGCTCCGAGCGTAGAAATCCTTCTTTGTCCGCGTCGAGGATCGCCACCAGCGAAACCTCAGGCAGATCGAGCCCCTCGCGAAGCAGGTTGATGCCGACCAGCACATCGTGAACTCCCCTCCGCAGGTCACGCAAGATACGAATTCGATCGAGCGTCAATATTTCGCTGTGCAGATATGTGACCTTCACGCCGACCTCAAGAAAATATTCGCTCAGGCTTTCAGCCATTCGTTTGGTCAACGTTGTCACAAGCACGCGTTCGTTTCGCTCCGCCCTCTGCCGGCATTCTTCCAGCAGATCATCGATCTGCCCCTTAACCGGGCGTACTTCGATTATCGGGTCAAGCAAACCCGTCGGGCGGATGATCTGTTCGATCACCTCGCCCTCAGTTTTTTCTAGTTCAAAATTCCCCGGGGTCGCTGAAACATATATCGTCTGCCCGCGTCTCTCTTCAAATTCCTGAAAGTTCAGCGGCCTGTTATCCTTCGCCGAGGGAAGCCGGAATCCATATTCGACAAGCGTACCTTTTCGCGATTGGTCACCCTTGAACATTGCGCCGATCTGAGGGACAGTTTGATGAGATTCGTCGATCACGATCATTGCATCGGACGGCAAATAGTCCAACAAAGTCGGCGGCGGAGCTCCCGGCGGTTTGCCGGTAAGATGCCGTGAATAGTTCTCGATCCCCCGGCAAAAGCCCATTTCCTTGATCATTTCAAGATCGTACATCGTCCGCTGATGGAGCCGTTGCGCTTCGACGATCTTGCCCTCATTTACCAGAAACTCTTCGTGCTGGTCCAACTCGGCTTTTATCGTTTTGACCGCACTCTTTATAGTCTGCTTCGTCATCACATAGTGCGTTTTTGGATAGATCGGCACTCGATTTTCGTGCTTTTCCAACACCTCGCCGAGCAATGGGTCAATCGTTGAGATAGAATCTATTTCGTCGCCCCAGAATTCGATCCGATAGGCTTTGTCCTGATAACTTGGATAAAGCTCGACGACATCTCCCCGCACGCGGAAGACTCCACGGTCAAAATCGATATTGACGCGTTCGTACTGTAGATCGACCAGCCGCTGCAGAAACTCCTCGCGTTTGATCTTCATTCCGGGCTCGACAAAAACGAGCATCCCGTAATACGCGTCCGGGTCACCGAGGCCGTAGATGCAGGACACCGACGCGACCACTATCACGTCGTGCCGCTCGAACAGGCCGCGCGTCGCACTCATACGCAGCCGGTCGATCTCGTCATTGATCGTCGCCTCTTTCTCGATATAAAGGTCAGACGCCGGAACATACGCCTCAGGCTGGTAATAGTCGTAGTAAGAAACAAAATATTCGACCGCGTTCTCAGGGAAAAAGGTCTTGAATTCCTGATAAAGTTGCGCGGCAAGAGTTTTGTTATGAGCTATCACCAGCGTTGGCCGCTGGACACGTTCGATAACATTTGCGATCGAGAAGGTCTTTCCGCTTCCCGTGATCCCAAGCAGAACCTGGTCCTTCACCCCGGCTTCCAAATTACGGACCATCTCGTCGATAGCCGCCGGCTGGTCGCCCTTTGGAATATTTTCACTTATGAGACGGAATTGCATATCTTAAATCATACGACAAAAAACCCGCGGCAAAAAGCTCACGGGGTTTAAATTATCATCTTTTGTGAATCAGTTTCAGGCGTGCGTCATCTGAAGGAACGATCGAACTTCGTTCACCTTTGCCGCGATACTTGGCGTCAGGTCATAGGACGTAAGCAGATCGCTCAATCCATCAAACGTACTGTCGTCTTTGATTATCTGCAGCACATGAAGCAACGCCAGTTTTACATTCTCGTCGCGGTGATCCGCTAGGGCCTTGTAGATCGGTTCGGTCTCGTTAGCCTTGATCAGCAACGCTGTCAATGCGAACACCTCGTAAGCGACTTTTCTATCGGTGTGGACAAGTCGGTCGAATGAGCGCATTACCAGATCGCCCTCGATGGCCGAGCGAGCAACATGCCGCATCCGTGCGGCGTCCCCGGACTCAACAACCCGTGTCCACGCCTGCGACCTATCAAAACTGAGCTTGAACAACGCCCTTGCGGCTGACGCCCGAACTTCCCGTGTTGGATCGGCACAACAGGTCACGATGGTTTCAAAGACCGATTCGTGATCCAGATCCGCCAAGACCTGGACGGCGTCAGAGCGAAGCTTAGAAGAGAGATCGTACAACGCCATTTGTGCGATCGCTGCGATAGAGTTGGACGTCCTGAACGTTGAGAGGAGTTTCAGCGCCTGAGTACGAACCTGTGCATCCTCTTCCGATTCTTCGTTTGTTTGATCAATCGCCCTCAATAGGTCCGGATCGCGCGATTCCGGCAGCTGCATAAAGACGGTGGTGCGCTGCAGCCGTGCGAATGATGCGACCGGCAGAGCGGCAAAGCCCTCCTTGACTACGGCAGGAACCTTTGGAACCCGTACCGCCTTAGCTCTAGGCACCTGATCGTGCTTCGGTGATTCGCGATAGGTCATCGTAACACCGCTCTTCTTACCGCGATTCAGCGTGCTGGTGATCAATGCCGCAGCCTTCCGCCGCATCGCGACAGCAACGCCGATCAAGCCAAGGATCGCCGCAACGCCTATATAAAGCCCCCAAGACTCGAACATTGATTCCTCGACCGGCAAGGGCTTACGCTGAACCTGAGCCGCCAGATCAGCGGCCGCTGCGGCCACTACAATGGAAAACGAAAGCAATTTTTGAGGGAAATTGGGGCGAATTCTCATGACGAATAAAAAAACTTGAGTAATTATTAAGACAGCGCGAAGGTTGGTGGAAAAAAGCAAAACTGCTCGTAAGTTCTGCCCACTACTATTATGCACAAAAGTTGATCATTTGTCATTGCAAATATCAACGTTGTTAATATAGTTTCAACATTTGCCGTATTCCCGAATTTTCTTCGGATCTAGCTTTACGAAACTGATGGATTCCGTTTAAAGTTATCGAATCCGTCATTATCATTGTTTCCATGACAGCTGCGTCGACAGTCTCAGAAACGTCCTATTCGGACCTAAAACTCTTGCACCGGGGCAAGGTGCGCGATGTTTATGAGCTTAACGGATCCGAACTTTTGCTCGTCGCGACCGATCGCCTTTCAGCATTCGACTGCATTTTGCCAACGCCGATCGAACGCAAAGGCGAGATACTTACTGCTCTTTCAACATTTTGGTTCGAACGGCTCGCTGACGTCGTGGATCATCATTTGATCAACACCGACTTTGATCAGATGCCGGAGTTGGTGAAACATCATCCAGAACTTCGCGGACGCTCAGTTTTGGTTCGAAAGACCAGGGTATTCCCGGTTGAATGCGTCGTACGCGGCTATCTGGAAGGCTCAGGCTGGAAGGATTATCAGGCGACTGGTTCGGTTTGCGGGCACAAACTGCCGTCGGGCCTTCGCCAATGCGACCGCCTGCCCGAGCCGCTGTTCACGCCCGCGACCAAAGCCGCACAAGGCCACGACGAAAATATCAGCGAGGCAGAAGCCGGCGAGATAATCGGTACCGACAATGCCGACAAATTGCGTACGCTGAGCCTTCAGATCTATGCCGAAGCCGCCGAATACGCACGCAGCCGCGGTATCATCATCGCCGATACAAAATTTGAATTCGGACTCGACGCCGACGGGCGGATCCTCTTGATCGATGAGGTCCTGACGCCGGATTCATCACGTTTTTGGTCGGCGGAAAGCTATTCACCCGGCAAGGCCCAGGCTTCTTTCGACAAACAATTTGTTCGGGAATATTTGGAAACGCTCGATTGGGACAAAAAGCCGCCCGCACCGCCGCTCCCCGATGATGTCGCCCGGGCGACGACCGAACGCTATCTTGACGCCTACCGCATACTGACGGGGCGCGAGTTATAGACTTTTATATGCTTCTGAGAGATCGAATTGAACCGGTTATCGACGAGCTCCTTGATGGGCAGATATTGCTTGAGGAGGCGATGACGGAGTTCGAAAAACTTTATATCCAGAATGCACTGGCCCGAAACTCGGACCATGTTTCCAAAACCGCCGAAGCGATCGGCATTCACCGAAACACCTTGGCCAAACGCATCGCGTCGTACAAGGCGATTCCCGCAAAAAAGAAACGCGCCTCGCGAGGTTCACGCTAGCGGACGTTTTACCTAAGCTCCAGAACTTCGATCTGGTCTCCTACTTTGATGATTCCCCCGGGATTCTCCGGTATTAGATTCTCTCCAAAAAGCACTGCGGTCGCAGTCTGTCCCAGCGATTCGAACCTCCCCGGATGAACCTGCTGGCCCAAGCGGTAGGATGCCATCGTTTTCAGCGGCTCTTTGCCGTCGAACTCGCCTTTTGACTGATCGATCGTCGTCATCACGCATCGGGCACACGGTTTGGCAACGCGAAATACCGTCTCGCCGATCCTGACCTTCGCCCAACCGTCTTCCTCGAACGCTTTGCTTCCCTTCACGACCACATTTGGCCTGAATCGGTTCATCGGCAGCGGCAGGTGTTCACCGTATTCCTCATCGTGATATTTCTCGATCAGCCGGTCGTTCAGGTCCTTCAACGAAGCCTCGCCGATCAGCAGCAGCGGATAGCCGTCGGCAAAGCTAACTATGTCCCCGCCGGTATCGAACTGCGGGCTGACGTGCCTTTCCGAGGTTTCCGGCATTACCACAAGCTGGCATTTCCGCTCCAACGCGTCGCTGAACCATTCGCTGACCTGGCCGTTGTACGCTATCGCATCGACAACGCTGCCCCATACCGTCACGGCCTGACGGCTTCCCTCGTCCGGCAAAGGCGGAATCTCGATCGCATCCATACCCGGTGCTGAAACAGTCAATCCATCATCCGAAACCGCGGTGTCGATCGTCGCCATTCTCGGCGCTTCCCGCTGCGTAAAGAACATCCCCTCAAGATCAGTAAGCATCCACCGCCGATCGAATCGCAACCCCCGCTTTTCGACGACAGCGTCTTGCAAAGTGATGCCTTTCAGCGACTTAACGGGATAAATATTGATCTCGGTTATAAACATAAACAGCCCCTATCTATTAATGCGGCAATCGAGGACAAATTCTATCTATGAACCCGCAGCTTTTCTTCTTTTATCCACTCTTCTTCGTCCCCTTCCGTGGTCAGGATCGAATATTGGCCAACGAAAGCACACCTCGAATGAAAGAAGATGAGAGATCGGAAAGCTCCGTAGGAGCGACCCGTTTGTAGATAAGACGCTCAAAAAAGCAACCTTAGCTCCGTAGGATTGACCTTTTTCGCCGCTGACCTAAAACTTGATAACACCATTATCAACTTTTCTTAATTTTTCGTTACAGGGTTGACAAGTTTAACTCTGTTTTCTATACTAGCACTCATACGTCACGAGTGCTAAAACTGCTTTTCTTCTCGTGACAGCCCTCATTATTTTAGAGCTAAAGTTTATTTTGGAAAAGGAGTAAATCAGAAATGGCAACAAACATTACACCATTGCACGACAGGGTGATCATTCGACGGATCGAAGACACCGTAAACCAGACAGCCGGCGGACTTTTCATCCCGGATTCGGCGAAAGAAAAACCGCAAGAAGGCGAAGTTATCGCTGCGGGACAGGGCAAGTATAAAGAAGACGGCACGCGTCAGGGGCTGGATGTTAAGGCCGGCGACCGCGTTCTGTTCGGCAAATACAGCGGATCTGAGATCAAGCTGGACGGCGAAGAGTTTCTCATCATGCGCGAAGACGAGATCCTCGGCATCATCTCGCGAGCAGGAGCAGCAGCATAAAACAGCGGACAGCCGTCAGTGGACAGCGGCCGGTTTGGCCGCATTCTGCCCACTGACCACCGAACACTGACCACTAATTTCGACGAAGGAGAAATCTATATCATGGCAAAACAAGTAATTCACGGTGAAGAATCACGTTCCGCTATTTTGCGCGGTGTAAACCAGCTTGCAGATGCGGTCAAAGTAACGCTCGGACCGAAAGGCCGCAACGTTGTTATCGACAAGAAATTTGGTTCGCCGACGATCACAAAGGACGGCGTGACCGTTGCTAAAGAGATCGAATTGAAAGACACCCTTGAGAACATGGGTGCACAGATGGTCCGCGAAGTCGCTTCGAAAACGAGCGATGTTGCCGGTGACGGCACCACGACCGCTACGGTCCTTGCTCAGGCGATCTTCAAGGAAGGCGTCCGCACAGTAGCCGCCGGCGCAAACCCGATGGCGCTCAAACGCGGCATCGAAAAGGCAGTGGCAGCAGTCGTTGCCGAGATCAGCAACATGGCAAAGCCTGTTTCGGGTGATGCTATTGCACAGGTCGGCACGGTTTCGGCCAATGGCGACAAGACGATCGGCGTGATCATTGCGGAAGCGATGGACAAGGTCTGCAAAGAAGGTGTCATCACGGTTGAAGAATCGAAGACGATGGACACCAGCCTCGAGGTTGTCGAAGGTATGCAGTTCGACCGCGGCTATCTCTCGCCTTACTTCGTGACCGATCCGGACCGCATGGAAGCAGCTCTCGAAGAGCCGTTCATCCTGATCAACGAAAAGAAGATCTCGAACATGCGCGACCTTCTTCCGATCCTCGAGCAGGTTGCAAAGCTCGGCCGTCCGCTTCTCATCATTGCTGAAGACGTAGAAGGCGAAGCACTCGCAACTCTCGTAGTCAATAAACTGAGAGGAACCCTCAACGTTGCTGCTGTTAAGGCTCCTGGCTTCGGTGATCGCCGCAAGGCAATGCTCGAAGACATCGCAGTTCTTACCGGCGGTAAAGTTATCAGCGAAGACCTCGGCATCAAGCTCGAGACGCTGACCATCGACGACCTCGGCAAAGCCAAAAAGGTCACCATCGACAAGGACAACACGACCATTGTTGAAGGTGCCGGTGCCGGCGACGCGATCGACGGACGCATCAAGACGATCCGCAATCAGATCGAAGACACCACCTCGGACTACGACCGTGAAAAACTGCAGGAGCGTCTGGCCAAATTGGTCGGCGGTGTTGCGGTGATCAAGGTCGGTGCTGCGACCGAGACCGAAATGAAGGAAAAGAAGGCCCGCGTTGAAGACGCGATGCACGCAACCCGTGCTGCTGTCGAAGAAGGCATCGTCGCCGGCGGCGGCGTGGCTCTTGTTCGTGCAGGCAAGGTCCTCAATGACTTCAAGACGGATTCGGAAGATGCTGACGAGCAGATCGGTGTCAACATCGTTCGCCGTGCCCTCGAAGAACCGCTTCGCCAGATCGCTGCTAACGCAGGCAAAGAAGGCGCGGTCGTCGTAGGCAAGGTTATCGAAGGCAACGATTCTTACGGCTTTAACGCTGCAAGCGAAAAGTACGAAGACCTCGTCGCAGCCGGCGTCATCGACCCGGCCAAGGTAACCCGCACCGCTCTCCAAAACGCAGCCTCGATCGCAGGATTGATGCTCACCACCGAAGCCATGATCGCTGACGCCCCCGACGAAAAGGGCGGCGACCACATGGGCGGCATGGGCGGCGGCGGCATGGGCGGCATGGGTATGGGAATGTAGTGTCAGTAGCCCGCACGTAAGTAAGGGCTCAGCACAGCGACCCCGCCATCCGGCAAAAGAAAAGGCCTCGTCAATCCGACGAGGTCTTTTCTTTGTTAAGACCCGAGTGCTATTCGTAGCCTTGCGATGTCGCGGTGGGGCGGGGAGCCGAAGAATTTCTTGTAATCGCGGCTGAAATATGATGGGTCTTCGTAACCGACTTTGAAACCTGCACCAGCGATATCGAGGTCTTCGCCGAGCATTAGGCGGCGGGCTTCTTGCAGGCGGATCTGTTTTTGGAACTGAAGCGGGCTCATCGTGGTGACCGATTTGAAATGGTTATGAAACCCCGACACGCTCATTCCTAACTCGCGGGCCATATCCTCGATTCTGAGCGGGCGGTCGAGGTGCTCGCGGATGGCTTCGACAGCCCTTGTGATGCGGCGGGTGTCGCCCTCCGCGGTGACGAGATGGCTTAGACGCTCCGCCTGGCGACCTTTTAATAGACGGTAGATGATCTCGCGGGTGATGGCGGGGGCTAAGAGACCCATGTCGTCGGGTGCGCTCAGCAGCCGGACCAATCTGAGAACCGCGTCGAGCAGATCAGCATCGACGGGGCTGACATCCATAGCCTTTACTTTCGAACCGCCTTTTCCGACTTCGATCTTGGCTTCGAGCATCACAGAGGCGACCAAAGCGGGGTCGAGATCGATACGGAAATTTAGATACGGCTTCTCGGGGGAGGCTTCGGAGACATTGCTCATGATGGGCAGGTCGAGCGTGGATATAAGATAGTGGCCGGAATCGTAGTGAAACGACTCGTCGTTGAGCATTACGTCCTTTCTGCCTTGGGCTATGACGCACAATGCCGGTTTTAGGACAGAAATATCACTCTCGGTCGGCTTTGACGACTGATATATGAATATGCCAGGATACGCCTCAAGAATGCTGTTTTCCTGAGCGATCTGCTGCATTCGCTCGATTAACTCTTCGCGGTTTAGCTTCAACCTTTTCTTCTCTAATTCTACTTGGTTCATATCGACTTCTAATTTAGAGGAATGTCCGGTTTTTATCCACGAACATCCTCACGTCTTTGTCCGCTTCAATCCTAAGATGGTTACATGACGACGGGAGAAACCATGAAAAAAATTAGTATTTTGGCGGTAATCATTATGAGCACACTTTCTGTAATGGCTCAGGATCTGAGCAACGGCGCGGATAATTTCTACAAGAGCGAGAGGGTCACGGTGCAAAAAGTGAACTTCAAGAATCAATATCAAATGAAGGTCGCGGGCAATCTTTTCGTGCCCAAAGACCTGGACCGCAACGCGAAGCACGCGGCGATCATCGTCGGCCACCCAATGGGTGCGGTCAAGGAACAGAGCTCGAACC
>JANNNS010000205.1:0-9811 GCA_031398645.1 Acidobacteriota bacterium
GGCGACCGCCATCACAATCACCGCATTATCCGCGCGACTAAGAATCGTTTCGGTGCAGCCAATGAGATAGGCGTGTTCGAGATGACGAACACGGGACTTGTGGCGGTCGGCAATCCGTCAGAGCTTTTTCTGCAAGAACGGCCCGAAGGAGCGAGCGGTTCGGTCGTTACGGTTTGTATGGAAGGGACGCGGCCGATGCTGGTCGAGGTGCAGGCCCTTGTTTCAGGAACGAAGTCGGCTTCGGGAAGGCGGATGGCACAAGGGTTTGACTATAATCGAACTTCCCTATTGATCGCTGTGCTGGAAAAGCGCCTCGGGTTTCAACTCGCCGGTGACGACGTTTTTATCAACATCGCCGGCGGGCTCGAGATAGACGAACCCGCCGCTGATCTCGGCATTATTGCCGCCATTGCCTCGAGCTTTCGAAATCTTGAGATCGATCCCGAGACCGCAGTTTTCGGCGAGGTCGGCCTGACCGGCGAAGTACGAGGCGTCCTTCAGGCCCAGTCGCGTGCCCGCGAAGCACAGACCCTCGGTTTCAAGAAACTGATTCTTCCGGAATCGAACAGAAAAGGGCTCGAGAAGCTTTTGGGAATCCGGGTCGTAGGCGTGCGAAATCTTGAAGAAGCGATGGATGAACTATTCTAATGAGCAAGACGGTCTTACATGACGGTGACGAAGGTGTGACGCTTGTGGTTCGTGACGTGAAAGTGAAACGCTCGAAGACGTCGGCGGAGATCGATGGGGCGTCGCGCTCTCCGGTACACGTCTTTTACGGCGGGGCCGACCGTTTCAACGCAGATACGTCGGCAAAAGCGGGCCGCATTGCTTTGGCAACACTCTCAACTTACGCCCCGAACGTGAAGGCTTTCGAAGAGATCTTTGGGATTGACGGCAGCACTGCGGGGACCATTTATGGCGCTACAAAGGCGAAACTGGCCGCAGAAGCCGTAGAAGATCTTCGCATCGACTTTGAGGATGGTTATGGTTTTCGTACCGATGCGGAGGAAGATGCCGATGCGGTGCGGACAGCGAATGAGTTGGCGGAAACCTTGCGAACTGGATCGATCACGCCGTTTTCTGGGTTTCGCGTCAAGGCATATTCCGCTGAAACGCGCGGCCGTTCAAAACGGACGTTGGAGATCTTCCTCGCCACACTTCTAAAAGCAACGAACGGAAAGCTCCCGGACAATTTCGCCGTTACGCTGCCAAAGGTCACCGCCAAGAGAGAGGTTGACTCATTCTGCCGCGACCTGAAAAAGATCGAGAAAAGAAGCGGGATCAAACATGACTCGATAAAGATAGAAATAATGATCGAGCATCCGCTTGCGATCATCGACAGAAAGGGAAACATTGCGCTGAGGGGCCTGATCGAGGCCGCTGAAGGTCGGTGCGTTGCGGCACATTTTGGGGCATACGACCATACCGCGGCCCTTGGGATCGCAGCCTCGCATCAGGACATTGCACACCCGGCTTGCGACTTTGCCCGCCAGATGATCCTCTTGTCATTAATGCCGCTGGGAATAAGGCTTTCAGATTCGGTCACGCCGCAAATGCCCGTTGCGATCCACCGTGGCGAGAAACTTTCCGCGGCTCAGATCGCGCAGAACAAGGCATCGGTCACCGCCGGACTGCGCGTCCATTTTCGCAACATCACCCGCTCGATGTCACAGGGTTTTTATCAAAGCTGGGACCTGCATCCGAATCAGTTGATCGCCCGCTATGCCGCGGTTTATGCATTCTTTCTAAAAACACTTGATGAGCAGGCAGCCCGGCTTCGCTCGTTTGTCGAGAAGGCCACTCAGGCGACGCTTACCGGCAATGCGTTCGATGACGCGGCCACGGCGATGGGAATCGTGAACTTTCTGCGCCAAGGTTTGGATTGCGGGGCTTTGAGCGAGGCGCAAATAAAGAAAGCGACGGGTCTGACCGCCGCTGCTCTAAGAAAAAGTTCTTTCAAGGAGATCGTCGGAACGCCTGCCGCCTAGGGCTCGTCATTTCCTGCCATTATCTTTTCAAGCATATTCTCTCGTGCTTGTCGTTCGTCGGTCACCTTTGGTCGCGAGGCATCAGTGTTCACGACGGCCGGCTGGGCAAACGGATCGATATGCAGGGGCAGCCCTTCTGCTTTCAGCCTCTCAGTGATAATTTGCGAGACCAACGACTGTTCGAACTCGGTAATATCGAGGAACTTCACGCCTACGCCGGTGTTCTCGAATCTGTAAACCGCTTTACAAGCAAGCGGTAGCCGATTCTTGTTTGGCAGCTCGATCTCCATCCTAAACTCGTCGCCCGCGAAGATGTTCTCTTCCCATCCGGTGAAGCATCCGCCCACACTGATCTGCTGCAGAACGGTCTCCTGCCGTTCGCCATATTTCGTAAATATGACGGCAGATATTTCCAGCGAAAATCTTGTGTGCCTTCTTTGTTCGATCGACATGAAGCAAGGGCGAGGGAAGTTAGAAAAGGCCTGCCGCCTCTTCATTATCAGTATTCTAACGAGAATCGCCGTTTCAACGCAACATCTATTTGGAATGAAGAAAAGCCGCTTCGATGAGCGGCTTTCCAAATTCTACTATTTCCAAAACTAGATCGTCGCGGTTTCAGCCTTTGAGCAGTGTTCGGCGAAGGCCTTAGCAAGCGCGTCCGCGATAACGAAAGGAGGACGACCTTCCAGGTCACGGCGTTCGAACATTTGGACTAATTTTCCGTCCTTTAGAATTCCGATCGATGGCGACGAAGGTGCATAACCTGTGAACAATTCACGTGCGGTGTCGGTCGCATCAATGTCGGCACCGGCAAAAACCGTTATCGAACGGTCTGGTTTGACCGGCGACTGGTCAAGTGCCATCGCGATACCCGGCCTTACGCCGCCGGCCGCGCAGCCGCAAACCGAATTTACCACGACCATCACTGTCCCATCGGTACCTTTTACCGCTTCTTCGACCGCTTCTGAAGTTTTCGTTTCCTCGATCCCGAGATTAGCCAGCTCGGCTCGCATCCCGTGGATCATCATTTCCGGATAAGGCATAGTTTCTCCTGTTTGTTGAAATAACGGCCCGGCTTTTAATACCTGACCTTTTTTTCAAGTATTAGTGAACGACGATAGATAGTCAAGTTTCTGCGGAAGTTGCCGAAGCAATGTTAATCACATAGTATCTCTAGTACAGAAGGTAAAATGGGCATCGAAATAGAAAAAAAGTACCGGCTCGACAAAAAAAGACTGGTCGAGCTGATCGCGAAACTAGGCCAAATGGGGGCTGAGTTTCGTGACGAGGTCTTTGAGGAAAACTATTTGCACCGCGGGGGCGTTATTGACGAAAGGTCGGCCGTCCTGCGGCTGCGAAAGATAGGCGGCCGGACGATTCTTACTTATAAAGAACGGCTGCCGACCGAGTCCGACATCAAACACAGGATAGAGCACGAGACCGACGTTGCCGATGTTGACGCGATGGAAAGGATCATCCAGGCACTTGGGTACAAGCTTTCCGTCGTATATGAAAAGCATCGTAAGACCTGGCACCTTCAAAACGTCGAAGTCGTACTAGACGAGCTCCCCTTTGGCCTATACATGGAGATCGAAGGAGAGATCGAGGCGATCGAACAGGCTGAGCGGACGCTAGAGATCGAGGACCTGGTCCCCGAGCCGCGCGGCTATCCGAGGCTCGCGATCAAATTCGGCAAGCTCGTGGGTGACGTCTCAGAGGCCCGTTTTGAGAAGAAGACGGCGGCTTAAACCTCAATGTCCTCGCCGACAAATGCCATCTGCGAATCGAACGGTTCGCCGCCCGAAACCTTCCGATAACTTCCGTCCGGTTTCAGAATACGTGCATTCGTGTTATCGCGAAGATAGCTTCCCAGGACCCGATGCCTCAGGTAATTTCTGATATCAGGATCCAGGATCGGCACAACTATCTCGACCCTTCGGTCAAGATTTCTACCCATCCAGTCAGCACTGCCGATATAAACTTCTTCGTGCTCTCCGCCGCCGTTGGCAAAATAGAATATGCGGCTGTGCTCGAGAAAGCGGCCGACGATCGAACGTACTCTGATGTTGGATGACAATCCCTTAACACCGGGCCGAAGGGCACAAATACCGCGAATGATCAGGTCGATCTCGACACCGGCCTGCGATGCGTCATAAAGCTCCTGTATCAACTCTTCATCGGTCAGGCTGTTTGCCTTGACGATGATGCGCGACTCTCTTCCATCGAGGGCGTGTTTGCGTTCGCGTTGGATCAGCGCCGTCAGTTTTTCCCGCAAGTTCAACGGAGCTATAAACAGCCGGCGATACTTGTCCTGCTGCGAATAACCGGTCAAGAAATTAAAGAGGCTCGTCGCGTCCTCGCCTATTTCGTCATCTGAGGTAAGAATGCCAAGGTCTGTATAAAGCCGCGATGTTGTCGGGTTGTAATTTCCCGTTCCAAGATGAACATAGCGAACGAGCTTCCCCTTTTCGCGGCGTACCACCAACATTACTTTGGAATGCGTCTTCAGCGTGCTGATGCCGTAAACAACGTGCACACCCTCATTCTCCAACCGCCGTGCCCACTCGATGTTATTCTCCTCATCAAACCTTGCTTTTAACTCGACAAGCGCCGTGACCTGTTTGCCCAACTGCGTCGCCCTTATCAGCGAATTGACGATAGGCGAATCTTTTCCCGTTCGATACAGGCAGATCTTTATTGCCTGAACATCCGGATCCTCGGCCGCTTGAGCGAGGAAGTCGGTCACGACCGAGAAGGCCGTATATGGGTGATGCAGGAGCACATCCTGCCGCTTTAGAACGTCGAAAGTATCCTTTTTATCCAAAAGAACCGATGGATGGATCGGTGAGATCGGCCTTTCCTTCAAGTGCGGCCGGTCGAGAGAATAAAGCTGCATCAGATCAGGAATATCGACAAAGCCGCTGATCTTATAGACATCCGGCTCGGTCAGCCCAATGCCGTCGGTCAATACCTTTAGCATTTTTTCGGGCATTTCCTCCGAGACCTCAAGACGGACCGGAAAACGGAAGCGCCGTCGCTGCAGTTCGTTCTCGAGTGTTCGCAGAAGATCACCAGCCTCATCCTCGCGAAGCTCTATGTCGGCGTCACGCGTAACCCGAAACAGATAACCGTCGCTCGCCTTCATGTTGGGGAACAAGGCCTCGGCGTTCGCAGCTACGACCTCTTCCATTAGAGTAAATCGCCCGATCTTTTCGTTGATCGGTATCAGGCGCGGAAGCATCGCCGGAAGTTTTATTCTTGCAAAGCGTTTCTGGCGAAAAAGGTGCCTTAAATTCTTTTGCGTGACGTTGCGTTTTGGTTCGATGAACAAACCTATGTTCACGCTTAGGTTCGAGATGTACGGGAACGGGTGGCTCGCGTCGACCGACTGGGGCGTGAGGATCGGGAAAAGATTGTCACGGAAATACTTGTCGAGCTTTCTCCGATCTTTTGCGTTAAGGGACCTGTAAGGCTCGATCGTGATCTTTTGAGCGGCGAGAGCCGGCAACACCAGATCTTTCAGATACGCGACCTGCCGCTTCAGCATCGGCCGGAGGCGCTTCCCTATCTCGCGAAGCTGATCCGTGGGCGACATACCGTCGGCCGACAGATCTCTCACGCCTTCCTCTATCTGCTCCTTGATGCCCGACACCCGGATCATGAAAAATTCGTCGAGGTTGGTCGAAAAGATCGAAAGGAACTTCAAACGCTCCAGCACCGGCAGATGCTCATCCATCGCTTCGTCCAACACACGTCGGTTAAACTCAAGCCAGCTCTGTTCACGGTTCAGCAGCGTCGCCCCTTCAAAAGGCTCGCTCGATGCCGTGTCGGTCTCTTGGAGGGATGTTCCTTTTGGTGCCTTGATATCGTCGTGGATCATAAGGGCAATCTCATATTATAGGCGAGGCGGCCCGAATGACGGATTAAATTCTTGTTACAGGAATGTTACAGGAATCGGGAGTTATTTCAAGATCGTCACTTTCGTCCCGGCGGGGATCGCCTCAAATAACTCGGTCATCTCTTCGTTTTGCAGGGCGATGCAGCCGTCGGTCCAGTCTTTGGCCGTGCCGCCGCCGTGGATGTAGATCTCGCCGCCGAGGGCGGTTTTTTGTGGAGGCATTGCTCGTTCGTCAATGGCTTTTGCGATCTGGTCGTGCTCTTCCTTTGTGATCAGGCCGCCGGCAAGGCCGCGTGCCGCATCATCTTTTGCGGGATAACTCAGGCCCAGCGACAGATGAAACCGGCTTTCGGGATTCTTTGTAAACACGTAAAACTCGCCCTCGGGCGTGCGGCCGTCACCCTCGACCTCTTTGTCCTGATCGGGCGAAAAGCCGAGGACCATCTCAAATGTCCGCACCAATTTACCCGCCTCATAGACCTCGAGCGTTCGGGCAGATTTTCTTATCGTAATGGTCGGCTCTTTCAGGTCAGTAAGTTTTATCTCGGGCGAGGCTATCTGCATAAATGCAGCCGTGGCGCATATCGCCAGCGTAACGGCTGTGAGCACTATAATAAGCTTTTTTGTACTCATAACTTAAACTCGCGGCGATTCGTAACGCCTTTGTTGGGATGCTTAGTGAACTTTGTGCCTTCGCTTCGTGCTCTTTGTGTCTAAGAAAAAGCTAAACACGAAGAACACTAAGGGCGGACACTAAGGTCACAAAGAAAAATAAGGCCTTTTCAAGCTGATATTTCCCATTATCTGACAGCGGATATTGCCTTCGCTTTGTCCTGCATCAAGCGGGCTTCCTCGGGCCGAGCGTTCTTTGTCCAAAAATCCGCAAGTTTCTTATATCGCTCGACCGGGTCATATTTCATCGCCCACGTCAGCTTTGCCATGCACTCGGGGCAATTATCCAGCGGCCTGCGATCGGTCTCGGCGAGATGATTCGTTCCGGACATCAGACACTCATATTTTGTGCAGTGCTTCATCGAGAACATATGCCCGGTCTCGTGCATAGCGATCTTTAAGGTCCGGTCGAGCAGTAAATTGAAATCTGTTTTCTCACCGGGCCGCGCGAATTGGTAAAGCGACCACACACCAACCCTCTCTGAAAATGTAGCCTGCCCGAAAACGAACGCCCACGTATCGCCGGGATAAAGATCGTAGTTGGTGAATGCGATCAAAGCCGCGGCGTCATCCGGCAGCAGCTTCGGCAAAAAGTCATCCAAAAAATAGCTCGTCTTGATCTGTAAATTATTGCGGTACTCGATCTTTCGCTGCTTGTCCTTCGGAACATTGCCGAGGGCACGATCCGCGTTAAGTTTTACCGGCAGATCGTAGAACGCCTTCATGTAATCCGCGGTCAGGCGGATAGCTCGTCGCTGGTCGGCGTTGAACGTCCCGACAGGCTGGATGTATATCGTTCGCCGCTCGGCGGTGGGCAGCGTAGGTTTCGAAGCAAGATACTGCTCAAAGGTTTCGCCCGCTTCTTTCTGCGTGTCCAGCCAGTCGCCTTCGTAAACCTTCATCGGTTTGAAGAATCGAACGATCGCGTCTTTCTGTTCATCCATCCTATCGATTCGCTCGTCCTTGGTCTCGGGCCGATTCGCCACCTGATCTTCAGCCGGAGCACAGCCCAGCATCAACACGGCGAAGATGAGCAGGGCAAACTTCATAGTCTGTTAGACGGAATTTGAGCTGATTTGTTCCGGGCGGGTCACAGTTATTTTTCGAGCTTCGTCACCGTCACCTTCGAGCTCGATCGAAATGGCTTGCGGCGGGAGTTCATAGCCGCCGAGACGCTCTGCCCATTCGATTATCACGATCGCCTGCGGGTTCTCAAGTATCTCATCCAACCCGACCGCAAATGCCGCGTTACTCCGTTCATCGATCCGCCACAGATCTATGTGGTAAATGTTGTACTCATCTGTCTTATAGAGATTCACAAGCGAAAAACTAGGACTTGTCACCTCATCAACATCGTACCCAAGTGCGTGGACAATTCCCTTCGTCAACAGCGTCTTCCCGGCGCCAAGCCCTCCCGTCAGCAAGATCACATCGCCGCTACGCAGAGTCGCACCTAGCCGCGCGCCAAAAGCGAAAGTCTCATCCGGATCGTTACTATATAAAATCTCGTCGGCCATTTTCCAAAAAACTAACAGCTAATAGCTATTCTCAACCTCACAGTGAGCAAACGCCTCCGTTAGGCATTCCCTCACGTCGGAGGCGGTCATCACCCGCTTGCCGTATTTCTTTTCAGCAATGTCACCCGCGAGGCCGGCAATGTAGACCGCCGCGACCACGGTTTCAAATATATCAATCTCCATCGCCGCGGCCTGAGCACAGAATCCAGCCAGAAGACCGGTCAGCGTGTCCCCATTTCCCGCTTTTCCGAGACCGGAATTCCCCGTCGGGTTTACAACGACCTTTCCGCCCGGTTCGCCTGTCAGAACGCGTTCTCCCTTTAGGACAAGGATCACATTGTGTTTCTGAGCAAAGTCACGAACCGCCGCGACGCGGTCTTTGATCACATCTTTATCGTCCGTGCCCAGAAGCCGCATGAACTCGCCTTCGTGCGGCGTGAGGATCAGCGTGGCGTCGCTCTCGCCTTTCGCTGCTCCGCCGGCGAAAGGCGAGAGAAGGTTAAGGGCATCCGCATCAACGATTGTTGGCTGTGTGCGCTTGGCGATAAGTTTTTCGACAAAGGTTTTAGTGCTGTCGTTCTGCGACAACCCACACCCGACCGCCACCGCGTCCGCCTTGTCAAACAGATCCGCTATCTCGCCGAACGCACCCTCCGCGACCGCACCTCCATCCGTCTCCGCCACCCCGCGAACCATCACCTCCGGCAAAATCCTCGCCGCCACGGAGTCCTTCGAAGACGCCGGCGTAACCACCGTAACCAATCCCACGCCTGATCGAATAGCTGCGTTTCCTGCCAAAACAGCCGCACCGGAATAATCCTCGGAACCGGCAATCAGCAGGGCGTGGCCACGTTTGTTTTTGTATGAGTTATGGGAAAAGCCTGCAGCGTAAAGCCAGATAGCGGCATCTTGCTTCTCAGTCATGAACAATTGAGTGGACTGTTCGTTTACAACCTCTTGCGGTGAGCCGATATTCGCGACTACCAATTGTCCGTTTGATACTCCTGCCTCCCCAAGAAGATTTGCGATTTTGGGAGCAGTAAACGTCACGGTAGTATCTGCAAACACCGTCTCACCTATTAATGAGCCATTGTCCGCATCAACCCCGCTTGGTAGATCGATTGCAATCACCTCAAAAACCTTGTCTCTTAAAGGTTTCTCTTCAAACCACCCGCACCCTATCACTTGTCCGAGGTTCATTTCAACCGGACGATTCAAGCCGGTTCCCAGAAGAGCGTCAACAACTATTTGCGGATCGTGATATGGCCGGTATCTCTTGCGAAAGATTACTCCGTCTTCGAACTCGCGGAATTCCAGGCTTCCCTGGTCATAACTCAAATTTACTCGTTCAGCTAGGGACGAGCCTAGACGCTGAAGCTTTGCTACGATTTCAAAATTAAATCTTGCGTCACCCTTCAAGTCTGCAATTTTGCCGATAAGGACGATTGAGACGTTTGCTTCGAGTTGCCAAAGGATGCGTGCCAACGCTGCCCCATCACCACCATTGTTTCCCTTGCCGCATAGAATTAGGATCGACTTGCCCCTTACCGAACCACCCAGCCTTTCCGTGATTACGCGTGCGACGGCATGCGCAGCATTTTCCATCAAAATGATCGAAGGAATGCCGTATTCTTCGGTCGTCCGGCGGTCGACCTCGCGCATTTCGGCGGCTGTCAGGACTTTCTGCATCGATTTAATTTAACATAGACGCGAAAAAGGCCGCCTCGTGCAAGGCG
>JANNNS010000299.1:0-32672 GCA_031398645.1 Acidobacteriota bacterium
GCCAGCCGCCGCCAGGTAAAGGCCCAGCGGTGAGCCCAACCCGCCCGTGCCTATTGTTAGGACGCGAGCGGCCTTAAGTTTTTTTTGGCCCTCGAGTCCGACCTCCGGCAGAATGAGATGACGCGAGTATCGGGCGATCTCTTCGTTCGACAACTCCGGCAGCGGCTCTTTGGCAAGAGCTTCGACGGGCGTGCTTCCACCTGCGATCGACGGCACGATCATTATTGTTTCGCCGTCTTTCACGAGCGTCGCCGGGCCGTCGAGATGGCGGATATCTTCGTCACCGACATAGACGTTTATAAAATTGCGTAAATTGTTCTGGTCATTATAAAGGTGTTTACGAAGCTCCGAATGCGTCGTGGTCAGCTCTAACAAAGCGTCGCCGGCCGTTGACGCGTTTACTTCGATCTCCGAACTGCCGCCTGCAAATTGCCGAAGCGGCGTAGGTATTACAATTGTCACTGACATATTTATTGCTCCAAAATATTCTTCGTCCACAGATAAACACTTATGAAAACTGAAATGATCTGTGTTTATCCGTGCGCATCTGTAGATAGGTCTTTCCTTTGTATATCTTCCTGATTAAATCTCGATCGATCGTTCTCCATTTCCCACGAACGGATATCCTCGACTTCCCCCTCAATGACGGACGCGATCACGTATGACCAAACGGGTAACGCATGATCGAGATCATACGGCGAGGGGACAGCTTTATCGTCCGGATGCGAATGGTAATAGCCGACGACATCGAGCTTGTTTTCCCTCGCGTATCGTTCGGCCCGCAGGACATCTTTCGGCAATATCAGCACGCGGTTGTGCCGTGCCTCTTCTTCCCGTGCATTCTCAAGCGGAAACGTCTCGGTCACGGTTTTCTTACCGTCCGTAAAATGCCCGATCAACATCCCGCCGCACTCATGCGGATAGTCACGCTCGGCGTGGGCGGTAATTGCGTCAATAGCTTTTTGATTCAGTTCGATCATTCAATTGTCCACTAGCTTCGGCTAGTGGATATTCTGTGCCTTGTCGATCCGGCTTTAGCTGAAGTACCCTTCTTTCGCCACATCTAAACAGTTCTGCTAAAGCCGCCAGCTGTAACACCACCTGCACCACCAGCTAAAGCTAGTGGCAATTTATCAGCAGCAGCCAGGGCCTGCTCGATGTCAGCTAGAACATCATTTTCATCCTCGATGCCGACCGAGATCCTTATCAGCCCTTCGGTTATGCCGATCGCCGCACGTTTCGCCGGCGAAAGCTCACGATGCGTAGCCGTGGCCGGATGGACAATGCCTGTGAACAGGTCGCCTACGCTCGCGGCGCGTGTGCACAAGTTCAACGCATTCAAAAATCTATAGGCGGCTTCTCGCGTATCTTCCTGCAAACGGATCGACACGATCGCTCCGTATTCCGAGCCGTGAAACGCCGCGTCGAGGGCCTTGCCCTGTTCGCCTTCAAAGAATTTCGGATAGATCACTTCGCTGATCTGCGGCGGCTTCTGAAGCTGTGCCGCGAGACGCTCTGCATTAGAGCATTGCTTTTCCATCCTCAGGCCCAAAGTTTTGATTCCCCTCAAAATTGAGTGGGCTTCCCATGGGCTCAGCACACCGCCCGCAAGTGTTAACGCTCCGAGCAACGCGGGCTTGTCAAAATCTTCCCGAGCGATGACGACGCCGCCAGTCGCGTCCGCGTGTCCGCCGAGATACTTGGTCGCACTGTGGACCACGAAATCTGCTCCGAGTTCGATCGGGCGGCATAGATAGGGCGTGGCGAACGTATTGTCAACGATGAGCTTTGCGCCGGTTTCGTGGGCGATCGCGGAGCACTCCTCGATATCGCAGATCTTCAGCAGTGGGTTCGACAGCGTCTCGCATATCAACACAGCCGGTTTGACCTCGAACGACTTTGCCCGCAACGCGGCGAGGTCGGTAAAATCTTCGGTCACTGTCCTAACACCGAAGGCTCCAAAAACAGTATAGAGAAGCTCAAGTGTCGAGCCGTAAAGATCCCTCGACGCGAGCACGACCGACCCGGTCTTCAGTTCGCAAGCAAGCAAAGCCGCGTGCAACGCCGCCATCCCCGATCCATATGCGAATGCATATTTACCATGTTCGATCGCCGCCATCGCTTCTTCGAACGCTGCGACCGTCGGGTTGCCGTAACGGCTGTAGACAAAGCCGGAGACATCACCGTCCACGATGCTGTCAACGTCTTCCATCCGGTCGTAAATAAACGATGATGATGCGTAGATCGGAGTTGAAGCAGGAACACCCGCAGGTGCATTTCGCCGTTCGCCGGCATGAACAAATTGCGTCGCTATCGATAAGTCGGACATTAATTTCTCTCCCGACAACCGCCAAAAAGAAAAAAGCCCTCGTGCCATTTAAAAGCACGAGAGCTTCTTGTGAAATCTCTTTGCAGTTGTTTAGCAGTTTTTTTAGTGGAGCAAGTTAACCTTTAAATCGCCACTGTTGTTGTTTTCGAAAACGAAAACGTGAAAAGAACTAGAGGCAGATTAAGGAACTATCCCTAGCATGTCAAGCCCGTTAGGGTGATGGTTGTCCAGGGACGAGGGTTGCGTGCTCGCCAAAATGAAGGTTTCATGGCGTGGGGTTTGGATTGTCAACTGAATGTTTTGCGTCGGGAATGTTAAGATAAAGGTCGAGGCAGACAGCAGTTTTATGATCGAAGAAAAGGTCCTGATACAGAAATTTGTTAATAGAAAGAACCGCGAACGGCTGAAAAAGCCGGATTGGCTGAAGATCAAGCTCGGAGACCCGTCGAATCAGAATCAGGTTCTGAGCCTTATCGATGGCCTGAATCTCCACACCGTCTGCCAGGAAGCGAAGTGCCCTAACATCTTTGAATGTTGGACGGACAAGACCGCGACATTCATGCTCGGCGGCGACACTTGTACTCGTCATTGCGGATTCTGCGCCGTGAATAAGGGCAAGCCAATGGACCTCGACCCGATGGAGCCGACCCACGTCGCCGAGGCCGTCAAACACCTTGACCTAAAACACGCCGTTATCACCTCGGTAAATCGTGACGACCTGGCCGACGGTGGTTCCATGCACTGGGCCGAGACGATCACTAAGGTCCGCGAGATGAATCCCGAGTGTAAAGTCGAGGTACTGATCCCCGATTTTAACGGCAACGAAGTAGCCTTGAACAACGTGCTTATAGCTCGGCCCGACGTCCTAAACCACAACACCGAAACCATCGCTCGACTCTACCGCCGCGTCCGGCCCGACGCGAAGTATGCCCAGACGCTGGAATTGCTCGAACGCTCGGCTCATTACCGCGACACACAGTTCCACTCAATGAAAACCAAAAGCGGAATCATGGCCGGCCTTGGCGAAACGTTCGAAGAGGTCGTAGACCTAATGAAAGACCTCCGATCAGTCTCATGCGACATCATGACCATTGGCCAATACCTCCAACCCTACGAAAAACGGCTACCGGTCGAACGCTACGTAACACCTGAAGAGTTCGCGGAATGGAAGAAGATCGGGATGGGGCTGGGCTTTAAACATGTGGAATCATCACCGCTGACGCGAAGTTCGTACCACGCGAGACAGCAAACCGAGAGCGGAACGCCCGAATATGAAACTCAGTAAATCCGTAAGCGGAGAGTTGAGACGATTTGCATATTGGATTGCCTGCGGCACGACCGGGTAACATGGATTTATGAAGTTTTCCCGTGATATACAAAGCCTCAGCGTTTTCAAAAGGGACGCCGCGAAATTCAGGCGACAACTGAAGAAAACCCGGCAGCCGATAGTTCTCACCGTCAACGGAAAAGCAGACATGGTGGTGATCGATACTGATTCCTATGACGAATATTTGCAGGAGAAGTACCGCATGGATATGATCGCGAGCGTGAATCGCGGCATCGACGATATGCGGGCCGGCAGAACCAAGCCGGCGGAACAGGTGTTTCGCGAATTCGAGGAAAAGTATAAGTCGCTACTCGGCAAATGAGACGTTTCGAGGTCGAATTTTCCGAGGTAGCGATCGCCGGTTCTGCGCGAAAGCCTTGAGCAGGAATCTACGACACTTGCCGCGTACTATGAGCTTTTGAGACTGGTTGAAGGCAAATCGGTCTCGCTCGAAGAATATGCACGCGAGATGATCCTTTTGGAAGAAACTCACCTTGACGAGGTGAACAAGATGCTCAGAAAACCTGGCGAGATCACGCCATTCAGCGAATGAGCCGCACCGTTGTCATCGAAACCGAACGCCTTATCCTCTGCGAGGTAACGGCAGATGACGACGCATTCGTCCTTGACCTTCTCAACCAGCCTTCATTCAAACAATTCATTGGCGATCGCGGCGTGCGAAACCTCGATCAGGCTCGCGAATACATATCAACAAGATTTACGAAAAGTTATCGCGATAACGGCTTTGGGCTGTATCTAATGGAGCTGAAAGCAGATACGACACCGATCGGGCTTTGCGGATTCGTTAAAAGGGACACTCTTCCTCATCCTGATATCGGCTTTGCGATCCTTCCTCAATTCGAAAAGCTAGGCTATGCGTTCGAAGCGGCCAGCTCTACGATGCGATACGGGAAAGAAGAACTTCAGTTAGCCCGCGTTCTCGCGATCACCACTCTGGATAATGACAATTCCGGCAGATTGTTAGAGAAGATCGGGCTTAAATTTGAACGCACTATCCTCTCCGGCGATGAATCATTGAAATTGTTCTCGATCAACCTCTAATTCTACTGATCACAATAGTTTAGTGAACATACTCCGCAAAAAGGGCGTACACCGAACGTCTTTTCTGACGTTGTTTGCAGTTATTTATATTAACGGAAGGTAATAATTCTTAATGAATAGTTTCACAGATTTCAAGCACAGTGTAACCACGCTAGACGCAGGCCAAAAAACGTTTGAGCAGTGTTGGTACGCATCCTACCAATCAATGTACAAATACTATAACGTGCCGCCGCCGGGCATCGACTCGATCCTGAGCAACGCGGGTATAGACGTCGCTGATGCAAAGGCGAACGGACTTGTGGACAAGAAATATCATGACGCCGGAACGGCAATGGGAATGACAATGTGGTCCGGAGAGAAGTTCAAGAAGGAAGCGAGTTGGTATGACGTTGGTCTTACAGACGGATGCGAAGCCTTTATCACGGAACTACAGAAAGGCCCTCTCTGGGTTTCACGTTTCGTCGCACAAGGCAGCTACCATATTGTCGTGGCTACCGGCTTTAAGTGGGGAGCATCTGATAAAGGCTACATTATTTTCAACAATCCATATCCCGGGCCCAAGAACGCGATCGAGGACGACAGTGTTCTGGCAAATATTTTTGTCCGTCATATTACGAGTGCACGCGGCTCGGTTCAGGCCTATCGTAAAACATAGGCCGGTTAACAACCTATCGAGGGCGGCGGGGAGTATGCCTGCCGCCCTTTTTTTGTTTGGAACTCCATTAGCGAGGTGATAGTTCACGCTCGATTTAACAATAGCTCACAACTTCTTGATAATATAAGTTATGAAGTTCGGACTCATTGCAGGCAATGGCGATTTCCCATTTTTAGTGCTTGAGGGCGCGAAGAGATCGGGCGAATCGCTTGCTGTTGTGGCAATTAAAGAAGAGACCGAAAAGCGGATCGAAGAACATGCCGATAATTTCGCGTGGGTTGGCATCGGGCAACTCGGCAAAATGATCTCGTTTTTCAAGAATGCCGGGGTTTCAAAGGTCATGATGGCGGGGCAGGTCAAACACGTTCAGCTTTTTTCCGGTGCAGTGCCCGACGTTCGAATGTTGAAAATGCTTTGGAACCTGCCGCGGAGAAATACTGATTCGCTTATTGGCGGCATTGCATCCGAACTGGAAAAGGACGGGATCGAATTGATAGACTCGACCTATTTCCTCGGCGATCATCTTGCACCAAAAGGCGTACTGACAAAACGGTCGCCGAACGACATTGAGATGGAGAACGTCGATTACGGCCTGCACATCGCCGGCGAGATCGCCCGTTTGGACCTTGGCCAGACCATCGTAGTGCGTGCCAAGGCGTGCGTCGCCATTGAAGCAATGGAAGGTACTGACGCGACCATCTTGAGGGCCGGAACTCTTGCAAACGGTAAACTTACGGTTGTCAAGGTAGCAAAGCCCGATCAGGATATGCGCTTCGACGTGCCGGTTGTCGGCCCGCCGACAATAAAGGTAATGGCCGAGGCCGGGGCAACTTGTATTTCGATCACTGCCGGCAAGACACTGATCATCAGCCGCGAGGAAATGCTCGCCGAGGCCGATAAGAACAAGATCGCCATCATCGGGTCCTAGGAACCGAAACAAAATAGCTTGAGTCGCGTATAATTGCTGTAATCCTTAGTTGCGTAGTGCCATTGACACAGATTTTCGCATCTTAAGAACGATCCTGTGCCGCTGTATTTCTGCGGCCAACAACCCGGAGAATAAATGAGAAAACACTTTTTTGCTTCTTTAATTGCCCTTAGCTTGCTTCTGCCGACGCTCGTTTTCGGCCAGACAGTAACGATCACCACGGCTGAACGCCAAATGGCCGAGGGCATCACGGCTTCTCAGTTGAGCACGTACCTGCATTTCGTGGCATCGGACGCCATGGGCGGCCGCGACACGCCATCGCAAGGGCTCGACATCACCGCCGAGTTCCTCAAGATGAATCTCGAAAAATGGGGATTCAAGCCAGCCGGCGACCCCGGTTCGTTTTTCCAAAAGATCGCCCTTTCCCGCGAATCGATCGATCTTGATAACACGAAACTCGAGATAGGCGGAAAGCAATACAAACTTGGGGACGACTTTTACCGCCTTTCAGGTAACGGTTCGGCCAGCGGACAGTTTGTATTCGGCAAAGACGGATGGTTGGTAAAGTCGAAGAATATTGACAGCTTTGCGGGCGTGGATGTGTCCGGAAAGATCGTCGTCATATCGAGTCCGGGCTTTAATCAGGGCACATTGACGCCGCGGCCGGCCGGAGTGACGCAGGACGACCTTAAAGGCGAAAAAGGTGTCGATTGGGCTGATGCCGTGACGCATGCGCAAAAGAAAGGTGCAGCGGGACTGGTAGTCATTGCCCCGCCGCAGCTGCAAGGAATGTGGAGCAACCTCAGAGGCTTTCTCGGACGGGGATCGACCTACCCCGAGAAGTTTCGGACCAATGCCAATGCGGCCGCAACGATTCCCGTGATGCTTGTCTCCCAGCAGGTCGGTGATGCCCTCTTCGCCGGTGAGTCAGGTGACAAAACTGCGACGGCCGCTTTTGCTTTGAACAAGACGGGCTCTGCCAGCGCGGTCAGCAAAAAGGAAACGGTGTGGACACAGAACGTCGTTGCCCTGTGGGAAGGAAGCGATCCGACCCTGAAGTCGGAGATGGTAGCCGTCGGTGCCCACTACGACCACGTCGGCACAAACCCGAATGCACCGGGCGAAGATAAGATATGGAATGGTGCCGATGACGACGGTTCAGGAACGGTAGCCGTCCTCTCGATCGCCGAGGCACTCGCAAAAGCCAAGACCCGCCCTAAACGATCGATCCTGCTCGTGTGGCACGCCGGCGAGGAAAAAGGCCTGTGGGGAGCCGATTATTTCAACCGCTTCCCGACGGTCGATATCAAAAAGGTCGTCGCTCAGCTTAATATCGACATGATCGGCCGCAGCAAAAAGCCGGGCGATACGAATCCAAAGAACAAAGACCTCACTGACGGAAACTCGATCTATGTCATCGGCTCCGAGATGATGAGTTCGACACTTGGGGCGATCACAAAAGGTACCAACGACGCATACCTTAAGCTGACCTACGATCTGCGGTACGATGACCCCAAAGACACGAACCGCTTCTTTTTCCGGTCCGATCATTTCCACTACGCCGTCAACGGCATCCCGGTCGCGTTCTGGTTTGACGGTGTCCATGAGGACTATCACGGCCCGGGCGACACCGCCGACAAAATCGATTACGAGAAGATGGAAAAAGTAACGAGGACGATCTTTCTGACGATGATCGAGCTCTCCGACCTCAAGGAACGCCCAGCCGTCGATAAAAAACTTCCACCCGAACTGACGGAAAGGTAACGTCAATGTAGATCAAGGCCCGGGACGGGAGAGCGATGTAGACTCTCTCATCCCGGGCTTTGACACTTGCCAAGGTCACCCCAACAACGCAGTTCTGACACGATCATTCTCGACTCGACATCCTTGATCGCGTGTTCACGTGGCAGATACGCTGGCGGCCTGTTCACCACCGATTTGAGCCCCGCTATTTACGGCGCACCCTTCTAAGGCGGTTGTTGTCGATATATCCGCCAACCCCCTCGCCTTGTTCCTCGCCGGCTACCTGATCGTAACGGAAGTGGATCCCGCCATAAACGCGGGCGTCCGACACATCATCTGTTATTTCCCTCAGATCCGAGTAGTTGAGGAGGATGCCCGGAGCTCCCGGGTGGAAAACATCGATCGAATGCCCGAATCGGCCGTAGGCTGTCTCGAGAACGATTCGTGCGGCGGCGCTGCCTGTACCATGGTTCGACGGGTAACCGGGGAAGCAGGGGGTGCTGATCAATGGAACGAACGGCCCGGCCGTTGTCCGCCTGTTGCCGTCTTCGGCACCACGCGGGATCGCGGTTACAGGACGCCAGGTATTGTAATAATACTTGCTCTCGAACCCTGAGATGTAAGCATCATTGATCGCCATGTTCATCACGGCCATGGTGCGGGCTGTATCGGTAATTTCATCGTCACGGGTGCTCGCTATCTGCAGCAGCACGTAGTTCCACGTCCAATGGCCGGGGCCTACCGCATAAAGCCGGGCGACGTCGGTACGGTCGTGCGGGCGGTTGGGGCTATTGACATCGCCTATCGCCTGCAATTCGAGATAGTCCTGGGCGTATATACCGCTGCTGAGAGTTGGTGGAGGCTGAGACCGAAACTGCGAAGAACTCTCGATACCGAAGGGCCTGAGATTAGGCCAGTGCCGGAAGACACCGCCTGTGCATCCCGGCGTGATCTGCCACTCGTAGGGATTCGTGTTTGTTGGCAGGTGGATCAGTGGCGGGGCCGAGCCGTCGTTTGTTCTATTCGCGATCATTGCCGAGGCGGCTAACGTACCGACGACGATCCCGTCGCTTTTTGCCTGTCCCTCCGGTATCGACGCGAGCGAGGCATCGCGTCGCTGGTTGAGAACCGAGGCTTGGGCCGGGAAGTAAGCAACCAGCACGCCGTGCGCGGCCATCACCGCCGCAGCTTCTGACGAAGCTCCCGGAGCGGCGCTGGTCGTTGCGAGAAATGGCTCGTACTTCCCCGTTGTCGCGTTAACTGCCTCGAATACCGCGAGTTGTGTGATCGTCATGAACCGTGCCGCTGTGAAAGGTGGCCCGTTTGGAAGGATCGCGTTGATGGCAATTTCGTTCCACTCGAGAATGACCGAATCGCTCGTATACCGGGCGATCGAGCCTTGCCGGACCGCGGGCCGCGCCTCGGCCGGAATGACGGTCATTAAGATCGTCGAGAGTATCAACAAGGTACAGAAACACTTCTTTGATCGTGTAAATAGCGGTTTCATAAAGTTGGGCTCCTTTTAGCTAGATTTAGTTTTACTCAAGACCAATCACAGACACCGGATGTATCTGCGGGTGATCGGATCGAGCTCGCACCACGGCACATCCACGTCAGATCTGACCTTTTTATGCCGTCTGCAGCCGTGAGTGAGGTCTTACCGTTTACGGCAACGCCGTAAAATCAACTCCCGTTAGGTCGCTGCCAATAAATAGCGTTCGGGGCTGGAAACCGTAGCGCTTCGATCTGACGGTGATGTCGTATGCATCGGCGGGAACAGCGGCAAAGAAATAGTAGCCAAAGCTGCTCGTCCGAGCCGTTCGCGTAACTCCCTGAGGATCGGTGATGGAAACAAGCGCGTTTCCCAGTCCGCGACCGCCAGAGGTTGTCACACGGCCTGAGATGGACAGTTCAGGGGAGTTGCCCAGAATGCGGGCGATCGCGATGTTTGTGCCGGATTGTCCGACGACAACAGCACGGCCAGCATTGTCGAGAGCCAGGCCGGAAGGACTGTCATTAGGGTTATCGAAGTCGACGGAAACTATGCCGCCGCTGCCGTACGTACTGTCGAGCGAGCCGTTCTGAGTGTAACGAACAACGGCGAAATCACTGTTATTTCCATCAAATCCCGTGCTAATTGACCCCAACGCGATCACCTTCCCGTCGGACTGGATCGCGATCGACGAAACCGATGCTCCAACACCGATGCTGGTTGTTATCTTCCCGTCCGAATCAAACGAGTCATCGAGCGAGCCGTCCGGGTGATAACGCGCCAGAGCGAACGCAGATCCACTCAAGCTTACGCCGCCCACCACAATTTTTCCGTCGCCTTGAATAGCTACTGAATTGGCTATTTGGCCTACGCCGAAAGTTGTAGTTAGCCGCCCGTCGGAGTCGAACGCGGTGTCTAACGATCCGTCGTTGTTAAAGCGGACAACCTCAAACTGATAGTTTGGCGATCCAAAATAACCACCTCCTGCCGCAACGATCTTTCCGTCCGGCTGGACCGCGACCGAGTATGCTTGATCGTGACAATTTCCGCATATCGAGGTCGTCACCGTTCCGTCACCGCCGAAGGTCGCATCGAGCGAGCCGTCCGGCCTGTATCGGGCAACGGCAAAGTGATCCTTGACATAAGGAGGAGCCGACTCCCAGCTCCAGCCTGCCACAATTATCTTGTTGTCCGGCTGGATAGTGACCGCATAGCCGGTAGTCCGTCCTCCGATCGAGGTCGTCACTTTTCCGTCCCCGTCAAACGACAGATCCAGCGAGCCGTCGTGTTTGAAGCGTGCAACCGCAAACGCCTCGTTACCCCAGTCGTCGCACGGACAAACGAAACCCGCGACGACGATATGCCCGTCCGACTGGATCGCGATACCGATGGATAGGGCATCCTCGGAACCAAAGGTCACAGCCGCCCGCCCATTGTCTCCAAATGAAATATCCTGCGTGCCGTCAGGATTGTAGCGGGCGACCGAAAAACCTGGTCCGGCCGCTACTACTATCTTTCCGTCCGGCTGGGTCACGACTCCGGTCGCGTAGCCCGGCCGATCGGTGAGTTTGCCGTCGCCTGAGAACGCCGGGTCAAGTTCTCCTGGGGCATTCAGTGTTTTCACCGTAGCTGCGACGATCACCGACATACTTATGACGACATAACAAAAGCTCGCGATGACGCGGTATAAATGTCCGCCTGTTTTCTTATACGGCATATTTCTTCGCCCTAGATAGGTGAATCACGATACCCGTGATAGAATTTGCCCGCTTTCGCACCCGCGTACGATTTCGGCTGAATGGTCTTTTCCCATTGACTTCGCAGGATATAGCGCGACTCCGGGTTTTGACCTTCGGTATTACTGAAAGGTGCCTTCCCTTTTGCTTCCGCGGTTGCCCCAGCAACTATGTCGTTAGAAAGAAAAGAGATATTCGAATTTGGCGAGTTTCGGCTTGACGTAGACGAACACACGATCGAACGGATAGACGGGCAGAAGAACGCCGCATTGACCGGAAAGGCATTCCAGACTCTCGTCCTTCTGGTTAGCCGTCGAGGTCATCTCGTTTCCAGGGAAGACCTTATTCGCTACATCTGGCCCGACACCATCGTCGAAGACAACAACCTTGAAAAGTGCGTTCATCACCTCCGCCAGTATCTCGGCGAAACCGCAAACGGACACAAATACATTGAGACTGTCAGAAAGCACGGCTACCGGTTCGTGAAAAAGGTCGAAACCGTCGAAGTGAGTTCCTCATGGCTGCCTGAGTCCCTCAGGGCAGTCAATGAAGACAACCCGCCGGCAAGCCTGCCTGATGACGGATCGATCCATCCCGCGGCCAATATGAAAAGTTCGTTCGGCGTCGAACAGCTTGTCGTCGATAGGGCCGGGACCACCTTTCGAAGTATCCTCTTTCTGCCCTCGCTTATCTTATTGTCGGTCGGGATCATCACTGCAGTCGGATATTACCGCTACTTTCGCCTCGGTTTGCAACCCGCTTCGGTAGAGTTTCAGTCCAAACGAGGGACCGAAAACGAAGAAGCAAAAGGGCTTTATTTGCAGGCGATGAATCTAAGCGAAGAGCGTGGCGTGCAAAATTTGCAGAAAGCCCTCGAATATTTGGACCGCGCTGTCCTGCTGGACCCCAATTACTCCGTGGCGTGGGCGGGCAAAGCTCTGATCCATCGAGATATTGTCGGACACACTGACTCCGGCCAGCGGGAACACTATGAAAAGTCGATGGACGCGCTAGGAAATGCCCTTGCCATTGATCCGAATTCATCAGAGGCGTACAGCGCGCTTTGCGGCAATAAACAGCGATATGAGTACGATACCGCCGGAGCTGAAGCCGCATGTCAACAAGCCTTGGCACTTGATCCTAATTCGCCGGTAGCGCACAAGACATATGCGAATTTCCTTTATTCGATCGGCCGCTTCGATGAAGCGATCGTCGAGATAAAGAAGGCAATGGACCTCCAGCCGGTTTCGTATCGCAATCAGCAAATGTACGCACTTACGCTGTACTACGCACGGCGATACGGCGAGGCCGAAGAACTATTCAAACGGTTGATCGAATTGAATCCTGGTCACGGTGCTTTCATTTACGATCGGCTGATCAGAGTTCTTGAGGCGGAAGAAAAGTACTCAGAGGCGTATGATTCTTTGGTCAAAAAGTTAACGCTCGAAAAGGCCGACGTTAAGAAGATCGAACGTCTAACGGCCGCATACCGGTCGTCCGGTTGGCGTGGGGTCGTGATCGAGCAGATCAAAACGGCCGAAGCTGATTCGAATGTTAGTGAATATCAGCTTGCCTGCCTTTATGCCAAAGCAGCGGACAAAGACAAAGCGTTCGAGAATTTGGAGAAAGCTTATCAAACACGCAGTTTTCAGATCGCGATCCTTAAAGTAGACCCAGAACTCGACGCGCTGCGCAGCGATCCGCGATATGCCGATCTGGTGAGGCGGGTTGAGGGAAAATGATTTTCGCTTTTTGACATAGGAGCCGAACCGATCCGCTCGTGAGCCATGGCGTTAGGCTTAAGTTTGGTATTGCCAAGATCAAAACCCGCGAGGAACACACGTCTTCCCCGCGGGCTTTGGATCTCGACCCAGACTCTGGACCGGTTTAGAAAACTATGCCGGCACCGAATCGGACATTGCTTTCGGTCTGTCCGTTGATCCGGACCGGGTTGTAATCGACCTGAAAGGCCCGGATCTGGATCTTGTTATTCAGCCGCACATCGAGACCTCCTCCAAACGCTCCGGCAAAACCCGTCTCGCTGAAGGTTGAGTCTGGTATAAATACCGCCGCACAGAGGTTTGATGGAGAACACGTGTAATCGCTGACTTTCGTGCGGCCATGAGCCGCCCCGATCATCGCGTGGGCGAACGGTTTGAAGCGGCCTGACCTGGCGTTGTCCTTGACCTGAACGCCTCCGAGGAAATTGTAAAACGAACTGTTGTTCTTGATGCTGATCGACGCAAGAGAACCGCCGACATCCGCACTGGCGTTGAATCTCTTGGCATTGTACGTTCCCGAAACATCGCCCTTGATACCGAAATATCGGGTCAGGTTATACACCCCGGAAACGTTAAAACCGTTGAAGCTTTCGCGATCGCGGAAGAAATCGACCGCCGAGCTTCCCGAGTCGATACCGGTGTCGACCTGGCCGTTAGAATAGCCGACAAAGAACTCGGTCCGCATAAAGTCGGCCGTGCTTTGGGCCGAGACGACGAGGGCCGCCGCAATGAAAAATGAAAATGTAAAAATGAAATTCTTCATGAATTATTACTCCTTTTATGAACTGCAAACAAAAAAAGGCCCAACAAATTCGGTAATGCTAAATCTGCTGGGCCGCCACACCTTAGGAATTGTGCAACTTGTTATTTTGTTTGATGGACCGAAAACCGGTCCGGTTGCCTAACGGCCAGAACTAGCCGCCTTCGCTGGCTCTCCTGCTGCCGCCCTGGCACACTCGGTGAGAAACTTTTGCAGAAGCTCGCTTCGCAGCTCTTTGTAAGTCACTTTCTTTGCCACCGGTTGGCCGGCTGTTTCCGCGTCCGCTTCGGCCTTTGCCGGCACGGGCTCATCGCCGACAGGTTCTACCCTGGAGACCTCGCCGTCCGCTGGTTCAACCTCGACCACCTCGGCTGCCGCCTCGTCCTCATTCTCAACTTGATCGTCATCGTCCTCGTATGCCGTGTCCGAATACCGTTCAACAATATCCGTCACGTTCTCATCGTCGAGGATACCCGCGATCAATTCCATCGTTTCGGCGATATCGCTCGGATCTTTCGCCGCCGAACGTACCTGATCGAGCAAAAATCCAACCAGCCGCGGGTCACCCCATTGAGCGACCAGTTGGATGAGTTCGCGGTTACCGGCAATATACTGGGTTTTGCCGTTTGTGCTCTCCATGCCATCGGCTGAGGCGAAATTCAATAGAATATTGGCGAGCGTTTGCTTGTGATTGTCATCGAGCATTTTCGCGAATACCTGTGGATTGACGAATTTTGCGTCAGCCGCCTCCTCATCCTCATCCTTCTGTTTTTCGGCGGACTCTTCCTCGGGTTCATCCTCAACCGGCAGGCCGCTCGCGATGCGATCCTTCCGCCGCTGGGCGGCTTCGTCGCGCCATTTCTGTTCGCGGACGCTTTGCAGCAGTTCGAACGTGCCTTCCCACCTGGTTACCGGATCTTCGGCACACTTGATCAACCATTCCAGGATGCTCTGCTCGCTGATCTTCTTGGCACTGAAGATGGAGTTCAGATCTTTGATCCGGGCCTCGTAAACGCCGATCTTTTCCATCGAAAGCTTTTTTATTCCGTCCCGGTAATCGGTCAGCCGCGCAGATTCGCCTTCTTCGGCGTTCTTGATGAAAAGCAAAAGCGTGTCACCGCTTTTCAATTCGGTCTGGCTTTCTTCTTCATCTTCCTCAACACTTTCGGGCTCGATACTCTCTTCGCGGTCCCCTGCCTGCTCGGTCGAAGAAGCTTCCGGTTCGGGGATCACGTTGACCACCAGGCTTTGATATCTGTAATCGCGATCTTCGAGTATGAAGAATTTTCTACTCTCGCCCTTCAAGGTTGAAGAGATCGTGAAGTGCTTATTGATCGCGATCGAGGTGTAATCCTCATTCTTTTCGATCACTTCGCCTTCGACTGTCTTATCGAACGTGGCAATGTATATTGCGTCGCTATTCTGGTAGAGGGAAAGGAGTGTTTCCGGTTCCTTGACCGGGCACCGGCGGGCAGCAGCGGTCTGCGGCAGCAAACACATTGAAAGAACAAGGACAAAAATGGCGCCTGCAGAAAAGAGAGATCTCAGCATAACTAGAAACTCCTTCGTAAATTGATCTTTCGGTTTAGCGCGCTATTTTTCAGACTCGGCAACTCGGAATTACGTTGCTTGCACCGGAAAAATAAATCCAAACCTTTAGACACTGCTGAGAGGAAAAAGTTCCACTAGTTATTTCGAAACCTGGAGCCTGCGATACGCTTCGGACCGGCTGATGCCAAATTCCTTGGCTGCGGCCTTTAGCGCCGCCTTGTGATCGACGCCAGATGATTCCAATTCCGCCACGCGTTCGGCCAGCGAATCGGTCCTTGCCTCGCTTTCGCCCTTCCCGGCTTTGTCTATGACAAGAACGAACTCACCTTTGGGATTTGCAGATGAAAAATGAGACCAGAGTTCAACGAGCGTGCCGCGTATTGTTTCCTCATGAAGCTTTGTCATTTCGCGAACGGCCGCCGCTTTGCGCGGGCCAAGGATCTCGCGGCAATCACTGAGTGATTTGACGAGTCGGTGCGGCGATTCGTAAAAGATCAGCGTCGCGGGCAAGTCCCTGACCTCCTCAAGACGTTTTCTCCGCTCGCCTGCTTTCGACGGCAGAAACCCGCCAAAAAACAACGAATCGGTGGGCAGGCCCGAGACGATCGCCGCATTTACGAATGCAACGGCGCCCGGTATGGAGACGATCTCGAGCCCTGCTCGGATAGCTTGTTGAACGATCACTTGGCCCGGATCATTTATTGCCGGTGTGCCCGCGTCCGAGATCACCGCGATAGAACTTCCCTTTTCGATGATCGAAACAAGCTCCGCTGCTCGTTCGCGTTCATTGTGTTCGTGATAGCTGATCAGCTTTTTTGATATGCCGTAATGATTGAGGAGTTTCAGTGAATGGCGGGTATCTTCGCACGCGATAAGATCGACGGCCTTGAGCGTTTCTATCGCCCGATAGGACAGGTCGGCGAGGTTACCGATAGGGGTTGCGACCAGATAGAGTATTCCGGACATAGAATTCAGTTGATTCTAAGCGACAAAGAGGCTAAAGCGTGAACTGTGAACGCAAAAAAATCCGGGCCTGCGTGAGGCCCGGATCGGAACGATCTTGCTGTTCCTTTGAACTAACCCTTTGCACGTTCTACGCTTCTCGTTAGAAAGGCAGCGGGAACGGAATGTTGTTTCTCCAATTTCCGTTTCGGTTTCGGTTATTGCGATTGTTACGGTTGTTGTTGTTATAGCCGTACGCGTTCGCAAGGACGTTCAGGTCCTGACGCATCGAATTCCACTGGCCCTGCATATTGCCGCGGCCGCCGCGTGAATTGTAGATCTCACGATCGATCTGCGAAGCGATGTCCAGAACACGGCGTGCTTCATCAGCACTGTTGTTCATGTTCCGGCCATTGCCGTATGCGTCCTCAAGGTCATCGGTGGCGTCCTTGAACTGATTGGCAAGGCTTTCCAGGTTGCCGCCATAGTTGTTATTTCCGTAACCACCATAGCCGCCGTAACCACCGCGATTATTACGGCCATTGTTGTTGTCGTATCGGTCAACCGAATCCTCGAACCTCTCCGCACGATCCTTCAGGTTCTTGACGACCGACTTGATGTTTCCGCCGCCGTAGTAACCGCCGTTGTTGCCGTAACCGCCGTTGTTCCCACCGTATCCGCCATTCCACTGTGCGGACGCTATTGCCGGCAAGCCCAAAAGTAATAAAGAAAAAGCGCTGATCGCGACCAACCCTTTGATTATGTTCATTTTTGTCTCCAACTTTTTATTAGTCTCAGGCAATGACCAGCATTGCATGACCAGTAGTGTGCAAGGTACGTGCCATAGTTCACAAAAAGCAAAAAGCCCCGATTTACGGAGCTTTTCACTGACTATTTCGATAAGCAGAACCGCGTTCGCACGTTTTCGGCGAAGCGGTCTACCAAAAGGTAGAGTTATTTCAGGCCGAGAGCCTTAGCGGCGTTTATCCTGCCGCCGCTGGCAACTTTGCCGTTTAGCGAGTCGATCTTATCGGCCGATTTCAAAATGCGTTCGCGGAGCTTTTCCATCGAGATGTTCGGTTCGTTGGCGATGACCAAGGCAGCAACACCCGAAACATAAGGCGTCGCCATCGAGGTGCCGGAGGCTTCGCGATAGGCATTTCCGAGCCAGGTAGAAACGATCTCGCGGCCAGGAGCAGCGACATGTACTGTTTTCGCTCCGTAATTCGAGAAAGAAGCGAGTGCATCGTTACGGTCGAGGGCGGCGACGCTGATCACGTTGGGCAGGTCGTAGTTCGACGGGTAGTGTGCTCGCTTATCATTGTCGGTGGTCGCATTACCGGCGGCGGCGACAAACAAAATGCCCTGTTCGCCAGCGGCCTTGATCACGTCTTCAAGTGCCTTTGAGTACGAGGTCGAACCCCAGCTTGCACTGATGACGCGGATGTTGACGCCCTTCTGTTTGCGGTCGATCGCGTAGTTGATCGATTCGATCGCGTCCTTGGTCGAGCCAAAACCGCCCCGGCCGAGGAATTTAAGAGGCATTATCTGGACGTTCCAGTTGATGCCGGCGATTCCCTCGTTATTGTTGCCTTCGGCACCGATGATGCCTGAGCAATGCGTTCCGTGACCGTTGTCGTCCATCGGATCGGACGCATTGATGTTCGCGTCAAAGCCCTGAATATCGTTGTATGTGCCAAGTTCTGCATCGACGTACTGCGGCACATTGTCCGGCCGAATCCACATATTCGACGCAAGGTCGAGATGCGTATAATCAACTCCGGTATCGAGAACGGCCACAACGACTTCTTTGCTTCCCTTCGTCTTTGACCACGCGTTCAGAGCTTTGAGGTCAGCACCTGACTTTCCTCCGTCCTGTCCGGTATTGTTCAACGCCCACTGTTCGGCGAACTGCGGATCATTCGGCATATTGTCCGACGGCTCCCGCAGCAAAGCGTCACGGGTCGAGGCACCGGCTGTCGGATCGTCAAGAGTGATGACGTCGTTGGTGCTGACGTACTCGACAATATTCGTCATCGCCTCGTACTGCGCCACCACAGAGGATAGATCCGCACCGTCGAGATCGTCTATCGCAACAAGGCCCTGGACGGATTCGACATTGTCTTCAACCCGGTCGTTGTAACGGCCAGCGATCTTCTTGATCTCAGACAGCTTTACGCCCGGTTTGAAACGGACGAGTATCTCGGGTTCGGCATCCTTGACCGTACGCGACGAGGTTTTCGGCTTTTGTACCGTTGAATGATCTACTTCGACGTTAAAGAAAGGCTTTGACTGCCATCTTCTGAGCTGGCCCAGAACGGCCGCGGTCATGATCAAAATGCCGACAATGCCGATGCGTATCCAAATATTGCTGCGATTCATACTTAAAACTCCTGAATCTTTATAAGTTAAGAAACGATGACGTGGTTGGAACCGTCAAAATCCTTTAGCCGAAGCTGATATTTATCGGCCCGGTATTCGTAGTTTTTGCCGTTCGCTTTCAGGCCGATCTTCCAGCCCGAAGCGATCATCTGTGCTGACATCTCTCCGCTTGCTGGCGCACCGAGCGACATATCCGGAAAATCGACCTTAGAGACCGAACCTTCGCTGATGTCGTTTTCGCTTAGTTTAAGCCGTTTGGCAAGGTCTTGCTTCGCCCTTTCAACGGCACTTTCCTGTGTAAATCCCATATTAATTTCAGCCTAATAATCTTGCTCTTTCTACGATAATAAGTCAACAAAAGTTCAGGTTCGTCTTTGTTCCGCCTATCAAAACTCCCGATCCTTGTGCCAGCCACGTGTCTGTCTCACAGGTGTCCCAGATTGGGATGGCCTAAATGGTACAGCCATTTGGTTTAGTGCCAAAAGTGTCCCAAACCCAAGAGGAATAGGGGCGGTGGGACGCTTTTCGCTGTAACCCTATAGATTGCAACACTTACGCCTGTAACACAGCCGATCTAACACCGTCGCCGACACCATTTGCTTACACCCCGCCCGACACATCTCCCGATGAAAAAGCCCGCGCGTTAGCAAGACCTAACTTCCGACTTGAGCAATACGCCCTTGCTCACGCTCCGGCTTCTGAATATGACCCGCGGGTGTCAGAAAAAGTGTGACGCTGTCGCACTGTTTTTCGCTCAATTGTCCGGGACACACGGCTTTTGGGGACGACCATTCGATATCCATTCGCCTTTCAAAGATCCGGCCAACGGAAAGATGTTAGTGCAGTTGCGTACGCGTGTCAACATTTTATCTACGCAACGCGGCAATTGATCACGAGGCGGCGGAACGGCGGCGGAGGCTAATGTTTCGGCGTATCTCGACGACAGCAGGAACTATGTAAGTAGCACACGCCACGCCAAGGATGAGGCCAGTGATGAACCGTGAAACATGGTTGTTTTCCCAGATGCCAAAGATGGTCAGCGACCAGTCGATACCGATAGGAACGAGTGAAAGGAAAAGCCAGATCCGCGGCAGCGGCTCAACGTCATCGATCTTTCGCCACAGCGGATACGCGACCAAGCCGGCAAAAAGACCAAAATAAACGCCAAAGCATCGCGAACAAACCGCCAGCGGATGTCCGTCGAAATGGAACGAGCGTTCTCCGATCTGATGGCAAATATAGCTGAAAAAAGTGTAAAGCGGCCCCGCGACCGCCCACCCTAGCTCAAGAGCGACCGGCGCAAGCACGATCGCGAAAACCCACACGAAGACGATCGCCAATGTGACGCCCCATGCCCGAAACGCCTGTGAGCGAAAGCGAAGCGAAAGATCGACTGGGATATAGCTTTCGGCTGGTTCGGTCATAGGATCATCCTAACGATCAAGGCCGAAGTCAGGACTGCGACGTTGATGCTTAACGACAAGGATCTTGACTTCCGTGGTGCCGACGATCTCGTAATTGATCTGATGTGGAAATCGACCTAGCAAACACCGTCTGATCATACCTCGAACGATTGGGAACGATTGGGGGTTAGCGGCGATCCTCCTAATGTTTTTATGAAGTTCCTCGAAGAATTCTACGGCAACGTTATGTCCTGCTTCCGCGTTATAATATTGCAGGATTTCTGCAATATCTTCTCGCGCGAGGGCGTGATAACGAATCCTCATTTGCGGCGGTATTCGTCAAACGACGCCATAAACTCCTCATGCGTCAACGACATCTCCGGGTTCTCGTCCATTTCGCGGCTTCGGCGCACCGCCTCCTCTACCCAATCGTCATCTGCGTCAACAAAAGGCGAGGGCAACGACGCGATGAGCTTTTCTGCCAGCTTTGCACGGCTGGCGTCGGGCAATTTAAGCGCCTGCTCTACCGTTTCAGCTTCTGTTAGTATTGGCATTTCATTTTCCTCTGTTGCCGCAAATTATAACACTACGCAAGCGGGACGCTTGCGGTCCGACGATGTTCTGCTCCCAGAGACTTCTCAGTCTCTAATATATGATGCGTGGTTTGGATGACGGTGTCGGGGTTTAGTGAGATCGAGTTGATGCCGCGTTTGACTAGGAATTCGGCGAATTCGGGGTAGTCGGACGGGGCCTGGCCGCAGATGCCGATCTTTTTGCCGCAGCGTTTTGCGGCGTCTATTGCCATCGCGACCATTTTTTCGACCGCACCATTACGTTCGTCGAATAAATGAGCGACCATCTCGGAATCACGGTCGAGGCCGAGGGCGAGCTGAGTCAGGTCATTGGATCCGATGGAATATCCGTCAAAAACCTGGAGGAACTCGTCAGCGAAGACGACGTTCGCAGGCAGTTCACACATCGCGTATATCTCAAGCCCATTATCGCCCTGAACGAGGCCATGCTCGGCCATCAGAGCAATGACTTTTTCCCCTTCCTCGACGGTTCGGCAAAACGGGATCATCGGTGTGACGTTGGTCAGTCCCATATCCTCGCGAACGCGGAGCAGAGCAAGGCATTCGAGCTTAAAGCCGGCCTTATAGCGGTCGTCATAATATCGAGATGCTCCGCGAAAACCGATCATCGGATTTTCTTCGTGCGGTTCAAATTCCTCACCGCCGATCAGCATCGCATATTCATTCGACTTAAAGTCTGACATACGGACGATCACCGGCTTAGGATAAAACGCGGCCGCAATGCGTCCGACGCCTTCGGCAACGGAGCGGACAAAAAACTCCTTTGGATCTTCTTCTAGAACTCGCCTGGCAATGGCGTCGATATCGGTGCGTTTTTTGAGGTTGGGATAATTCACCAAAGCCATCGGGTGAATGCCTATATGGTTGTTGATGATGAACTCAAGCCGGGCCAGGCCGACGCCGTCGTTTGGCAAACGCGATACCGCGAACGCGTGATCCGGGTCGCCAACGTTCATCATGACCTTGGTCTCCGGCCGTTCGTTGTCGGTGATCTCGCGGCGGTCTATCTCAAAATCGACGGCACCGAAATAGATGTTGCCGCGATCGCCCTCGGCACACGAGACCGTGATCCCCTGGCCGCTTTTTACAGCCGTGGTCGCGTTGCCAGTGCCGACGATGCACGGAATGCCAAGTTCGCGGCTGATGATAGCACTGTGACAGGTTCGGCCGCCGCGTTCTGTAACGATGGCGGAAGCACGCTTCATGATCGGCTCCCATGCCGGGTCGGTCATCGTCGTGACGAGGATCTCGCCTTCCTTGAACGTATTGAGCTTTGCCGAGTCGAGCAGGACGTGTGCAGTTCCCTGTCCGATCTTTTCGCCAACGGCGACACCGGTCGCGAGCGGTGCACCGTGATTTCCGGTCAGGCGATAAGTCTCTATGAAGTTCTGGTCTTTCTGGGTGTGAACCGTTTCAGGCCGTGCTTGAAGAATGAACAGCTCGCCAGTGATGCCGTCCTTTGCCCACTCGATGTCCATCGGCTGGTGGTGGCCGGCGAGTTTGGAATAATGATCCTCGATCGCACAAGCCCACTGGGCGAGCTGCAAAACTTCGAATCCGGCAAGACACATTCGGTTTCGCTGGGTCTCGACTACATCGCGCACCTGAGTACCGGTCCCGTCGTCGGCAAAGACCATTTTTACTTCTTTCACGCCAAGTTTTCGAGTGATGATCGGGCGGAAGCCGAGCTTTAGGGTCGGCTTGTAGATGATCCATTCGTCCGGCGTTGCCATTCCCTGCACGACCGCTTCGCCTAGGCCCCAGGCACCGTTGATAACAACTGCTTCCCGAAATCCGCTTTCGGTATCGAGCGTGAACATCACGCCGGAACACGCTATGTCCGACCGTACCATCGGCTGTATGCCGATCGAAAGCGCGACGTCGAAATGATCGAAGCCTTTTGCCGTGCGGTACGAGATCGCCCGGTCGGTCCATAGCGATGCATAGCATTCGTGACACGCCTCGATCAGCCGCTGTTCGCCGCGGACGTTGAGGATAGTGTCCTGTTGGCCTGCAAATGAAGCGTCGGGCAGGTCTTCGGCGGTAGCGGAGGAGCGCACCGCGACCTCGAACGTCCGTTTGCCGATGCGGTCGCCGAGAGCCTTGTAGGCGGTGTGGATCGCAGCCTCGACATCGGCCGGGAACGGTGTTTCGAGCATCAGGGCGCGTGCCTCGCCGCCGACACGGGCTAGTTCGTTCAGATCGTTTACGTCTAAGCCTTTGAGGAGCTTTTGGAGCTTTTTACGAAGGCCGTTCGTTTCCAACAACAGCTCATACGCGTGGCTCGTGGTCGAAAACCCATCCACTGCCCTGACGCCCTGAGTCGTCAGTTCGCGAAAAAGCTCGCCCAAGCTGGCACACTTTCCGCCCACAAGCGCGACGTCGGTATTGCCGACCTGGCTGAAATCGAGAACGTAGGGTTTTGAGTCGGTCATAGCATTTTCTATCGTGACGGCGGCCCGCAGATGCTAGACCCCTCGCGACGAGATCTGGAAACGGTGGCCGTCGGGATCGTCGCCATCGCAGAATTCGATATTGCCGTACTTATATATCTCGGTCATCTCGATGCCTAGCGATTCGAGCCTTGCCTTTTCGCCGGCAACGTCCTTTGTACCAAAAACTAGCTTCACCCCTTCGTCGGTCGAGCCGTCCACGTCGAAGCCGAGTTTGTGAAAGGCGATCGTGCACGCGCCTGCGTTAACCTCTGTCCAGCCCTCGTCAAACTCGCCGATCATCGAAAGGCCAAAAGTCGATGTGTAGAAATCGACCATTCGCCTGACATCGCCTGTAAAAATAATGACTCGGGCAAGATCCATAGCTAGTCTAGAACCGGATCACGGCGTCGGGGCCGCCCTCGACGTGAACGGTATCGACAAACCGGATCGCTTTTGTCTCGGTGGTCATCACTACTGAATGGGTTCGCTTTCCGGCTCCGAAAAAGCGGACTCCGCGCAGTAGCGCCCCATCAGTGACGCCCGTCGCAGCAAAAATTACCCTTTTGCCGGGAGCGAGGTCGTTGGTGTCATATATCTTTTCGGTATCGGTTATTCCCATGCTGTGGATTCGCTCGAGCAGCTTGTCGAGAGGCGGGACCTTTGAACGGTCGACGCCCAGACGTTCGGGATCGAAGACGAGTTTTGCCTGTATCTCGCCATTGAGGCACTTCATAGCGGCCGCGGTAATAACGCCCTCAGGTGCTCCGCCGATTCCCATCAAGGCGTGGATATTGGTTCCGGCCACCGCTGCCGAGATGCCGGCAGAGAGGTCGCCATCGGAGATCAGGCGGATCCTTGCCCCGGTTGCCCGGACTGCGTCGATCAGTTCCCGGTGCCGTGGCCGATCGAGGCAAATGACGGTCAGGTCGTCAACGTCACGTCCTAGCCGGCGAGCGATATTCTTTAAATTGTCAGCGACAGGCGCGTCTATGTCCACAGAACCGCGGCATGACGGGCCGACAACGATCTTGTCCATGTACATGTCGGGGGCGTTCAACAACCCTCCGCGTTCGGCCGCCGCGAGGACCGCGATGGCGTTGTTGGCACCCAGTGCGCAAAGGTTCGTTCCCTCGAGCGGGTCGACGGCGATGTCAACCTCGGGAAATTCCTCGCGTGCCTCTGCCGAGAACGCTCCGCCGCCGAGTTCTTCGCCGATGTAGAGCATCGGAGCTTCGTCACGTTCGCCCTCACCTATCACGATGCGGCCGCGCATCGGGACGGTGTCCATTACTTCACGCATAGCCTCGACCGCAACGTGGTCAGAATGTTTACGGTCGCCTTGGCCCATTGTCTTGGCAGATTCGATGGCGGCGGCCTCGGTCACGCGAAGAAAATCGAGAGATAATTCGCGTTCCGCTTTGATGTCTTTCATCTGTTTTTCCTTATGTTTAACGAACTGATTGAGATTTGGTAATGCAGGCATTCTAACACTTGTGTAACCTCATTTGACAAGTTGTGTTCTGGATATTACGGTTTTAGTTTGCTGTTACCAGCTAAAGAAGAACCGGGCCTCTATGGCTCCTGGTTCTGACCAGACAGGAGAGCTTTTTCGCCCCAATGACGTATATAGTTGCTGAGCCCTGCGTTGAATGTAAATACACTGATTGTGCCGCGGTGTGTCCCGTGGAAGCTTTCCATGAACTGCCGGACAAGCTTCTCATCAATCCGGACACCTGCATCGATTGCGACGCCTGCATCCCGGAATGCCCCGTCGAAGCCATCTTCTCGGATATGTCGATACCGGAAGAATATCTACCGTGGCTCGAGATCAATAAAGAAGCGGAAAATTACCCGATCATCAGCACCAAGCAACCCGCGCTATTTGGTGCGGCGTGTAAGGGACAGCCGGAGTAGCCGTCTCGAAATAAGCGAGTTTTTCAAAAGGCGGGCCCGGCGACCGCCTTTTTCAATTGAATACAGCAGGCTTCAGCTATAGAATCTCCACATGATCGAATCAACCGACCCCAAGATCACGGAAAAAACAGCCACGCGTTGTGAAATGTGTGACCGTGAAATGAGCCATTACAACGTCTGGCTCGGGCCCGCCAACGAAAGAAAGGTCGTCTGCTGGGAATGCAAAAGCCGCGAAGAAAAGGGCTTTTTCGCACAACGCGGGTTCAGACGCGGTGCCCGGAGCGGGTATATTCCGCGGTAGTTAAATTACTCCAAGAGATTTGCCGCAAAAAAGAGCAAAAAACGCAAAAGACTAGACGCCTTCCTTTTGTGTTCTCTGTGCTTTTTCGCGGCGATTCCGTTTTACGCATTTTATGGCGATCAGGAAGATCACTGAGTACCCAGATAAGGTATTAGGCGAAGTTGGCCAGCCAGTGAGCAAGTTCGACGACGAACTTGCCGCATTGTGTGCCGATATGTTCGATACGATGTACGACGCCGAGGGCGTTGGACTGGCAGCACCCCAGATCGGGCTAAATCTGCGGCTGTTCGTGATGGACTGTGAAGGGATCAAGCTGATCGCTGCGAATCCCGAAATTATTCACACTGAGGGCGAGCAGTCCAGTTCGGAAGGCTGTCTTTCAGTCGGCAAAGTCCCGGCAGTAGTGGTACGACCAATGAAAGCCCGTCTCAAAGCTCAGAACGAAAAAGGTGAATGGTTCGAAGCCGACGCCGAAGGCTATGCCGCCCGCGCTTTTATGCACGAGACCGACCACTGCGACGGAAAGCTGTTTATCGACCACCTGCCGAAACTTAGGCGGCGGATGGTCGTGAAACGGTTCAAAAAAGAAAAAAGCTGGAAATAAGGCCTTAGCGTGCTCTCTTCTCGCCGGGCTTGAACTTCAAAACCGCTGATGCGGCTACGTCCTTCTCGGTAAAGGCGACCTTTTTCACTTCACCTTTTGCGAACATTTCGGCCTGGTCGGAGTGCCATGGTGAATTCGGCAGCCTGCTTTGGCCGTATGCGAGGACTGAGTAAGCTCGCGGTGTGTCGCCAAACTCAACTGCAAAAACCCAGCCGTCTCCGCTTGTGGCGGCCAGCTTGCCGTCCTTGTCACGCGTAAAACCCATAATGCGAAAACATCCGAGCTCGTTGCCGCATCCGCCGACCGGAGCATCAACGTTGCCGCGTCTCACACGATGAACGTCGCCCCACGTCACGTCTATGGCTCCGTAACGCTTCTTGACCTCATCGACAGCCCAGACAAATGACTCGACCGCCCGGTTGGTATCTGCCAATCCGCGCGGCGTGTTGTAAGGGTCATTTACGTCCCAAACCCGGGCAAATCGCTGGTTTGCGGGAAGGAGCGAATTGACGTTTGGCCGAAGGCCGGAGTACTGATACCACCAAAGCTCAAAGAGTGAAGATCCGCGGCTTTCGGCTGACGCGGTGTTGTCCCAGCGTTCCAGCATCGCAACGGCGGCGGCTACGTCGCCGATCGGGTTCGTCAATTTAACGGCCGCGATCAGGTCGTTCTTGACACGGTCGGCAAGCAGCATCCGATAATTGTGCTTTAGTTTAACAACGTCTTCGAGGCTGAACTTCTCATCGCCATTTATGAGCTGCAGGGCCAGCTGGCTTCGCAGCGAAAGTTCGGGCTCTTCAAAATTTGGATACTTGTTCTTTGTTTCGACCGGAACGCGTATGTTCGAATAGTGCGGCGAACTATTCTCGTTATGGACATATCCGCCGGGCGGGTTCTGGAATCGGGGCAGATCCTCGTAGGGTACGAACTTTGTCCAGACATCAGTGGTCCTGGACGCATGGACCACACCGAGATCCTCTCCGGGCGGATGCGGTAAAAGCGGAAGCGATGCATTCCAAAGGAGCAGAATATTGCCGACCCGATCAGCGTATGTGAAGAACGAGGTTGAGCGGGCCCGCATCTTCATCGCCTCATCCCATTCTTTAAGGGACTTTGCCCTCATCATCTTCAGGAATTGCTCGCCGCCGCGATATTCGCCTTCGCCCGCGAATTTGGCCACATAGACCTTTCCGTTCGCCCGATGAAATACGGGCCCGAACTGAGTCGACCAAAATTCCCTCGTCTCGGTCGAAACTCCTTCGCCATTGCGAAATGGAACTGTTATCGACTCTCGCGTCAAGGGTATCGACTTGCTGTCCAGCAGATAATGATCGGGCAATTTAGGATCGACATCGAAGGAATAGAACGTGTCTAGGTCAGGCGAATTGTTCGTCGTTGAGAAGCCGAGATCCTTGTTGAAACCGCCGATCACCGCAAATGGACCGCCGATGCGGAAGTCGCCATAAAAATCGATCACGCCGGGCACGGTCATGTGTGCTTCGTAATAGCCGGCCGTCCATTGAAGGTGCGGATTGCGAAGTAGGATCGCCTTGCCCGACTTTGTCCGGCTCGGTGCAAATGCCCAGGCATTTGAGCCTTCGTCAGGGTCGTCCTCGCCTTCTTCGCTGCCTTGAGAAGGCGGAGCAGCGGGCCTTTCCGCGGCAGGATTCAATCTTGCCAAAAGACTGCGGATCTTTCGCAGCGGCGGCGGAGCAGCCTCGGTCGCCGCGACGTCAATCCCCGTCAGATCACGCGGCATTCCGGCCGGAAAATCCTCCGGATGAAGTTCGATGTAGCGGTTAACGCCGGCCGCAAAACCTTCGTAAACCTGCCGAACATCCTTCGAGAGCGAATGATAATTCTTTGCGGTCTTGGCGCGCTCTCGGAGTGCCAGAAAGTCGGATTCGATCCGCTCATATCCAACGACTGAAGCCATTCGCCCGCTGGCCTCGAGCACTTCCATTGCGGTAACGGGGCCGTAATCCTCACACTGAAGCCATGCAAGAGCATAGCCCGCCGACAAAAGGTCCTTCGCGCGAATATGCGGAACGCCATGCGTCGTCCTGACCACCTCGACGTTCCTCCACAGGTCTCTTGGCGGAGCGCTTGATTGCTGAGCCAGTACCAGTGAGGCCAGAATGCCGATCAGGGCGATGCAGAAAAATGAAGCAGTGATCTTTTTCATTGGATTAGGAAAGGTCTCGGAAATTGTCGGATTCGCCTTATTCTAATACGCATTACCGGGCGGCCCTAGTTTCGCTGCGGGCATTTATTGTCCGAATCACCGACGCAGAAATGACGTTCGGTAAACGGGAAGAAGTTTGTCCTCGACGGCCGTTTCTCGCTCGGTCCGGACCGCGAATGGATTGGCATCTAGAGTGAGTTCCTGAAAACGGCCGTCGGCCCGAAATAGTGCAAACATTTCTTTGGCCAGAGCCTCGATATCAGTCTGAATAAAAACACTTCCTTCCGGCCGTAAGTGCTTCGCTATCGCAGCGACCATTTCCTCATTGACCATCCGGCGTTTTGCGTGCTTCTTTTTGAACCAAGGATCGGGAAACTGGATCGTTACAGCGTGCAAAATGCCAGCGGGAAAGCCATCCACCAGACGTTCGAGCCAAAGCATTGCGTTACAAAATGAATAATGAAGATTGGTTAGTCCCGCTTCAGCGGCAAGCCTGTTTGCCTCATCGACTAGCGGTTCGCGTATCTCGACGCCGAGGTAGTTCCAATCGGGCCGGACCTCAGCCATGCGTAGCAAAAACCTGCCGCGGGCACAACCTATATCCAGCAGGATCGGACGGCCCGGGTCGGCAAACACGGCGTTTACATCGATCGCCTGGGGCGTTTGCCGATAGTATGGCGAAAGCGGGTTGACGTGTTGATGGACTCTTACGCGGGCCATTGATCTTGTGTGTGAGAAGCGGTCAGGCGGCGCCCAGCGTTATCAGAATACTAAAGACACAGGCAGCAAGATAAATGCCCAGTGAGACAATGCCTGCCGTCTCTACGGCACTTCCAGCTTGACGCGGATCGACGTGCTCATCCGACGGTATCTGGACGAATCCGTACACGGCGCCGACGATCATTCCCCCGATATGTCCGAAATTGTCGATCTGCCTGAAGAGCACCAATCCGAAGACGAGAATAAACCCGATGTTTATAAGCAGACTCTTGCGAAACTCGGGCGAGATAAACTTCCGTCGCCGGAAAGCGTAAACGGCTAAATAAGTTAGCAAGCCGACGATAGCACCCGAAGCACCTACCGACGAACCTTCCGGCCTGAAGATGAGGCTTAGCACTCCACCGCCAATGGCGGAAAGAAGATAGACGATCGCCAGATGCGCACGGTTAGACAACAGTTCGATAAGACGGCCAAAGCTAAACAGAGCGTAGCCATTCATCAGGATATGCAGGATGGATCCGTGCAGCGTCGCCCCGGTCAAGATCAGCCAATACGCACCGCGGGTAAATTCGGGTTTATTGAACGCCGCCGCAAATGCCCGTTCGTTACTCATGCCCGCATACAGTTGGGCAGCAAAGACCGCCGCTATAGCGATGAGGAGAACGTAAGTGTATAGAGGGACGGGAACAGCTTCGGCCGGCTGCCTCATTTCATCGGGCACGGCTTCAGCCGCTTCCATCTCTTCGCGATATTCCAGGGACATTTAGTTGAATGATCGGGCCGGTCGGACCGTCCATGGATGTGATCACATCGCAAGGCCGCCATCTGCCTGAATTACCTGACCGGTAATATAGCGGGCAGAGTCGGACAAAAGAAACGCGACGATCTCGGCTGCCTCCTGAACATTTCCGAGGCGGCCAAGCGGTATTTGGGACAGAATCTTTTCACGGTAATCGGCGTTCATCTCGCTCGCCATCTCGGTTTCGACCAAACCCAGGGCAACCGCATTGACCGTTATGTTGCGGCTGGCAACCTCCTTTGCCAGAGATTTTGTGAGCCCGATCATGCCGGCCTTCGAGGCAGAATAGTTCGATTGGCCAAGCATGCCCACGACGCCAGAGATCGACGAAATGTTAACGATCGAACCGCCATTTCCATTCTTCATCATCGGCCGCAGGACGGCCTTTGAGAAGTTCCATGCTCCCTTTAGATTAGTGTCGATGACCGCGTCCCAATCATCTTCTTTCATCCGCAAGATCAGCTGATCACGCGTGATCCCGGCGTTGTTAATGAGAAAATCAACGGTGCCGAACGCTTCCTTGACCAAGCCGACGTAACCGGCGACGAGTTCCGTGTTCGCGACGTCACATTGGGCCGAGAATGCCTGGACACCGAAGGCCTCGACCTCTGCTCGCAAGAGCTCGGCTTCCTCGGCGCTCTTAGAATAATTGAAAGCGACATTCGCTCCGCGTCGCGCCAGCTCGAGCACGATCGCTTTTCCGATACCGCGTGTTCCACCAGTAACGATCGCCGATCGTCCCGCAAATTGTTTCTCGTTCACCGTTTTTTGTCTCCAGTTATAAGGTTTGATTCTAGGTTCGCGTTGGCACTTTGGTCAAAAGCCTGACCTAGGTTGTTGGACGGTTGTTGGACGAAACAGCGGTCTTTCATTATCATTTGGCTGTCTATGCTCAAAAAAAGAATCGTCACGCTGCTTCTGTTTTCGGTGTTCGCCCTACAGGCCGTTCCTGCGATATCAGGACAAACCAGAATGATACTGATCAAGAATGCTCAGATCATTGACGGAACCGGCAAAGCCCGATTCCTCGCTGACTTGCGGATAAAAGAGGGAAAGATCGTTAAGATCGGCAAATTGAAGGCGTCGTCAAGTGACGAGGTCATCGATGCGACGGGCTTGGTGCTCGCTCCCGGATTCATCGATATCCATAACCACTCCGAATCCGGACTGCTGCGTGAAGGAACGGCCGGAAACCAGGTGTCTCAAGGAATAACTACCGTCATAGTCGGGCCAGATGGCGGCTCGCCCTTTCCATTGAAGGACTATTTCGCAAAGCTGGACGGCAAGGTCGCGGTCAACGTCGGAGCGTTCATTGGCCATGCGACGCTTCGCGAACAGGCGATGAACAAAGATTTTGTCCGAAAAGCGACGGACGCAGAGATCACCCAGATGGAGAAGCTTCTTGAACAGAGTATGACCGAGGGAGCCTTTGGACTTTCTTCGGGACTAGAGTACGACGTTGGATTTTCGGCCTCCACAGAAGAGATGATCGCCCTGGCAAAAGTAGCGGCCAGGCACGGCGGGATCTATATGCCGCACATGCGCGACGAAGAGGAAGGTATGCTGAACGCTCTTCGCGAATCGATCCACATCGGCCGGGAGGCGAAGATCCCGGTGCATATCTCGCACATCAAGATGGGCAATCGAAATGTGTGGGGCAAATCCGCCGAGGCTATCGCTTTGATCGAGGAAACAAGAAAAGCCGGCTTTGATATTACGGCAGATGCCTATCCATATACTGCGTGGGCCTCGACCATCACGGTCCTTGTTCCGAGCCGAAAGCATGACGATCGAGCCGAGGTTGAAAAAGGACTGAACAATGTGGGCGGCCCTGACAAGGTGTTGATCACCAGCCATGCAGCGAATCGGACGTATGAGATGAGAACGATGGCCGATATCGCGACCTCGAAGAACATCTCCCCGGTCGATCTGTATATCGAGATCGTAAAGGCTGGCGGCGCCGGTGTAGTCTGCAATTCAATGAACGAGGACGACGTCAAGGCCTTCTATACGCAGCCTTGGGTCATGGCCTCAAGCGATGGCGGTATCGGAAGCCGGCATCCGCGCGGAACCGGCACTTTCACGCGAGTCCTGGGAAAGTTTTCTCGCGAGAACAAATGGTTCAGTCTTGAGGATGCTGTGCGGAAATCGTCGGCAATGCCAGCAGCTCGACTTGGGCTTAAAGATCGAGGATCGATAAAAAAAGGAATGCGGGCTGACCTCGTATTATTTGACCCGGGCACGGTCATCGACCGCGCGACCTTCAGCGAACCGCAGGTTTTTTCTACGGGCATTAAAGGCGTCTTCGTAAACGGTGTTCGCGTTTGGGACGGCGAGAAGGTGACCGGTAATTTGCCTGGGTCTATCCTGCGGAAAGCCGCGAAGACAACATACTAGGCCAAGGCATTTCGCTGTATTTCGAAAAGCTTGTTGATCCCCGTTTCGGCGAGTATCAGCATCTCATCCATTTGCTCGCGTGAGAATGGCTCGCGTTCTGCGGTTCCCTGCAGCTCGATGAATTTTCCGGCTCCGGTGCATACGATGTTCATATCTACATCAGCACTCGAATCTTCGATGTAGGCGAGGTCGAGGACGGCCGTCCCCTCGACGATCCCGACGCTCACGGCAGCTACCTCACTCAGGATCGGATTGGTCTTGATGGTCGCCTGTTTGACGAGTTTGCGGCACGCCAAGGCGAGTGCGACATACGCTCCGGTGATCGAAGCACAACGCGTTCCGCCATCTGCCTGAATAACATCGCAATCAAGAAAGATCTGACGCTCGCCGAGCAGCTTTGTATCGACCACGGCGCGCAGGCTTCGGCCGATCAGCCGCTGGATCTCTTGCGTCCGGCCGGCGGGCCGCTGGGTTTCTCGCTGAGTGCGGGTGCTGGTCGCACGCGGGAGCATCGCATACTCTGCAGTTACCCATCCCGTGCCCTTGTTGCGTAGAAACATTGGCACACGTTCCTCGACCGACGCGGTACAGATCACTTTCGTACCGCCTACCTCGATCAACGCTGAACCTTCC
>JANNNS010000033.1:0-3218 GCA_031398645.1 Acidobacteriota bacterium
CATCAAGGGTACCCGTTCCTTGTTTACCCGAGATATCACAGTAGGCGGCAGCCAGTTCACTGACGTGCTGCAGCGTAACCTCGGCCTCACCTTCCAGCAAGCAGAAGCGGTCAAGCGCGGTGTGAGCCACGCCGTCGAAGGCATCGAGGAAAAATCGATCGAGCCGCTGATGAACAACGTCACCGAGTTGGTTGCGATGGAGATCCAGAAGACATTCGATTTTTACCGGGCTACTTCTGAAGACAATCACACCGTCGTGCAAAAGATACTCATCTCGGGCGGCGGATCGAAACTTCAGGGCCTTGCCCACGATCTTTCAGCCCGCCTCGAACTGCCAGTGGAAGTAATGGACCCGTTCCGCAATATCAAGGTGGATTCACGAAAGTTCGACCCTGACTACATGAGCGAAATCATGCCCGAAATGGCCGTTGCTGTTGGTCTGGCAATGAGGGGAGTTTAACTAAAATGATCAAGATCAATCTACTTAACTCAGTTACCGAAAGACAGGGCGGAGCCGTTGTAGCCGTTGACCGAAAGGTCGCGAGCCCGACATCACGGCTCTTGCTGATGTCGCTCGCGGTCGCATTTCTGCTCGTCGCCGTTGCGGGATGGGACATCATAAGCACCCAGATGGCAAAGGCCGACGCTCAGCGACAGCTTGAAGAGCAGAAGCAGATAGCCGCGGAACTCGAAGTTGTAATGAAGGAACAGAAGGAGCTTGAGGACAAGATCGCGTCGATCGACGCCAGAATAGAAGCGATCAAGACCCTTCGCTCTTCACAGGGAGGCCCGCTTGCCGTACTCGAAGCAATGCGTGAACGCATCTCGATGGTACCCGGACTTTACCTTCAAAGCGTCGAAGAGAAAGACGGCAAGATCACGATCAAGGGAAATTCGCCGGATGAATCGGCGGTGACCCAGTTCGGTCGCAGCCTCGAATTCTCGAACGACCTCTTCAAAGACCTCAGCATCGATACACAGCGACAGGAAGTCCAGAATCAGCAGGCGGCTGTGACGACGAATCCTGACGCCGGAAAGGTGCAGGTCGTAAACTTTACCATCACCACGAGCTACAATCCTGCCAAAGCTTCGGGAGCTCCGGGCATGACTCCGCAGACCGCTTCTGCACCGGGAGCAGCCCCAGCCGCAAATCCTGCCGCAGCACCTGTACAGGTAGCAAAGAACTAGCCGCGAACCCGATCTCACAAAACAGAAGGAAACTACAATGTTAGAGAAAATCAAAAATCTGAAATGGTACTTTCAGCTCCTGCTTCTGGTCAGCGTAGCAGCCGTCCTCTACTACTTCGGCGTCTACTACACAGTGACCAGCACCACGCGGGCCGAAACACAGACGCTTACCGATCAGGTGTCGCAGCTCAAAGCCAAGAACGAAGCGGCCCGCATCGCCACACAGCGGATCAACGAATTTCGTGCTCTCTATGCCAGCAAGGCGACTGAGTACGAAGAGCTAAAGGTCCTTCTGCCCGAGCAGCGTGAGATCACTAACGTCCTTCAGGGCCTTCAGGATACGGCGAAGGATTCTAGAATGGTGGTGATGCGCTTTTCACCCAAGGATGACTCGCAGCAGGAAATGATCACCGCAAAGGCGGTCGAGGTCGAAGTTACGAGTAATTTCACAAACCTCCGAGGGTTCTTCGACAAAATGGCGAAGCTGCCGCGAATCGTTTCTATATCCAACTTCATGATCAATCAGCTGGATAAGCAGACGCCCGACAAAACGGTGAACGCCCGTTTCATCCTAAAAGCGTATTACGCTGATCCGGAAGCACTGAATAAGCCGGCATCCAAACCTTGCGTACCGGGCCAGCCGGCCGTTCCTGGCCAGCCGCCTTGCACACCTGCGGCCCCGGGTCAGCCTGCTCCGCCACCAGCTGCCGCACCAGCCGCAAAATGATCCTCGTCCCAACGCACAAGAGAGATAAAGCAATGATCAATAAATCAAACCTCAAACGATTTCTGACAATGGGCGCAGGCCTTGCCGGTCTCATTCTGATCGGCGGCCACTTTACCGACGCCAACGGTCAGGGCCGCGACCCGTTCCAGAAACCGGGCTGGGCGATCACCCGAGACGCCCGGACGACTTCAGCAGGTGGAGGTGTCAAAAAGCCTTCGCCAGCCGGACCCGCACAGGCCCTTGCACCGAGCATCGAGCAGCGGATCGAGTTCTTCAAGCGTCTTCGCGAAACCGCGGCGTTGAATGGCCAACCGCTTCCGAAGGTGACCAGCGTCCTCACGCTGAGCGAGATGGCCGTGACCGGCATCTTCAAAACACCTCGCGGCTACGCGGCAATGGTCGAGGCAACGCCGATCAAGCTTTCCTACACGATCTATCCCGGAGAGAAATTCTTTGACGGACAGCTTGTAGCGGTGGAGGAGAACCGTCTTGTTTTCCGCAAGGTCACAAAGATGGGTAATAACAAGTTCGTGGCTTCGGTCGAGAACATGACCCTGCGCAAGTACAGCGTTGAGCAGGAGATCCAGGGAACGGCACCCGCCCAGGCAGACGGAAAACCGCCTGAGACGATCGCTACTTATCAGCCGCCTGTACCGGCCGAAGGAGCCGCACCGAGAGGAGCACCTGCTCCGGTAATATCACCCCTCGACGAAATGAACAGCCAGGTTCCGGAGTCGGACGTTAAAAAAGCGGAAAAGAAAGGCGCTAAAAAGCCGGTCAAAGTCGCCCGGAAAAACTAAGTATCCAGCCAGTTTCATGATGCGGGTGCATATCGGGCCGCCGCTCAGAAAATACGCAGCAACTCAATAGATCCAATCGCCCACCGTCCAAATAGGGCACGGATGATTCTTGTAACGGAGGAAACATGACTTCTCTTCAAATCTTCAGCGGTATCGGCAAAAAGGCGGTTATCGCTCTTATTCTACTAAGCACAATGGTGCTCTCGGTCGCGGCTCAGAGAACTGATTCGCAATCGCAGGGACGCCGTTACGGCGATCCCGGTTTTCGCGGTGAGCCGATCAATCTTAACGTTGTTAATGCCGACGTTCGCGACATTCTTAACTACATCACGGAGCAGTACGGAATAAACTTTGTCATCGACAAGTCGGTGCAGAAGGTTCCGGTCACGGTCAACGTTACAGACGTCCCGTGGAACGTTGCACTTGATTCAGTGATGCGCTCGCAGGAGTTAGGCATCCAGGTCAACGGCACCATCCTTAGGGTCGCGGACGCCAAGATGCTG
>JANNNS010000038.1:0-19186 GCA_031398645.1 Acidobacteriota bacterium
CGAGTTGTCTTGACGGTTTGTGCCTGAGCGGAAAAGCTGGCATCACCTGTGGAAAGCGAACCTGCGATAAATGGTACCGAGACGAGTAACGTGAACGCGAATACCAAAGCTGTGATCTTTTTCATGTTGAAATTCCCCTTAAAGCTCGAAATATATCTTGTTGAACAGTACAATAACCAGTCTACTTTTTTGGGTTTACAGGTTAAGTGAATTGTAACTGAAACTCTGCGGATTGCCAACGGGAAGATCCCAGATGGAAACGGATCAGTAAACGCGTTTTCTTATGGCTTCAGGCTGTTGACGCAGTTCTTGCTGGGCCGCGGCTTTCGCGTGGATGTCGGTGAGGCTGAAAGTGTTTCGGACAGAGCTGATCGCCGCCTTAAAGTTTTTGCATACCATCATCGCCTCCGTCTCACCGACAAATACCCAGGAATCGATCGGAAGTTTGAGACGGCGCTCTAGGTTAGTTGCAAACTGACGAACGTTTTTCCATTCGGTGTTTCGATCGTAATCGAACTCAACGCTTGCAAGGCGGCCATGGAAGAATCCAGTCCAGATCTCTTCAATGTTGGTCAGGTCGGGTTTGGGTGCTCGCTTAGACGTGCTGTCTGCCGCGAAAATGAAATCAAAGTCCTGACGTGTTGTGCCGAGCTGAATACCATGAAGTGAGGGAAGATCGGTCATCGACAGGCCGCAGATCGCCTGACCGTAACCGGTTGCGGCCAAAACAAACAGAAACAACGCTGGGGCCAAAACTCTCACGCTGCTACTTTTTCATGAAATGCGAGGCCTGTGTGTCTGCAACCCTACCATTCTTACGATATTCGCAGTGACCCATTTTGTTGCATAATGCATCAGAGATAGTAAAGGTCAGATTATTGGAGATTGTTCAAATATCTGAAACTAAAGGGCACTTTCAAGGAGGAAGGGAATGAGATCATTATTTTTATTTGCATTTATCGCGATACTGTCGACCGTTGGGTTCGCTCAGCGTGAAGCGGTTACGTTTACCGGGACAGCTTTGATATACGGCACGGGCTTTAATACACGAACGACGACGAGGAATTTCACGTTGCGCTTGACCGGGCAAACGTCGGTAGCCGACATAAACCGGTTGGTTGGGATCTTGCAGGACGACGGCCAGGACGCTTTGTTGAAGGCGATCGACGATCAAAAGGTCGGTTCCTTCGCTCTTGGGCCGCAAGTCGGCCGTGATGTTAACGCGGTTTATGTGAACGAGGTAGATGGAAAAACGCGTATCCGAGCAGTATTTGCACGGTGGATCGGATTTGGAGAGATCCGCGGCGGATATCGATCGACGGACTATCCGTTCAGCTATATCGAGATCTTTGTCGATCCGCGAACCGGCAAGGGTGAAGGTACGTTCATCGCTGCTGCCCGGATCAGATCGCGCGATAAAAATGGAGTGAAAGAGATCGAGATCGAGGATTTCGGTACATTTCCGGGTAAATTGATGGGCGTGCAGATGCGCGGACGAATGGGCCTATAACCCATCGCTAGTTTTGGGTGCGAACATTGGCGTTGATGAATTTGACTATGTCTTCGGTCGAGGTACCGGGCAGAAAAACTTCTGAGACGCCTTTTTCCTTTAACGCCGCGATATCTTCTTGCGGGACGATCCCGCCGACAAGTACGAGCGTGTCATCCATGCCGTTTGCATGAAGCAGATCGACGATCCGCGGGCAGAGCGTGCGGTGTGCCCCGCTCAGGATCGATATACCGACGGCGTCGACGTCTTCCTGCAGAGCGGCCGTCGCGATCATCTCCGGCGTTTGTCTAAGCCCTGTATAGATCACTTCCATTCCCGCGTCGCGAAGCGCGCGAGCTATGACCTTTGCCCCGCGGTCGTGGCCGTCGAGGCCCGGTTTTGCTACCAGGACCCTTATCTTCCTTTCGTTCATCTGCGAACCAGTATATTAGCGAGCGAGCCTTCCTAGCAAACCGTCATGATTGATGAACGGCCTTATCTCGGCCCACGAGAATCTGAGTTCGCCATCCGGTTCGAGGGCCTTTACTACGTTGGGAAATCCATAATCGTAAAAGAAAGCAACGCCTGCCATATCGACGGCGAAATTTGTAAGATCTTTATCCGTGAAATCGGTGTATTCGAAAAGGGCCTTCGGGTCATCATCGGCGGCCCATTCCGGATTCTTTTTGATCTCGGCAACACTTTTCGCGACCTCGGCGTCCTGTTTCTTCTTGATCGCGGCGATGAGGGATTTGGTATCCACAAAAACGTCCAACGGGGCAACGCGCCGGCCTTTGGCAATATCGATCACGACATATTTCGTTACGCCATCGGTATAGGCAGCACTCCCTTCCATCCAGAGCATCATTGTCAAGATGCCGTCCTGATTAAAAACCTCCTGATAATCGGCTTCCGAAAGCCATTGATTCTCTGTAAGCTCCTCCTGAAGGTTAATTCCAAGGACTTTCACAGGATCGATCGCCGCGGTGATCCTTCTTGAAAGCAGGGCGTTAGCAGCGGTCGCTATCGGTCGCCGAACCTTGAACGTTTTCTTATAACCGGAAATAGGCTTAACGCGTGTATAGGTCTTTTCGTTTGGTGCGATCTTCACCGTTTGCGCAAAACCGGCGACGGCAAAAAAAGACATTACAGATACAAAAAGTAATCGATTGATCATAAGTCGAAGGCCGCGGACATATTTCGGCTGTCAGCGGTCCATGTTGGGAGACGCGAACAAACAGCGTATTTTGCTTTGGAATGAATTGCGGGCCTTCATTTCCTGCCACATTTCGACCCAGCCGTGAATGTTGATCCAAAGCGGATTGAAACTCTGGATCGGCTTTACGATACCGTATCTCGGTTCTTCGGTTTCGCTAACAAAGGAGCCGAACAGCCTATCCCAAATTATCAGCACGCCGGCATAGTTCTTATCTAGGTATTGTTCGTTAACACCATGATGGACGCGATGATGTGACGGTGTGTTCAGCACCCATTCGATCGCTCCGAGCCTCTTGATGAGTTTTGTATGGATCCAGAATTGATAGATCAGATTGAAGCCATGCATTATAACGAACATCCACGGGGCGAAACCGAGAAGCATTATAGGTGCGTAAAATATCCAATGGAGAAGTCCGCTGAACCAGCTCTGGCGGACAGCGACGCTTAAGTTATATTCTTCGCTTGAATGGTGGACGACGTGAAAATTCCAGAACAGCCGCGATTCATGGCTGATCCGGTGAAACCAGTAGTAGGCAAGGTCATCTACAAAGAAGAGGATCACCCACGACCACCAGGCATCGGTAGGAAACTTGAACGGCGCGACCGAGTACGCCGTTGAATATATGACCGAAATGAACAGTCCAAATAACAGGCCGAAACCCACGCTCACGAAGCCGATAAGAATATTGTTCCAGGCGTCTTTCGAGTCGTAAACGCCCCTTCCACTACGGTTCGACCACCAGGCCTCAAGGGCGATGGTCGCAGCAAAAAACGGAATGGCGATAACTACAGGATTGAACATTTCGCTGACCGCTATTCTAATATGATTCGAAACGTTATATAAAGGCCTGCAGGAATATGAAAAGAATACTAAAGATCGTTGCCATCGTCTTTTTCCTTCTCGTCGTTGCGATACAGTTCATCAGGCCGAATTTTTCGAATCCGCCGATCGTGCCCGGCTCTGCGATAGAAGATGCGGCGTTCGTGCCGGCCGAGGTCCAGATGGTCATGTCGCGCTCGTGCAATGATTGCCATTCGAATAAGACGTTGTATCCGTGGTATTCCCAGATCACGCCGTTCTCGTGGTTCCTGGCGGGTCATATTGAAGACGGCCGGCGGGAGCTGAATTTTAGCGAATGGGGAAGCTACACGAACAAAAAAAAGATCCACAAATTAGAAGAAATATGCGAGATGGTCGAGGGTGGAGCGATGCCTTTGCCTTCCTATCTATGGATCCATCGCGACGCGGCCCTTAATGCCGATCAGCAGAAAATGCTGTGTGAATGGGCCAAGGCAGAGAAGGCCAAGATTCCGGCTGAATAGACTCCCAGAATGTCGGGTTAAATCTGTGTAACATTTAGAACATGGCTGCCTCCGGTTTCGTTATACTGGTTTAGAGGAGGAATTTCCGAATGGACTTTCTGCTTGATAACCCGCTGGCAACGATGGAGGGACCGATATTTCTGGTCCTTTACGGCTTCATCATTCTTTTCTCGGCGATCGGAGTCGCTTTCGCCCGAGCCCACGCAGACCAAACCGAACAACTCAGTATTCCTGCGATCCCGCCCGAACCGGATCCATTCGAGATCGCGTTTCTGCGCGGCGGTTCGAACGAAGGGGCACGTGCCGTTATTTTCTCGTTATTTCAAAAGGGATCGATCCAGATCGACACCGATGCTAAGACCGCAATAATTCGCCCTTTGCAGGCTTCGGTCACGGCAAGCGGGCTTACGAATATTGAACGGACCGCAATGGATTGGATCGGTGCGAGGCGCGAAGCCAGCGAGGTCTTTGAGAAAAATACAGGCTTGGTGAACAGCCTTGAGCCTTTCTTCGCCCAGTATCGATCGCAGTTAGAACGCCGAAATCTTCTCACCAAGTCCGAGAACGCAGGATCGATCAAGCGTTATGCGAAGATCGTGGTTTTCTGCGTGCTTGGCCTTGGCATTTATAAGATATTAGCTGCAATCGCTAACGGGCACTTCAACATTTTCTTTACGATAGTCATGGCGGCAATCGGTTCGGTGATCCTTTTGACGGTCGGGAATCTGCCCCGCGTCACAAAGCTCGGCAATATTTACCTCGCCCGGTTGAAAACTGCCTTCGACGGCTTGCAGTACAAATCTCAGGCCCGGGGTTTGGTCGCGGACGGTGGGCCGAACGCGTCATTCGCGGGCCCCGATCCGCTACTGCTTTCGGTGGGTGTTTTCGGCTCCGGCATCCTCGCCGGCTCGGCGTATGGAAACTACAACACGGCTTTTGAGAAGGCTCAGCAGCGGCAGGAATCAAATTCCGGCGGATGCGGCTCGGCATGCGGAGCCAGCAGTTGTTCATCGGGGTCCGACAGCGGCGGAAGTTCCTGCGGAAGCGGCTGTGGAGGTGGCTGCGGCGGCGGCTGCGGTGGATAAGAGACTATGATCGAGGATCTTCCAAAACTTGGGGTTGGGCTCGGTTTTCGCGAACCGCTCCGTCCTGATATCTTTCTGAATCAGTCCAGGCTCGACTTTCTCGAGATCACGTCTGACCATTATCTTGACGCTACGCCCGGAAAGCTCGACGAGCTGAGCCTTCTTCAGGACAGTTTCACGCTTATTCCGCATTCCCTCGATCTATCTTTAGGAAGTGCTGAAGGGGTAGATGAGGTCTATCTTGATAAACTAGCCGGGCTGGTTGGAAGGATCAGTCCGCCGTGGTTCAGCGATCACATCTGCTTTACGAGATCGAACGGGATCAAGCTCGGGCACTTAGCTTCGGTTCCCTACACTGACGAGGCATTGAAGGTTTTTGTTGGGAATATTCAGAGGGTTAAGGAGCGAATACCATTTCCGCTGATCCTTGAGAACATTACGTATGATGTGACGTTTCCATCGTCAGAGATGAGCGAACCCCGATTTATATCGAGATTGCTTAAGGAGACGGACTGCGGAATGTTACTCGACGCGACAAACCTGTTTATCAACTCGGTCAATAATGGGTACGATTGGCGACGATTCCTTGATCAATTGCCGATGGAACGCGTGGTACAGCTTCATTTCGTAGGATCGCACCGCCACGGGGAGAGGCTGATAGATGCACACTCTAACCGGACGGAAGACGAAATCTGGAATGTGTTCGAAGAGATATGCGTAAGGTGTGATATAAAAGGCGCGATCTTGGAGCGAGATGAGAAGTTTCCCGATTTCTCAGAGCTTTTAGACGAACTTGAAATCGCCCGAAGGTTCATACGAAAAGAAGAATGTTTTGCCCAAATTGCGGACAAAGGAATGCCACCGAACAGAAGTTCTGTCGCTCTTGCGGAATGAATCTCGAAGAGACTGTGATCAGCCTCGCAGATCAATTTGGCGATCTCTCAGATGATCCGCGAAAGTGGGACGCATTTTTTACCAATCTTGGAAAGATCGGATTTGGCGGTTTTGGAGCAATTGTTGTCATCGGGTTCTTCTGGCTCATCTATACGATCGTCTCGAAACTGATGATCGGCGGGGCCCAGCCGCTGTTCGGGCTATTCCTTGTCCTGTTTCTTGTGTTTGCGGCGCTGACACTTGTTTATGTGATCTATAACGAAGCAAACAAGGACAAGAAAGTCGAAAGAAAGCCCAACGCTACTCCGGAACTCGCAGCCCCCGACACCGACCGACTTTTGACCGATCCCATCCGTGAAGGAATTCCGAGCGTGATCGAAGAAACGACCGAACTTCTGAAGGTTGAGACAAAGACCCGAAAACTCCAGTGAGTCTCCGCGAACAACAGGATGTGCTTGCAAAGCTTTACACGGATCCCGTATTTCGGGAAGCGTTTTATTCGCATCCCGAAGACGTCGGTCGGGATTTCGGGCTGACCGCCGATGAGATCGCCGAAATATCGGTTGTCGCGAGAGACGGGGTTAAGCAGTTCTCCGAGTCCCTGGTCTGGAAGCGCTTGAGGGAGGTAGAAAAAACGCTTCCAAAAACAAGGCATCTACTCGGCGATGACTTCGAGCCTGCGTTTATTTCCTTTGCTCCGTCATACAACCCGCGGGGAATCAAGAAACACTACGAAGACGCAGTAGAATTCTGCCGCTTCCTTACTGAAGACCGCTCTTTCTCCGAGAGCGTCAGGAATTCGGCAAGTTTCGAGGGCACTCGTCTCACTTTTATCAACGAAAACAAGAAACTTGCTCTTTGTCGACAAAGGCCGGGAGTAATGTCGTTTGCGGTATGGATGCGGATCGGCCATCGCGTATTCCATTTCACAATTTAAGTTCAAAAAACGCTCGCTTTGCGATAAACTAAAGGTTATGCCGCCGTTGAAGATCGTGCACTACCCTGAACCGGTTTTGCTCACTGTTGGTAGACCTGTGTCGGACAAAATGTTCGCGAACGGCCTGTCGCAGACAATAGACGACATGTTTGAGACGATGTACTCGGCTGGCGGGGTTGGCTTGGCCGCCCCGCAGGTCGGTATATCGAATCGGTTTTTCGTGATGGACGTGCCGCTCGAAGACGGTGAATCGAACAAGCTGGCATTCCTTAATCCTGAGATCGTTAGCGTCGAAGGCGAACAGGTCGGTGACGAAGGCTGCTTATCATTTCCGGGCCTATATCAGACCGTGAAGCGCGAGATGCGAGTGATCGTTCGGGCTCAGGACGTGTCCGGGAACGATTTCGAGATGGACCTTGAAGGCCTTGCGGCCAGATGCGTTCTGCACGAGACCGACCACTGTGACGGAATAGTATTTCTCGATCGAATGACCGTCCTAAAACGCGAAATGGCCAAACGGAAGATCAAACGCCTACAAAAAACGGGGAAGTGGGAATGAGTATGGAAGAGACAAAATTGACGACAGAGGTGCGCTCCATCCGCGAGTTGAATTTGTACCTGCTTTCCGGTTGGAAGTTGATATTGAGCTATGTCAAACACCTTAGCGACACCCAGGAACCGCGGTTCGTTCTAGCCTGGCAGGAGGACCGCGAACCTGTCATGCCGGAGCTTCTGGATGAGTGGGACCTGCAGGAGTTGAATGCTCAAAAGTATAGATAAGTATGCCTCCAAAGGTTAAGGCGTTGATCGACGAACTAGTAAGGAATGGTTTCTCGGAGAGAGGTGGAAAGGGAAGCCATCGAAACTATTTTCATCCTCTGTGTTCGAAGATCGTTACCATTTCCGGCAAGAAAGGCAATGATGCACAACATTACCAGACAAAACAGGTTGAGGATGCGATCAGAGAGGTAAAGAGTAAGTGAGAAAAGAAATCGACCTTTACAAAAGAATTGTTTATTGGAGTGATGAGGATGGGTGCTTCATCGGAATGTGCCCGGAGCTTATGTACGGTGGCGTCCACGGTAAAGATCCCCTAAAGGTTTTTGTCGAGTTAAATCAGGCGGTTGAGGAAGTCATCCAGATTTTTAAGGAAGACGGTAAACCACTACCCGTTCCACGGGAATTGGCATTCGAAACTGTATAAGTTCGTCTTTATTAGAGAACATGCATACATTGCTTTTTCTTCTTGAGATCGAGGTTGTAGATGTTAGTGCGATGTATATGTTTTTCGTCGCTTTGGGCGTAATCGGCTTACTTCTCGGTTTTTGGCGCTGGTGGTTGGGCTCGCTTTGGCTGGTTTTTCCGACTTTTACTTCAGTGTTTTTGTTCGCTTCTCTACAGCGCGAAGAGATCGACTATTTTTACAACTATATAATTCGAGACCTTGGAACCACCTATATTCTGCATAATTTTATTTCACCAATTTTAGGGGTCGGACTGAATCTGACAGGCATTGGTTTGGGACTGCTCAGGAATAGAAAGCGAGATTTCGATAGGACAGCATATGCAAACACAACGTGTGATGGATGAATTTAAGAACGAGCCGTTTACCGATTTTGCTACGCCGGAGAATGCGGCGGCGATGCAGGCGGCATTGGAAAAGGTAAAGAGCGAACTTGGCCGGGAATATCCCGCAGTAATTAATGGGCAAAAAGTGATCCTCGACAGTAAGTTCGAGAGCTACAGCCCGGCGAATAAGACCGAGGTTGTGGGTGTGTTTTCCGAGCTCGATACCGATACATCTCTGGTCGACAAAGCCATAGATGCTGCGTCACATGCTTTTAAGACCTGGAAAAATGTGTCGCCCGCCGACCGTGCGGCGTACCTCTTCAAGATGGCCGCAATAATGCGTGAGCGTAAGCACGAGTTTTCGGCATGGATGGTCTACGAAGTCTCGAAAACCTGGGCGGAAGCAGACGGCGACACCGCCGAGGCGATCGACTTCCTTGAGTTTTATGGACGCGAGATGCTGCGTTGGTCGGAACGCCAGCCGATAACTAAAGTTCCCGGTGAGGACAATCGTCTCGAGTACATACCGCTGGGAGTAGGTGCTATCATTCCGCCGTGGAATTTCCCATTGGCTATTATGGCGGGAATGACAATGGCTGCGGTCGTCACAGGTAACACGGTGGTTTTGAAGCCTTCGTCCGACTCGCCGACCATTGCTGCTAAGTTTATTGAACTGGTCGAGGAAGTAGGATTGCCGCCGGGCGTCATAAATTTCTTGACGGGAAGCGTGGAGACCGGCGAAGCGATGGTGACGCACCCGAAAACGAGGTTCATCTCGTTCACCGGTTCTAAAGGCGTGGGGCTGCACATCAACGAGCAAGCGGCGAAAGCACGCGACGGACAGATATGGATCAAGCGTGTGGTCGCAGAGATGGGCGGAAAGGACGCGATAGTGGTCGCTGACGACGCTGATCTCGATTCAGCGGCGGCCGGTGCCGTCTCCGCGGCATTTGGTTTTCAGGGCCAGAAATGCTCGGCTTGCTCGCGCTTGATCGTTGATGCAAAAGTCTATGACGAGGTAGTTGATAAAGTAGTCACTCTAACGAAAGAACTTAAGGTTGGAATGCCGACCGACGGTGATACGAATGTCGCGGCTGTGATCAACCAACGCTCATTTGAAAAGACGCTCGGTTATATCCAGAAGGGCATTGATGAAGGCGGAGAGCTTGTTGCCGGCGGAACTGGCGATGATTCTAACGGCTATTTTATACAGCCGACGGTCATCAAGAATGTGCAGCCGGGGGCGACGATCGAACAGGAGGAAATCTTTGCACCGGTTCTTGCCGTCATCAAAGCGCGCGATTTCGATCACGCTCTTGAGATCGCCAACGACACGGAGTTTGGCCTGACCGGAGCAGTCTATTCCACCGACCAGGGAAATCTCGAAAGGGCGCGCAATGAGTTCCATGTTGGAAATCTGTACCTAAACCGTAAGTGCACAGGAGCTCTGGTTGGTGCTCACCCCTTTGGCGGGTTTAACATGAGCGGAACTGATTCGAAGGCGGGCGGCCGCGAGTATTTGCTGCAGTTTATGCAAGGCAAATTGGTATCTCAGAAGGTTTGATCCCTAAAATATGACGATTGGAAAGAAGGCCTTGTTGGCACTCGCCGTGCTGGCTATTTCGAACGGAATTACAAATGCCCAAAAACCAAGGCCCAGGCCTTTGCCGAAGGCAAATCCGATCATTTTTGCGGTAATTTCTGACGGAAAGACCGTCGAGCCTATCGCCTACGTTGAGAAGGGGAAATTGCTGCAACCGGTCAGCGGCGGAGAAGACGCCGAACGGCTGGCGGCCTTCAATCGGTCGTACTATAGAGCTGGCGGAGCGTACGGTCTCATCTTCGGCGGGGCGAATGCCGGTACCGTTACCGTTAGGAGTTCTGACCCGAAAGCGGAGTGTTCGGCCAATATGGCGCAGGTTTCCGTCGTCTCGGCAAAGGCGAAACTGAAAGGAAACGTGATGGCGCTCGCGACCAATGTTCCGTCGACAAAGAAGGGCAGCGGTATGAGAAGGCTGCCTACCGCCGCCGAGCGGACCGAGATAGAAGCTCTCGTACGTGCGGAATTGATCGCTAACAAGGTGACCGCAGGACAGGCGAAGAACCTGAAATACCAGAACCTCACGGCACTCGATGTCGATTCCGACGGGAGTGCGGAAATGGTCGGGAGTTTCTGGGTAGATACGAGCCTCACAGAGCGAGCCCTGTTGTTTTTTGTTGCTGAGAAAGGCTCCGATGGTTCTTATATTCTTGGATATAAGGAATTTAAGAGAGTCGATCAGAAAGAGGTAATGAGCGGCGAGATCAAATCTATCGATGAGGGTGTTTATCATGAGCGCCTGTTAGATGTTTTTGATGTGGACGACGACGGCGTCGCCGAGGTTTTCACTTACATTCAATCCTTCGAGGGTGCGGGCTTCAACGCTTATCGGCGCGAGGCCGGGAAGTGGGTACTTGCCTTTGAAGGATCGAACTATCATTGCGGGTACTAGCCGCTATTCGCTACGGGTTGGAGCAAGTGTTAGATCTCGCAGGGTCTAACACTGATTTTTTTGTTACGCGAGAGAAAATGAGACAACGGGTAATCGTATATCTACAGGTATTTGCTCTGCTTGCGCCGTCAGTGATCGCTCAGTCACAGCCGATCCGCTATCCGGTTAAACGCGACGAGTCGCCAGAGATGTGGCGGCGGGACGGTTGGAACGCGATCGATAAGGCGAAGGCATATAGGTTCAAGAATAAGAAGGCTAAGAATGTCATTTTGTTCATCGGCGACGGAATGGGAGTTTCGACACTCACCGCCGCGCGTATCCTTGAGGGGCAGCTCAGAGGCGAAAGCGGCGAAGAGAACCGCCTGAGCTTTGAGGAATTCCCCTTCTCGGCATTGTCAAAAACCTATCAGGTCAACCAGCAGACGGCCGACTCGGCCCCGACAATGAGCGCGATGATGACGGGTGTCAAAACGGAGGAAGGAGTGATCTCGGTCGACCAAAACGTTCGCCTGTCGGATCATCGATCCGTGAAGGGGAACGAAGCGAAGACATTGGTTGAATATGCCGAAGAGGCCGGGCTCGCGACTGGAGTCGTTTCGACGGCCCGCCTGACCCACGCCACGCCTGCCGCTTGCTACTCTCACTCGCCGAGTCGCGATTGGGAGTCCGATCTTGAAATATTTAACCGTCGAAAAGAAGCCTGGGATGCCAAGTTTCCGGACATTGCAAGCCAGTTGCTCGATTTTAAGTACGGCGATGGCTTGGAAGTCGCCATGGGCGGCGGCCGGACGAACTTTATCCCGAAAGAGTTGAGTGATCCTGAGTACGCGGCCGAGCGCGGCAATCGCCTGGACGGCCGAGATCTGCCAAAGGAATGGACGTCGAAATACAAGGATTCGGCATTTGTCTGGAACAAAGCTCAGTTCGACGCCATCGATGCGAAGAAGACTAAGCACTTATTCGGCTTATTTGAGCCAAGTCATATGAAGTATGAGTATGACCGGGCAAAAGATCCTGCGGGCGAGCCATCGCTTTCGGATATGACCGCGAAGGCGATAGATGTTCTCGCACGTAACAAGAAAGGATACTTTTTGATGGTTGAAGGCGGCCGGATCGATCACGCTCACCACGACGGGAATGCGTTCCGTGCTCTGACGGAAACTATCTCACTCTCGAATGCCGTCGGAACGGCCCTTGGCAAGGTGGATCTCAGCGAGACATTGATCATAGTTACAGCTGATCATAGTCATACTCTATTTATTCAGGGCTATCCGGCCCGCGGCAACAATATCCTTGGGCTCATCCACGAAATTGATAATGACGGTGAGTACGACGAAACCGCCAAACTCGATACCGGCAAGAATCCGATGACGACCTTGGGGTATGCGAACGGGCCTGGCGCACGTGGAACACCTCGCTCTGCCCTTACCCATGGCGAGGTCACGCAGCCCGATTATAAGCAGGAAGCGAACATCCCGTTCGGATCAGAAACGCACGGCGGTGAAGACGTAGCGATATTCGCGGCTGGCGTGAACGCTCATCTGATCCGTGGCTCGATGGAACAGAATTGGATCTTCTATGTAATGGCGGACGCATTGAGGCTGGCACGGCGGAAATGAAGATCGTTTTTATGGGAACGCCAATGGCTGCCGCAGTTTCCCTGCGACGCCTTTTGGAAGAGGGACACGAAGTCCTCGCGGTTTATGCACAGCCCGATCGGCCTTCGGGGCGCGGCAATAAAATCATTTTCTCGGCGGTAAAACAAGTCGCGATCGAGTATGGCCTTTCGGTGAGGCAGCCCGTTAAGATCAAGACGCCTGAGGCACTCGCGGAGTTTACGTCACATGGCGCCGATGTAGCGGTCGTAGTCGCGTACGGCAGGATCCTACCTGATGGCTTCCTCGCAGCGTTTCCGAAGGGTGCCATCAACGTCCATTTCTCGCTTTTGCCAAAATATCGTGGTGCTGCTCCGGTAAACTGGGCCATCGCCAACGGCGAGAGCCGGACTGGCGTTACTACGATCAAAATGGATGCCGGCTTAGATACAGGAAATATCCTGCTTCAACGGGAGACAGAGATCGGGAACGACGAAACGGCACCGGACTTAATGGAAAGACTGTCGATACTTGGCTCCGATGTGTTGATCGAAACGCTGGCCCGCTTAGATTCGATCGCTCCCGAGCAGCAGTGCCACGAGGAAGCTAGTTTCGCACCGATAATGAAAAAGGACGACGGGAGAATAGACTGGAATCGGCCGGCGTCAGAAATTGCGAACAGGGTCAGGGGCTTTCAACCCTTTCCGGGCTCCTTTACATTTGTTGGAGATAAACGGATTGTGATCTGGCGGGCTAAACCCGTCGAGCACTCGATGCACGGAAGCAGCCTTCCGGGCCAGATCGTTTATCTTGATGGAACCCTGATCGTGGTGGCCGGCGGTGGGACGTATCTTGGGATCGATGAGATCCAGTTTGAAGGAAAACGTCGGGTAGCGGCGAGCGAAGCGATCCATGGCGGATCATTTCAAGTCGGAAAGAGGTTTGCTTGATAGCGATGTCGAAGAAGTATCAAATCATCAGTTTTTACGAGTTCAAGCCGCTGGGTGGACCTGAGGTCCTGCAGGGCCTGAAGGCCAGACTGAAGGAAATGCTCGTCCGCAATAGGGTCTTTGGGACGATCATCATTGCGGAAGAGGGCTTCAATGCCAGCCTATCAGCGATGCCCGAAGCTATCGATCCCTTTCTCAAGGAACTCGAGAGCACATTGGCGACAAAGATCAATCCTAAAGTCTCATTTAGCGAGCAATCGCCATTTCGCAAGCATGAGATCAAGGTAAAGCCTGAGATCGTGACTCTAAAGAAGCCGGTCGAAATCTCTCTTGGAGCCGGCACACATGTTGAGCCAAAGGACTGGAATGCGCTGCTCGAAGATCCAGAGATCCTCGTTCTGGACACCCGGAATGATTATGAGTTTCATTCCGGAACATTCAAGAATGCGGTCAATCCTGGAACCGAAAAATTCAGCGAACTTCCGGCATTTGTTGAGAGCGAACTAGACCCGAAGAAGCACAAGAAGATAGCGATGTTCTGCACCGGCGGGATACGCTGTGAAAAGTTTGCCCCGTACATGAAAGCTCGCGGTTTCGCGGAGATCTATCAGCTTCGCGGCGGCATCCTGAAGTATCTCGAGGAAATTCCTCAGGATGAGACACTTTGGCAAGGCGAGTGTTTCATATTCGATGAACGGACAACACTCAACGAAAAGCTAGAAAAGGGAAACGGCCCTGATCTCTCAATGCGACATTCGCCCGTAGAGAAGTAACGCAGCATGAACATATCACCTGCACGGATCGCTGCTTTTGACATTCTAAGACGGATCGAGGTCGAACGAGCCTATTCCTCCGCGTTGTTGTCTGAGAACGAGCAGACCCTGTCAGTAAAAGACCGCTCATTGTGCCACCGACTCACGTTGGGCGTGCTCCGCGGTCAGATGTATTTCGACCGGCAGATCGATCATTTCGCCGGCGGGAAAAGACTGGATCTAGAGGTCAGGATCGCGCTTCGCCTCGGCCTATATCAGCTTTTCGAACTAGATAAAATTCCAGACCATTCCGCCGTGAATGAGAGCGTCAGCCTGGTTCAGCGGGCAAAGAAGTCTTCGGCTAAGGGGTTCGTAAACGCCATCTTACGGCAGGCTCTTCGGCAACCCTACCTCGCATCGTATGAAGATGATATTGAGCGTCTCTCGGTCGAGACGTCACATCCACGCTGGCTAATTGAAAAATGGATCGAAGAGTTCGGAATAGATGAGACCCGGCTCCTCGCGGCGGCAAATAACGACGAACCGAAGCTGAGTTTCCGTCCCACCGTCAGAGGTGGGGCGAGCCTTGAGAGTTCAAGGCCATCGGCGATCGTTAAAGGTGCTTTTGTATCGGACGGTATCACGCCTGAGCTCGCCGAAGCCGCGGTGCGAGGAGAAATCTACTTTCAGGATGAAGGGTCGCAGTTGGTCGGAAATTCAGTGTTGCTGCCAAAACGCGGCCGGTTTCTCGACGTTTGCGCTGCACCGGGAAGCAAAGTTTCGCAAATCGCCATGCGGTACATCGGCGAAGAGGAATTGCTCGTTGCTGGCGATCTTAACGAACGGAGGACCGCGTTTCTTCGGGCAAATTGTAGCGTTCAAAGTGCAGACCGCGTGCAAGTGCTGCGATACGATGCGGAAGTTGCACTGCCTTTTGCCGACGAATCCTTCGACGTCGTGTTGGTAGATGCTCCTTGTTCGGGCACGGGAACCATCCGTCATAACCCGGAGATCAGGTATGCACTTGAGCCCAAAGACTTTACTGAACTTTCTCAGAAACAACTCGGTATCCTGCAAAGTGCATCCAATACTGTTAAGCAAGGCGGAACGCTTATTTACTCTACCTGCTCGTTGGAAAGGGAAGAGAACGAGGCCGTTGCCGATAAGTTTCTGGCGTCGGTCGCAGGGTTTGAGAAGACAAGGCTGGAGGTTCCTGACGAGATCAGGACCGTAGAAGGTTATGCCCGGACGCTACCGCATCGAGACCGAATTGACGGATTCTTCATCGCGGCTTTTCGGCGTCGCGTTGAGGTTTGGGTTGGTTGAAAGGTAGAAAACTGCTAGAATTGCAGATTAAGGTTTAGGAGCCGGGTTAACAGTGGGACTTTTAAAGACCGGGATCTCAGCGATCGGAAAATTGGCTGCAATCGCCGTGTTGCTAGCATGCTTTTTGGGTGCGATGGCCGGTGTAGTCTATATGTCCCTTTCGGGAGAGGAAATAGCCGTGCCGGAGATCACCGGTAAGGATTTCTTCGAAAGTGAAAAGGAGCTTGCTGCGCTTGGACTCAAGATCAAGCGGCGGGCTGACCGTCCAAGCACGGAGAAAATGAATACCGTACTTGAACAGCTTCCTAAGCCGGGCGAGACGGTCAAGACCGGGCAGATGATCTTCGTTGTTGTGAGTAAGGCTGGAGTTGAAGGAGAGGAAACGCCAAAATCGCTCATTAAGGATCTTGAAACCGATGATTCGGACAAGATCAAAGAGATGATCGACGATAAGCCTAAGAAACCTAAAGCAAACACCAATGCCAATGCGAAAAAGAAGGCAGACACCTCGCGCGACACAGGCAATAGTGACTCAAATTCAAATTCGAACTCAAACGACAAATCGGACGGGAAGACCGTCGATCCCGATAAGAAGGATCCCGTAAAGGAACCGAGCGAGAAGCCAAACAGGAATACCTCGACATCGGGCCCGAAACCGGATGCGACACCATCCAAGCCATTGACGCGCGATCAACGCGTCAGAACTCAGCCTAGACCCCGATAGGCGGTGCAACCGAAAGTCGGCCCCTTGCAACAAAGTGGAAGAAAATCAGCGAATGTTTGAAATTGCACCTTCGATACTGTCAGCAGATTTTGCCAGGCTGGCGGACGAGATCAGGGCCGTTCAAGAAGGCGGTGCCACAGTTTTACACGTTGATGTGATGGACGGCCATTTTGTGCCGAACATAACTATCGGACTTCCCGTCGTCCGCTCGCTGCGGAAAGCGACGACAATGACGATAGACTGTCATTTGATGATCAGCGAGCCGGGAGTATACGCTGAGCAGTTCGTGAAGGCCGGAGCTGACATGGTCTCGGTTCATGTCGAGGCCGACGCACATTTGCATCGGACGCTGACATCTATCAGCGGAGCGGGCGCCAAGGCAGGAATTGCGATCAATCCGGCAACGCCTTTGTCATCATTAGAAGAAGCCCTGCCATACGCTGATTTTGTGCTGATAATGTCGGTGAATCCGGGCTTCGGCGGGCAGGCTTTCATCGAGACGGCGTTAGACAAGGTTAGAAGATTGAGAGGAATGATCGACGAACGCGGACTCTCGACCAAGATCGAGATCGACGGCGGGATCGATGGTTCGAACATTCTTGAGGTTGTTGAGGCTGGTGCAGACATTCTTGTAGCTGGCTCAGCTATTTACGGAAAGCCATCGCCCACCGCGGCAGTCCGCGAACTGATCGAAAGAGCAACCGTTTGGGTTTGACCGAGAAATTTATGCATTTTTCCAAATTAAGAAACTTTTTTCTTCTGGTGGCGCTTTTGAGCATTTCGACGAGTGTCGCGTCGGCTCAAGCGAAACCGGGCGACGGTTCAGTGTCGACGAGGCTTGAGGTAATGAAGCAAAAGCTGGAGACGATCCGGCGTTCTGCGACAAGTTCGGCTTCGGTGCTTAAGGAAGAGGCCAAAGACGCTAACGCTCCCAAGGACGATAAGACGAATCTCGACACGCCGATCAATCGCTTGCGATCGATCGAGAAAGAGGCGTCGCAGCTGCAATCAGATGTAAATAGTTTGCGAGGAAAGGTCGATCGCTCCGAGAAATATGAGGCGAGCGAAGTCGATCAGCTAGAAACGTCTGTGGCGGACCTGCAGACTCGCGCGGACGCGGTACTGGTCGAGACGGCGGCGGCCCGAGCAAATCCGGAGTCTAATGTCGGAAAAGCCCGTGAAAAGAAGAAAAAGGGAAAATTCCTGGGAATATTTGGTGGGGGCGGAACTGATGAGTACGAGGAATTGATCGGCGGAGTGACGCCTGGACGCGACCGCGAATTGTTCATCGTGGCCACTCGTGAGATCCGCAAAAAGAACTACGATGTCGGCAGGCTTCTCTTCCAGACGATCATCACGACCTATCCGGACTCTCCATATCTTCCGATGTCGAAGCTCGCCGTCGCCGACTCATTTTATCTGGAAGGAGCCACCAGTTCGTTGATCCAGGCCGTTGCCTCATATCAGGATTGGCTCACCTTCTTTCCGACCCACCCCTTGGCCGACCGTGTGATCCTGAAGATCGCAGAGTCGGAAATGCGCCAGGTTGGCTTGCCGGATCGCGATGCGACCAAGGCAAAAAGGGCTGAAGCGAAGCTCAAGGCTCTTTTGCAGCAGTATCCAAATTCTATCTTGAGACCCGAGGCCGAGAAGCGGCTCAACGAAGTACAAGACAATCTCGGGCTTCACAATCTGCTGATCGCGAACTACTACTACACGCAGTCGGTTGGCCAGGGCAAGAGCGGACTGAAGGGGGCCCAGTCACGATATCGAGAGATCTTGGATAAGTATCCGAACTTCAGCTTCCAGGATGAAGCTTTATTTAAGCTAGCGAACACCTACCTCGTAGAGGAAGAAACAGATCAGGCCGCGAGGTATTTTCAGCGGATAATTCGTGACTGCCCTAATAGTCCCTGGGTAGAGAAGTCGAAAGAACAACTGGCTCTGATCGGAGCTGAGATCCCGGCGGAGCTTTCGGAAAAGGCCGGTACTTGTGTTCCGCCTGAGTCGGTGTCCTTCTTCCAGAATTTCAAAAACCAACTTTTCGGCATTTATCCAATGACGATCGACAAGAATGGCGTTCTGATGACGAGCAAATTTGATGAGGAAAAGTTCGAAATGATCGATCAGATAATTGAGAATCAGGGCGACATTTTGGTCAATCAAATACCTCAGGCCCTGACCACGGTCATCTCACAAAAACAGGCCTCAGTACAGCCTAAGACTGCCGGAACTCCGCCCGTGAAACAGGAGAAGTAAGTCGGTTCGCATAATTGTTTGTCCATTCTTGAGAAGCGGTTCTAAGAGGGCCGCTTTTTGTTTAGGCAATAGAGCCTGGAAGAGCAGAAGTATGAAGAAATTGGTTCAGTTTGGGCTGGTCAGTGCCTTTTTCGCGAGCACGGCACTCAGCCAACCGCCTGATGCGAGTCCCACACCTGGCTTAAAAGCGGACATGGGGAGTAGTTCACAAATCTCTGATCCTCGCGTCCGGCGTGAACTTGCCTTGGCAAAGCTGCTGGAAGGGCAGCGGTACATGTGGAAGTCCTACCGTCTTCAAACGCAAGCTGGCAAGACGAGCCAAATGCGCCTTGCCAAGCCTTCGTTCGAAAGCGCGATAGAGCTAGATCCAACCTTAGCCGAAGGCTTTACCGCATTAGCTGAACTTGCCGTAGCTCTTCCGCCCGGCGACCTGGAAGGGGCTATAAAGTTGGCTTCGCAGGCGATCAAAGTCAATCCGGACAATTTTGGCGGCCACAGGCTGCTCGCTCGATTCTTTACGATCAAGAGCCGCTTGAACGACGGCCCGGTCGACAAGGTATTTGCGGATAAGGC
>JANNNS010000047.1:0-28189 GCA_031398645.1 Acidobacteriota bacterium
ATTGATAACCCTGGAGCCATGCTCCCGACGGGATGCAGAGCTGGAGCAAGCACGACAGCTTTGTCCGTTCTATCCAGAGCATCCGAAGATCGCGGAACCGATCAACGACGGCGAACCGTGCCACTTATTTAACTTCCTCGAGATCTACGAGCTGAAATCGTTTGCGAACGGTTTCGCAAAAGCTGCGGACCACTATCTGGAAGTTCACAAGTTCGTGGGCGATGATTGGATCGGTTACATGCTGCCTTCGGGCGAAGTTGTCGATGTCCAGTTCTCTCTGAACGAGGACAACAACCGACTTGAAGCATTCGCTTACAGAACTCGCCTCGATGAACAGGACCGACGCGTTACCGATACGGCTGACTGCGTCCGGCTTATCTGACTTCAAACCAAAACCAAAACAACAATTAGGAGGACAATACAAATGAACGACGCTCAATCGACGTTGATGGCGCACTGCGGAGCGCAGAAGATGGCTCGTCAAGAGCTGAAGAACATTCCTGTTCCGGAAGGGACGAAAACGCACCAGCCGCTGGCACACACTGCGGTGGTCGAGGCGTTAGAGGAGGCCCTGTCATACCGCCACCTGATGGTGGTGCGTGACGAATACGCTGTCTCCGCAGACGGAATGAAAATGTTCGGTGTGATGGATCTGAATTCGGAATTTACCGAGGGGCGGTTCTCGATCGGACTACGGAATTCAAACGACAAATCCATGCGTCTCGCACTGACCGCAGGCTACAGAGTCTTTGTCTGCGACAACATGGCGTTCAGTGGAGATTTCGCTCCGCTTTCGCACAAGCATACGAGCAACTTCTCACTGCGTGATTCGATCTCGATCGCGGTCGACCGGATTCACCGAAACTTTGAAACTCTCAAAGAACAGGTGAAAGCCATGACCGAGTTCGGGCTTTCGGACAATGACGCGCGGCTGTTCATCTACCGGGCCTTTCTGGATCGCGGTCTGCGCGGCGTGCCCCGGCACCGGATGTTCGACGTACATAAATATTACTTCGAACCCGCGTATAACGAATTTCGATCGCGTAATCTTTGGTCGCTCTTGAACGCATTCACATCGGCTTTCAAGACATTAAAGCCGACAAAGCAATTCGAAGTTACGGCCCGCCTCGGGCAGTTCTTTGCGAACGAACGTGCGGATCGTTCACGGGTAATCAGTGTTTCATCCGCAGGCGGGGACGCTGTTCGACAACTTACTCCCACTAAGATCGACACTGAAGACCACGACGCAACGCACGAGTATGACGACATGTCGTCGTCCAACAAGGAGGAGAAATTACTGGCCGCTGCTGCCTAAGCAGAATTATTGGAAGTACCCATGCGTACTTCCTTTTTTTGCGGGAACATTTTCCGGTGCCCAAGGAAGATGGCGGAATTATAAAACTCTATATCTTCAGAACAGGTGTGAGATTTATCTAACACCTGTCCAACTACGAATTTCCGAGATATTGAGGAAGGTCAACCATACTTTGACTCCGGGAAGTCGGGCTCGAGGAGATATTCATCGAGCGATACGATCGGATATTTCGCTGGGAATCCCGCTGGCGGTTACGATCGCGATTTGTCCGGAGAGCTCCTGCACGACCTCCTCATAAAATTCACGCTCAACGTCCCTGACGTCACAGGGGTCGACAACATCGACGGTTACCTTTACATCTCCCTGAGAAATGTGCATGTAGTCGAACGCGGTGAGGACATCGATTTCGTCGAGGTCTAGACGGAGCAAACGATCCGGGGCGGCAACTTACTCCGCGTATGGCGTGAAGTGGAGAAGGTTTCGAAACGCCTAACATAGATAACTACTTCTTTGCTCCCTTCCCGGTCGAGATCAGACGGTCCAGCGCGTCGGGGACAAATCGCTCCGCAAAACCTGCAATAAAACACCACACGATCAACAGCGCGTAGGCCTCGCCGCTCGCGGGCCCAGACTGTGCAAGGAATTCGAATACGTTAATTCCTTGGAGCGGCACGGGTTGCGGAATCGGCGTGGGGCGTGCGTCGGGTGGTGGTGAAGGTGACGATGATCCGGCGGGGCTCGGTGAAGGCGATCCGTTCGTGTTCGGGGTGTCGGTCGGCGACGTAGGTGTAGAGATGACCGGTTCGTTCGGGGTCGGACTACCCGCTGGGATCGGCGACGGGGATGGCGTTATTGTGGAGGACGGCTTCGGAGTGGGTGTTGGTGTCGGAGCATGCTCCAGCTTGGCGTCGGTAAATCTCCCGATAGGTGTGAACATCTTTGGGAAAAATGTGCCCTCTAGAGTTCCCGAGGTAAATAGCAGGTACAGAACTATCGCAAAGATACCACCCGTAATCGGAGCGACGAATACCGAGTAAGAACCATGGAAAAGTAACGAAAGATTGTAGACGGAATCGCCCTCAGTTCGCGGGGCCTGAATGCGTTGCAAGGCGCTCACAAATCCGCCCATCGCTCCCGAGATAACAACTACGAAAATCGTGAGCGAAGATAGCCGCCCCGAGTAGCTCAGGCGTGTGAACCGCTGTCCGATCGTGCTCCCGTCAGCAGTAAATACTATCTCGAACAACGGAACGAAGAAGAGAATCCCTAGTATCCCGAGCAACGCAAGCAATGAGAACAGACAGAGCCGTGCCGCTACCCACGTCAGATCTGTGAGGCGCTCCTCGCGTACTGGCAGAATTGCGTACTCGAGATACATTCGACCGAGCAGATCCTTAAGATCGTCGCGGAGAAGTCTTACGTAATGAGCTTCACTCTGATCTTCCGTATGTTGCGGCGGAGATTGTAGATCGGGCGGCTTGGATGCCATGTAATCGTCAAACTCTTTCTCGCCGGATACGCTTCTATAGTCGAACCGCAGTCGCCGGATCTTCGTCCGAAGCTGCTCCGGCGGCAGAACATCCGCGAGGATCAGCTGAAAATGATAGAGGTCGCTCCAGGAAAGTGTTCCGTCCTCCCTCTTCTTTGGCAGGTCTTCGACGAATGAAGCGCAATCCTCGTTCGGCAACTGCTCCACACGATGTTGGACAGTCCGATACTCACTGTAAAGGTGATCGAAACAGATCAGTAGCGGCGGCCGGATCTTGCCTAACTCGAAGTAGGACTTGATCCCGAACGATCGGCGAAGGAATGCCCTAAATCGTGAAAACGGATTAAATCGGCTCGGATCTCGTGGCTGCTGATCGGCCATAGCATTCTCCTAATGATTGACGTGAATAGTTATCGGCTCGACAAACCCGTCTTCGAAGTCTTCCGTCGTAACATAGTTGCTTTTCGCCTTCATGGCGGTAACCATTTTCGGCAGCGGAACTTCTGTGTCGTCCGATTCGCCGTGTTTGCCCCTCATTGTTGAGTTCACTGTTTGCAAACGTGTATCGATCTCGTCGTCAGATTTGTTCTTGAAGCTCTTCCATAGCGATTTGGGGGTGGCGTTTCGGCTTCCGTGATGGCCAACCTTGTAAACCGTCGTTCCCGCTAAAAGATCGCGAAGTTCCTTGTTCTCCTTTGCCTTGCTCAGAGCGAACTGCCAGTTTTCGATCTGCGCATCACCGGGGAAAAGCAGCTTTTGATCGCCGACCTCAAAGAGCAAGATCACGCTTGTATTGTTCAGCGCGCGGTCTACGAACGAGACGATCTGTAGCAGTTGATCGGCTCGTAGATTGCGGAGCCTCCGAATGAACCAACGGACATTGGCTGGCCTCGTGACCGCGATATCGCGATGCTCTCCGAATATCGGAGGACGACCGTGTCGTGCGAGATTAGGGCCGCTGTTGGTAGCCGCGAGGACGCCCCAGAAGAACTTGTTCATGGCCATCAATGACCAGAACTCGTCGTGCTTGTTTTTTGCTTTGAGCATATCGGGAGCATCACCGATAAGCGGAGGGCCAAGGATGTGAACCTTTACCCCCGGTAGGATCTTCTCCCAGTTGATCTTGTCGTACCCGAAGTGTACGTAATGCGGGTTCCGCATTTTCGCAAGATTGTCCACCGCAGCCTTGTTCCTAATTTTCTTGTTGTCGTTCGCAGCGAACACGATCCGGTTGCGAGTTGCCTGGTTGATGGTTTTCGAGAATAGAGTGCTGTTGCCGAGTTTCTTTGCCTCCGCCTCGATCGCCTCGGCGACGTCGTGCATGTCGTCAAGCATGGCGGTGAAATGTTCCGTTCTACCTTCCCTGAAGTCCGCGCCGTGTAGTAGCGGCAGGCCTTTCGAGAGGTCCCTATTGTCTTTTGGGTTTTCCGTCCAGGGCTGGATCACGATCTCCGGATCAAGATCAAGGATGATCTTGCCCGCCGCCTTCAAGCCAAAACCGTAAATGTGATCTTTATGTCGATGAGTCGCTACGACGACATCAAGCTTGCCCTTCTCCTTCTCCGTATCTTTTCCTTTAGTCCTTTCGTTGATGTCATTTGCTACTCGAAGAAGCCTTTCGCCAGTCGATTCCTTGAGAGTTTCGTCGGCGTCCGCATCGTCATCGGGATCCTGACCGTGTTTCCCTTTTCCAGTGCTGCCGAAATCGATCAGCACTGATTTCTGCGATTCATCCTGATAATGGAATAGCACGAGGAAGCAATCGCCGAAGTAGACGTTATAGGGAAGGATCTCGATCTTGTTTGGTTTCTTGGCCATAGGTTAGAACGCCTCCGTTGAGTCGGTTGTTGGCGACAGCGTCCGGTTAAGGTGCATTCGCGAGAACAAACTTTGCGTAAATGCTGGGTTCGCGTAATAGCCGGACTTCCACAAATATTCGATCCGCGGTTTTTGGTTGTCCTGGCTGAAGATGCGGTTCCTAATGTGATATTTAAGCTGGCCGTACTCGTCGAAGATCAGCGCACCGCTGCCGTAAAGAGTGATATCCTGATCGACCGGTATTTCCGCCTCGACTTCCGTGATTCCTACTCCATCCAGCTCATCGAACCTAAGCGTCGCCATTTGGACATACTCCGCCACCGTTTCACGAACGGTGAATCCGTCCGGCCCGATCCGAATGCATGGACGAACCGATTGCACTTTCAAATAGGCCTTTCCGTAGTAGTCATAGTCGTCTTCGAGGCCGAGCTTTTTGCGATTATCCCAGATGAAGCGAAACACTTCGGTCGGATCGCTCAACAACGAATCGAAGTGTGTGCGGTCATAACAGAAACCGTCCTCCGCCATCTTCCAGTATCCTTCCTTGTCGGATCTCAGAGCGGGCTTGATACCGTAAACCGCAAAGCTCTTGCGGAGCTTGTCTCGATATCCATATTTCGAATCATCAGGAACGGTTTCCCGATCGCACGTCAGCACGGCCGTTAAATAGTCAGAGAAGCGAATATCGGTCGGAGGCATGTAATCGAGGCCTCTGATCGCCATCGTCAAGAGGTGATTCGCGGCCTCCGCACCTTCTACCACGACGATCGCAACATCGACCTCGGTCACGTTGTTCGTCCCGATGTATCGATATAGGCGTTCGAGCCAAACCTGTAGGAAGGCTTCCATCATTGCTGCTACGAGGAGTTCTCCCGCTCGATGAGGTTCTTTGAATTCGGGCTCGGAGAGGTACGATTTCGGCTTGGGGTCCGCGTCTAGATCTAACGGAGTTATCTGCACCGAACGCCGCAGCGCGCTGCCGCGAATTCCGGTTAGCGCAGAACCCATTTGATCGGCCAAACCTAGAAGTATCGACGATTCGAGATTTTCCCGCGTGATCGCCTCGACGGGGATCCGCTTGTTCTCGATATTCACGTGCTCTGTTTTGGCCGTTTTATCTTTCAGCAAGACCGCTTTGACGACATCTTTTAACGAGAACACGGAGAGGAGCGAAACAATGTCTGCAAAACCCTCGTGAAAGCCCGCTTGTTCCGGTGACGATGGCGCTGTGTAGCGTTCTCGCAATCCGTCCAGGATGGCATGCGTTGTTTCGTGAGCGACAACGTCGTATGAGAGACATGTGAAGATCGGTGCAGTTGAATCCGTATTTCCCGGAACAAAGAAGTAGCCGAACGCTAGGCACTGATCGCTTTCCGAATAGAAGGCATTGGCATCGGCAAACGCGTGCGGAGCGATGTAGAGCTGGTGGCCGGGGAAGCCCCAGCTGACGCGTCGGCCGAGAGCGAACTCGAACCTTGCGAGCGTTCGCATGACGATCGCGTATACATTTTGCGAATGAAATTTGGGATCTTCCAGCAGTTTCAAGATCTCGCCTTCTGCGACGAGCTCTGCGAATGGATCAGAGTAGACTCCATCGACCGGATCTTCATATCTGGGTGGCGCGTAGAAGGTGTCCGTCGAGCTGTCGTAATCTATCACATGGACCCGGTAACCTCTCGGACCCGGAGAGAGGTCTTCGGCAGGGATCTCTATCTGGGTAAGCAGCACTTTTCCCTTTGCGTCAGTAACGCTTGGGTCCTGAGCTACGATCGTCAGCTTTCGCGTTCGCGGCAGTGGTGCAGATCTCGGCATATTTACGGTGTTTTCAAGGAGGTAACGTAGTCGGCGGCCCGGTGGGCGATTGCGGCAATCGTAAGAGATGGGTTTGGTCCAACGGGCCCTGGCATTGCCGATCCGTCAACGATGAACATTCCAGGATGTCCAAACACTTCACAGTTACTATCGACGACGCCTTCCTCGATCGATTTCGCCATCGAACACCCGCCAAGAGGATGCGCCGTCAAGACCTGATTAAAATTGAATTTGAACGAAGGATTGTCGCGATACTCGGCCTTTAATGCCTTTGCAATGAGTTTGCCGGATCGTCTAAGGCGATCGAAGTATTCCTGTGATTGCTTGATCGACCAATCGCAATCAAGTAAGTCGCCATTCAGAAAGAGCTTTCCGGAAGCATGGTCACGACCCATCGCAAGCATCGGCATAGTGCTCATCGCGGCACTTGCATCCCCGATAAGCTCTGCTACCTCGGACCCAAGATCAGCATCGTTACTGATCCCAAGCCGAAACTTTGCGATAAGCTTCAGGAATTTTGCGGACCGGGAGATGAAACCAGGCAGTCCGGAGACTTGGACAAGCCAGCTCGCGAAATATGGCTGTCCACCGTCCTGTATATAGAAACCTCTTCCGTCGACTCCATCTCCATCTAACGCGTCGCCGAATCGGATCGCGCTCGTGATCACCGGACCAAAGCTCGGGTCGAGTCGGCGTGGGGAAGATTTCCCGTTCTTTTCCTGGATGCTTTTCGTGATGAATGCGAGAAGGTCGCCATTCACCGAGTATCGATGCCCGAGCTGATCGCTTAGTCCGGGCAATGCGGTGCGATTCTTGAGCAAAAGGTACGGAGTGCCAAATGTTCCACCGGCGAGAACCAGATATCTGCAGGTCACCGTAATGCACTTTGGCTTGAGCAGGCTGAATGACTCGGGGTCGTGCACTACGTACTCGACCTTGTATCGCCGCTCGGGATCCGTCGAAGGCTCGATCGATTTCACCTCGCACAGCGTCCGGATGTCCGGCTTTTTCTGTTGATGCATCGCCGCGGTGAGATACGTGAGATCGAGCGTGTTCTTACTGCCGTAATTGCAACCGAGATCGCATTCACCGCACAAGCGACACGTGGAACGCGGTATTCGGCGATCGGCGACGATCTCGTGGTAATGCTGGCGCTCGTCGGCAAGCTGGCATCCGACTACCGGCGGATTGTCGGGGTTGTCTTCATCGGGACGGTTGACCTGTTTTGGCCGAAATGAAACCGCGAGGTTCAGGGGCATCCAATTGCCGCTCGCGGCAGCCACCGACGCGTCCTGTCCCGCTTCTTTCCACGCGGTTGCCTTTGGAGCGTCGGAGAATGGTTTGTGGACGAATGGATACTGCTGCGCATTCATCATCCGCTCTACGTGTTCGTAGTGTGGCTCGAGATCGTCGAATGTTACCGGCCAATCGCGATAGCCGCCATCAGGTAGGTCCTCTTTGAACCATTTCGGATCCTTTCGCAACAGAACGTTAGCGTAGATGAGCGAACCGCCGCCGAGGCCCGAGGAGACCAAAGCTCCGGAGCCCTTGAACGACCAAAGATTGTATAGGCCGTACAACCCCTTGCTCGGATCCCAAAAGTTCTTGCCGAGATCGTACGGCGTGCGAGCGAAAGAGTTTGGAGGATAAGCCTGGCCGCGTTCGAGCAAACAAACGCTCATACCCGCCTCGGCGAGGCGATACGTCATTACCGATCCGCCAAACCCCGAACCTACAACGACGGCGTCAAAATGTTCGGCTGGTTTTGTCATACGTCAACCACATGGTTTCGCACCATCTCTAAGGATATGTCCGTCGAAACCGGTCGTTTCAATTCTTTCTGCGGCCGTGGAGGTGCGGTTGAGACCGGCTTCTCGAAGACGATCGGCTTCTCGATCAGAATGGGAATGTGCGGATCTTCTAACGGATACCGCTTCGGCACTAGAGCTGGTTCACCCATCTCCGTTTCACCCTTGTCCCACTCCGTTACCGCTCGTTCGATACCGATCGGGAAGATAGTCAAGGTACCGTCCTCGTCGATGCGGAAACGAAGAAAATTCTTATAGTCTTTGCTCTTGAATGCCGAGAACGCTTCGTTGTGATGCACGCCGAAGATGTTGAGTCCGGCAAGCAGGTACCAGCCCATAAGGAACGATCCGATGATGTGTCCGCCTCCCGCGACAAGGGCGAGCGAGGCTAGAAAACTCCAGAGCGGTGCGAAATCCGCGAACCAATAGGCCGCTGCCCACCCGAGTCCGAACACAGCAACGAAATGCAACAGAGCGTGGAGCGGCCCCATAAAGAGCCGAAAGTATTTCGAGTGTGTGTCGGTGAAGAAGCAGATAGCTGCGATGAGCAACACTGTCCAGAATGTCGCGATCGGTTCGTAGGCGACGTCGTGAAGAACGGCAGCGATCGCTTGCGGATACTGCGACAATTCGAACTTACTCAAGTCCGCCTGGAATGCTTGCGCGGTCAATGTGTATAGAATCGCCGTAACAAACCCAAACTTCAGATTGAAAACGGGAAATATAAGATTCCAAAACGTCAGCCAAAACGATGTTTTTTGATCGGGAAAACTCGCCTTCAATTCATACACGTGATCCCGTCCGACCTCGTCAACGTCTTCACGATGGGTGGGATGAAGAAACGCTCCGCCGCCGCCTGCGACAAACTTTTGGATCTTTGATGTCGCAGTGATGGGCTTACCGTTGTTGGAGATCTCTTCATGTCGACGGTAGTAGTGACGATCGCCCCCGACATTTATCGCCACACGGTGATCGAGAACATGACCCTCGAAAAACCCCATGTTGCGATTGTTGTAATTCGGATCGTTCCGATACATCTTGTCGGTGATCCAGTACGGTTCGGCGTTGCACAAGATGATGCGATCGTCCGGTCCCATGTGTTCAGCGACAATCTTCCTAAAGAAATCCATCTGCGGATCGTCGAGCGACGAGGACAGCTGCATGTCCGTCCCGAACAACCACCAGCCGCGTGGTAGCTTGACCGCAAAATAGCTTCTGGTTTGCTGGGTCTGCCAGCCGCAGAAATGCTTCCCGCGGCAGAACAGATTCATGAACCCGGCGAGGCTATCGTACCAGTCGTGATTGCCCGGAATCGCGAAGGCTAAGGGTGCCGGTTCCGTGGCTTTCGCACGCCGGGCGGGAGCTGGCGTAGGAAAGGCAGTGTTATATGGATCCTTTAACCGTTCATTATACGCATCGGGACTTGCCGTCGGATAAACTTCATCACCGCCGAACACGATCAGGTTGCCGCGTTTGGTTATCTCACCCTCTAATTTCGTGTCCCGAGTCGCGACGCGGAGATGCGGCCGAGTGATGTGATAGGCGACCGTGTAAGTCGGATCGAACCCGTCGGCGACATCTGAGACGTAATCGAACCAGAACTCCTGGTCATCGAATCCCGTGATCTCGTGAAAAAGTCGCGGTTTACCGCTACCGGTCTCCGAGATCGCCTGGATGATCCGCTTATCGGCGTGTTTGCCGAACATCGCGGATACGATCACCTCGTAACCCGTTTGAGCTAGTTGGCCGGGATCGTACCAGCCCACCATCGGGTGTCTCTTGATCTCTTTCTTCTTCGCCATCCGTCTGCCTCGATGTCGCTACCACATCATGATCGCGGTCTCATCCGGACGTTCCGAATGCGTGAGCCGCACGCGAAGAACGTACTTGCGTCCGCTAAAAAGCTTCTGCTCCAACGTTGCGTTCTCGTCTGTTCCCGAATCGTCATTGCCTGCTACGTAGCGAAGTTCTCTTCCGTCCTGCTCAAACAACACCATGACGAGATCGGACGGCCCGAAGGTTTGAAACTTATATGAGCGAGTGCTTGACGGCTGAATGACGAAGTTCTTCTGCTGACCAGGAGCCATGTCGAGCTTCGTCGACTCGGCAGGCTTCAGCGAATCCATCGAAGAATCAGGCAGCGGGGGATAAAAGGTCTTGATCCAGACCTTGTCCCGTGCAGATAGGCCACCTGCGGGATTAATGCCATTGAGCCGAAATTCCTCGGGCCGAAGGATGAGGCCGGGCTCGAATGGATAATGCATGACCGAATTCGGATCCCACTCCGACGCCTGAACCGCATCAGGCGAAATCTTTCGAATGATGTTGTGAAAGGTCGTTTCGCGATCCCACTCGTTCGGCGGTTTCGCGAGGGCCGCAACGACCGCCTCCACATCCCACTCAATACCGCCGATCGGATTCTGCTGCTCGTGTTCAAACCCGAGCGTATGCCCGATCTCATGAATCGCGGTGTCGATCTCTTCAGGGCGACGGGTTAGATCCCAGCCGAAATTCATCGTGCGGTCGTTAACGCCAAGGCCGGGTAGATCGATGATCTCGCGGCCGAGAAATGACCATGCTCCATCGCCGCGTTCGAAACCGATCCGGATCTCCGCATCCTCCCGCTGATCGACCTCGACGAATCGCAGCCCGATCCCGACGTCCGTCCATACCTTGAACGCCTTCCGCACCACATCCATCTCCGCCTTTCCGGTTCTCCACGTGCGAAACATGGTCGAACCGTCATTGAACCGTACGTTCCGGCCGTCGGTAGGCTTGTCAAAGAAAAAATAATGCAGTGTCGTGCCGTTCACCCATCGATCCTTCAACCCCAGGACCAGCTCCAGCCGGCCGGGCGACATACTTATCTTCGGGATCTTCTTCGGAACGATCGGTACCGAACAGTAATCGGGAAAGCTAGGTATCGCCTCTGGCGTTCGTTTAGTCACGGTCCTCTTAGTCGAAGACTTCGGCTTCGCCGTCGAAGGTTTCTTCTTAGTCGTGGTCGCCATTTGTGTTGCCTCCTCTAAGGGCGTCGGGAATGAGTTCTATATGTATTGCCGAATCTCGACAATTTCTTTCGCGTTCGGGGTTACTTATCTTCTAACGCCCCGATTCGCCCGAAAATCAGTCACGCGAAGAAAGCAGGCACGTCGCACAAAGTTTCTCGAAAGCGTCGGTATAACGGTTACACGCTTCGTATCCAATCTTCCGAGCGAGAAGGGTAGTTATCTGAACCAGCGCATCCAGAGCTTCAGGATTCCTACACCGTAGTTTCATTTACGACTCATTCGCGCAATAAATCCCTTTGTTTCGACGGATAGGTTCCATCGTGCTACTGTCCAGCGAAAAATGAATTGGGGCTATTCGAATGAAGGATCGGGCGGATTCTACCAAGGGAATCCTTCGAGTCGTCGGCGACGATCTCCATTTTTACTCGGGGGCGTCTGAGGAATCCAATTCAAGTTCTTTTCTATCCGTCATCGTCTTTCGGAACCGATATCAGTACTGAGTGCGAAGAGCCTGGGTTGAACCTAGGCTCTTCTTTTCATATCCGAAACAATCCCGCGACCGAGTGGTTATTGTAGTACGTCGGCGAGGCGGAGTAGGTCGGCGATGGCGAATTTGTCGGGTTCGGGGCCGAGCGTTGGTTTGAAGGTTGCATCGGCGAGAACGGAGTCTTCGCTGCGGCGGATGAGGCCGACTAGGACGTCGGCGACGATGGTGCTGCCGACGGGGCCTAGGTGTTCGCCGCCAACGTGAGCGGCCTCGGCGAGGATGTAGTACCAGAGTGGTGTCCTGGTGTCGAATCCAGTTTCGGCGAGGATTGTCGCTTGGTCCGGACTGGTCGCAGCTGTCTGGATCTCGGTGGGCGTTAGTGGCGAGAATCCGAGCTGGGATGCGACCGCCTGGCCGGTCGGCATTCTCAACAAATATCCCCGCAGAAGATTCCTTACTGCGAGTCGAGCTTCGTCCGGAAGTGGCATTCCCTGGAAGTTGCGAAGCGTGAAGAGCGGTTCGACTAGCTTTGTGTCGAAACGTCGTGCGAAGTTTACGGCCTGTACATTCGCCGTGAATCGTTCCCACTCGATGATCCAGTTATCCGGGAGCGTGTCGTTGTCGCCTAGATTGCCGGTCAGAGCGGTGAATGTGAATAGTAGTTCGAGTGATGCCGGGAAAGTTCCGGGCGCACCTGTCAGATTGAAGTTCAGATTGAAGTCATACTCGGCCCGGACCATCGTGTGGCCGAATCGGTAGGCTGCGGTCGTGAATTCGAGCGGCATGAAGAAGTAATCATCTTCCGGCTTGAAGACCTTGTTCGCATAGATAACCTTCTCGACGATCTTCGGGTCGCAGATCTTCGGCAGAAAGTCGTGCAGGACGATCCACTGATAATGCTGACGCAGAAGTTTTCTGGCCGCGACAAAATCATTGCCCTTGTCCACGATCGCGTTGTGAGCCCGCAGGAACGCGGTGTGGAGCTGTGAAACGATTGTGTTCTCGTCGTTTCGCGGATCACCGATCAGCGCTTCTCGGTCGGTTGCGGGATCATTCGACCGGGAGCGCCGCGGAAGATCGTTTTTATCATCCTTGCCGGCCGGGCGTGCGACGGGTGGATTTGTTTGACCAAGAGTGGTTACGGTTCCGACCCGCATCTTTTCGGCGTCCCGCGGTGCCAGTCCTTCGTAGACGCTATCGAGATCAAGCGTGGCACTCCGAGTGTTTCGGATCTTGTCGCGAATGTCCGCGAGCGATAGCGGAGCAAGGTTGGGATCGTTGATGGTTGTCAGATCACCCGATGTGACTTCGAATGTGATGTCATGATCAATGAACTGTCCGAGATAAGTAAAGATCGCCGGCACCGACGAGTTCTGCTCGTCTGCCGGACTCTGGTCTAACATTGACGCTCCCAAACGTTTGAGATCTGCAACCGTTTGTGGGCTTTCGGGCAGTAGGTTGTTCGGATCGTTTTGCAGATCCGGAAAGAGAAAATCGAACTTCTTAAAGTCCGGGACCATTTCCATTGAGAAAGGAATGCTTAATGCCCCACCAGGAGCTCCGGCTGCGGACGTCGCAGCTTGTTCGATCGTGACTGTTGTACCATGTAAAATTCGGGCCATAATTCCTCCTATAACTACTTGCTGTTTTTCGAAGATTTCTTTCGCTTAGGAATTTAGAATCTTCCTTACGATTTCTGTTAAGCGTTTGGAGAGGATGGGGTCGCCGGCGAGATCACTCCCTATAACGAGCATGAACCGATCAAGGGCAACCTTGGCATTGCTGATCCTTTCAGCGAACGCATCGCGTTCACGCTGAATCTGCTCTTTGGTGAGCTGCAGTTCGTCCAGTCGCTCTCGAGTTCGATCGAGCTCCTTCTTTCGCGAGCGCGAAATGCTCGAGATCGAGACTAGACCGAAGTAAAAGCCGATCAGTAGGAAGATGATCGGTTCGAGCCGGGCCACGATTGAGTTTTCACCCATTGGCCGAAGCCAGCCTGCTAATGCGGCGGCGTAGAGAATCAGAAAAGTGAGAGAGACGACGATCATTGTCCAACGGAGTGTGACTTCCAGGGTCACGACGGTCGGAGCGGTAATGCGTTTTGCCGGTGCTGTCATCGTGTGAGACCTCATAGGAACCCTTGATAACTGAGGCGAGCTAAACGAGTGTGCAAAACATGTTGCAAACTCCGCCGATTCGGGCTATAAATACTCTCGCATCACCCTAGGTATCGAAAGTCAGTTGTTTGAAACACGACGCTTTCGTTGATAAGTCAACGATTTCGGGCGCGTTCACTTACTAACGCACCAGTTAATGGCCTGACCTATCACTATGTAGATAGGAAATTCCTTTTTCGAACATCATGAAAACTTCCACGAGTGTCACAGCCAGTTTGGTTAAGTGGAGCGACGGCGACGCGGCAGCGTTCGACGAGATCTATCCGAAGCTCGAACCGGAGTTAAGGCGACTCGCATTATCGATGTTTCGGCGGTTCAGGCCGGGTGAAACTCTTCAGCCTACCGCATTGATAGGCGAGGCATATATCAAGCTGGCAGGCCAAAATCGTGTTATTTGGCGAAATCGCAACCACTTTTTCGCAATAGCGGCCACTTCGATGCGAAGGATCGTCTGCAATTATCACCGCGACGTGAACGCAAAAAAGCGCGGAGACGGTGCGATAAAGATCTCACTTTCGAAGCTCACGGGACCGGCCTTTGATAGATCCTCAGACTTGATAGCTCTCGACGAGGCTCTGGACAAGATCGCAGAATTCGAACCACGAAAGGTGGCAATCGTTGAGATGAGGTTCTTTGGTGGGCTTACCAACCTGGAGATCGCAGAGACACTGGGAATCAGCGAGAGCACAGTCGCCCGTGAATGGCGAATGACTAAGGCCATGATCTACCGGATGTTGAGTAATGAATCGTGACACGTGGACCGATATACAATCGATCTTTCATGACGCTCTTGAGTTGTCGGAGTCCGAACGCGATGCTTATGTCGAAGCCGCTGCGAACGGTGACGAGGAAGTCCTTCGCGAAGTTCGAGCCTACCTTGCCGCCGATAGGTCCGCCTCGCAACTGCTCGATGAACCCATCCTTGAACTAAATACCGAGCTATTCGCAGAAGGACCAGTCGAGACTCTCCTAACCGGACGCGAGATCGCCGGGTATCAAATCGGTCGAAGACTGGGAAGCGGTGGAATGGGAGATGTTTATTATGCCGACGATCTGTCTCTCAATCGCCCTGTTGCCCTGAAGTTTCTTTCCGCTGAGTTCCACTGCGATGACAATGCGAAGGCTCACCTGAAGCGGGAAGCCAAGTCGCTTTCAGTCCTGAAGCATCCAAACATCTGCGATGTCTTCACATATGTCGATGCTGGCGAGCATCAGTTCATGGTGATGGAGTACGTTGAGGGGGAATCGCTCGCAAATTTGATTGCCGACCAACGCCTCTTTCCCGTTACCACGGATAATGTCGGGCTGCAGATCGTTAGTGCAATTGCCGCGGCCCACGAGCAGAAGATAATCCATTGCGACATCAAACCGGGAAATATGATTGTCGCAAAAAATGGGACCACCAAAGTATTAGATTTCGGCCTCGCTAAGGTTGTTCACGATCAAAGCCGTCCGGACTTGCCTTCTGAGCAGATCACCCAAGCTGCGAAAAGCGTGCAAATCGGAACCGTTGCATATATGTCTCCTGAACAGCATGAAGGTCGGGAATTGGACTACCGCTCGGACGTTTTCAGTTTAGGAATCCTTCTCTATGAACTCCATTTAGGTAAAAATCCGTTCGAACGCTCCGACGCTCAGAAGACCAAGGAGGCGATCCTCGATGGTAATGTCACGTTCGCTTCTCAAACCGGTGAATCCGTCAGACCTGCGCTAAAGCGCGTTCTGACCAAGTGCCTGGAAGTTGACCCGTCTCGAAGATATTCCGATGCCGCAAAACTAAAATGGGATCTCGAACATCTCCAACGATCATGGCTTGCCGCCATCACCTGGAAAGTCGGCGCGCCTGCTCTCGCCCTGCTAACCGTATTCGCGATTGTTTCGGCTGTCTTCTATTTCGGAAATGAACCTGAACGCAGTGTTGCGATCATGCCGTTTCTTAACGAAACCGCGGACCCGGAACTCGACTACCTTTCCGATGGGATCGCCGAGAATCTTGTCGACCGAATGCAACGTGCCAGCGGGTTTATTATTGTTCCCTACACGAAGCTCACGGGAGTTTTGTCGCAGAACGTCAATGTTGCACAAATCGGCAAGTCGCTGAATGCGAACCTTGTCGTGACCGGCCGAATCTTTAAGAATGACGGGAATCTAGTTGTCGAAGCAAAATTGATCGAAACGAGGGACGGAAGCGTTGCAAGAACGTCACTCATCGATCTGAAGACCGAGGACATTCAGACTGCCGAGAACGTAATGCTAAAGAAACTCTTTGAGGACCTTGATGTCTGGACGCTTGAGCCACTGGAGAACGGCGGCTACACTCCGGGGAAAACCAAGATCCCGGAAGCTCACAGACAATATCTGATCGGCCGCGGGCACTGGCGAAAGCGAGATCGGACGAATATCGACCTCGCGATCGGAGCCTATCAACGAGCGATCGATCTTGATCCGACGTTCGCTCGCGCTTGGGCGGGAATGGCGGAGTGTTGGGTGCTCATGAGTTCGGTCGCCTACGGATCGATCACGCCAAAAGAGTCCTTTGATCGAGCACGGGCCGCCGCCCGCCATGCACTCGAGATCGAACCCGCGAACGCTGAGGCTCGAACCGTGATGGGAGTTGTCCTAACCAAGCACGATTGGAAATGGCAGGAAGCTGAGGTCGAATATCGTCAAGCTATCACGGACGATCCGAACTATGGAGCCGCCTATTACTGGCTTTCCGGGTTGCTCGGGATAATGGGCCGCAATGAAGAGTCAATCGCCGCGGCCGAGAAAGCGAAGGAACTCGAACCGTACTCGCCGCTAGTCGAATACAACCTCGCTCGCACCTACTATTTCGCACGGCAATATGACAAATCGCTCGAGATTCTAAATCGCGGTGGATCGACGCAGGTCGAGGAAGAGAAGATACAATACCTAACTGCCCTCAACTACATTCAAAACGGAAATACCGACGAAGCTATTAAGCGGCTCGAAGCTATTTCGGCGAAGAACAAGATGCTTGCGGTTGCCGCTCTTGGTCACGCTCAGGCGAAGGTCGGTCGACGGCGGGAGGCGACGAAACTCATCGAGGAGCTAAAGGCCTCGGCCAAAGGATCGTATGTGCCGGCTCAGGAGATCGCGATCATATATATAGGAATGAATGAAACGGATAAGGCTTTCGAGTATCTGCATGCTGCCTATCGGGAGAAATACGGCTCGCTCTCTGCCCTTAGGGTTGAACCGCTATTTGACGGCGTGCGCGATGATGCTCGTTTCCGCTATTTGCTCGTTCAAATGGGCCTCAACTAGACAGATCTCCTCGTAAACCTCCGTCGACGTCGGCCGTTCCGTAGGAATCGGACTCACCAGACGGTCAATTGTCGAGGAAAGTAGCGTTAAGTTCTGGGAGATCCCTCGAGAATTCGGAAAATGTCCGGAAGAATTCCTTAAATCTGCAGGAGAGTGCGATGAATACTTGAAAACCTTCCGTGAATCTTGCTTATCATACATAGAATCGGAGCTTGGATTCCTAGCAGCCTGCTCAACATTCACGGTGAGATCGCCGACGTTCCACGCATTCGCAGCAACATTCCCAGTAATTTGCACGGAGTTCCTTGCATGTTCGCTAGGAATCCGGGTATGCCGTCCAACATTCATTGCAGGTTTGCCGTCATTTCCAGGAATCCAGCCAGTCAAAAGGGAATATAGCGTTGCACCGAGCGAATAGAGGTCTTCGGCGAAGGGATAACGTGGATCTTTTTTGTAATCTGGCCGGAAGACTTCGGGAGCGGAGAAGTTCGGGGTGGACCACGCGAGCGGATCGGACTCATTCACACGATGAGCACCCTCGAAATCGATCGGGCGCACTGTTTTTTCAGTGGTGATAAACAAATTGGCAGGTTTGCAGTCTCGCCAAACCCACCCGGCCGCATGTACATCGGCCAAAATCTTGGCGATCTGTTTACATATATATAACGTATCGGCCGGCGTGAGATCATAATCGCTCCGTCCGATCAGCCTATTCAGGTTTTCGCCAGAAATTTCCTCGAGGACGCCATAAACATTGTCGGCCACCTGAAACGATTCATAAACGATCGGTACATCGACGCCTACCGAACGAAGTTCCCGCAGGACGGTGACCTCGTTCTCAACCCGCGACCGGCCATCTCGGCCATCCCAGGCAGTCTCACCATTGCGGCGACCCTCCTTGATCATGACATTCATTGGAATGCTACTAAAGTTGCTTACCGCTTTGTAAACACCTCCTTTTCCGCGCTGGGAGACCGCAGAATAAACCGCGTAACGTGCACCGAAAGGCGACTCTGTTGGCGATGCGTCAAAAAACGTGTCGGTAGTGAAGGGGGGCGTAACCCATTCAGGGCATGGAGAATCTCTCCGATCCTCGACCAACTCTCCGTCCTGTCTCCTAATCTTTGCCTCTTCGCCGAGCTTAGTAATAAACGAACCGTAGCGGTAGTAAATGTTGCTGTCCTTGTAGCGAATGTCGAACGGGACGGATGGAGCGGCGATACCGTTTGGGATCTGTTCGTAAAGATATTCGACGATCCCGCGGAACTGATCTTCATCGGCAGGATAGATCGTGATGCATTTCCCAATCTGCGCGTACCCGTGAAAGATCCCTGCGTTCAATCGATCGAGAATGTCGAGCGAGGCGGCGGCCTTAAATTCAACTTCGATTTTTTTCAAGTAAGGCGCGACGGCCCGTAGGACTTCGCAGGCCGTCAAAATGGTCGCCGAGACATGGACCTTCCAACCTTGGTGAGGATCAGTCGGAAGCCAGCCTCGGCGATGCCGCCAGAGTGATTCTTTTTCATGAAATGGGAGAAACTCGGAGCAAAGCGACAGCCATCTCGAACGAAGGCTGTCGCCCGACTTCGAGTCAATGGGCGGAAATGGCGAATTCCGCCCGCCGCGTTGCTCCACGCTGTCGAACATAATTGGAGATTACGGATGGGTTTCGTCAAGCTTGTCCCAGACGCCTTCGATCAAGCGTCCGCCGGTCGTGTCAGCACCGCACGTTCCGTTACCGAGCAGATAGGTGCGGGCTTCATCGAAGCCGGGGTCGGAAAGAGTGCTGTCTGTCGGAAGTAGACGAGCGAGTTCCGCGGGCGACTGACTGAACATACCCATATAGGTCTCCCACGCCGCAGAACCCTGACCGCCAATCATACCCGCGATCGCCCTCTCTCGCACTTCTTGACCAAGTGTGGCGTTGCCATTCTTGATCTCTTTCATAATTGATTCGATGTTTGTTCGAATTGACATTAACTGATCTCCTTTTGGGGGTTGATTCGCAATAACATTGCTAATACTAACGCACCTACCTAATGAAAATCCGTTCACGCAATGTCAAATATTGTGTGCAAAGAAAGAAAAGCCGCTGCTTTCGAACTCGCGGGTTCAGATCTCGTAATTTTACTGAATTTTCGGTTGAACTTACTTTGTATTACGGCAATGTCAGTACCGGTGATCGTACCCATGACGCGGTCCATAAGGCTCGAAAACCTCAGGCGTCCATGCCAGGCCGCTGTGCTGAGAAGTTCCTTGAGTTCATGATCGAGCTTTTCGGCATGAATCTGAATACCCGGATTCGCAGTCGCCAACCCCTTACGTGCTTCCTGCCGGTTGAATCGCTGCGCAAACCGCGCGTCTTTCAGATCATTCTTCAGGTGTTTGGCTAGCTTTCTTTGCGCAAGTACCGGTCGGTCTTCATAGATTCTTGCAGGCTGTAACAGTGGGTCTCTATCTCCCCACCGATCGGTGAATCTGCAGACTTCTTTGCTGTCCAACGGCGAAAAGCTGTTGGGTATCATTCGCTTGTTTTTTTGGAAAAATCAACAGGCTCGCTTTCAACCATCGGACATTTCTGATGTGTATGCAAGGATAATAAAGAGCACCCCTCGTCGCCATTGCTTTCACTCCTTATTGGTTTCAGAAATATAACGACAGACGTCGTTACTTCAAAACGCACCATTCGGGGCGTTAGTAGGTCAGAGGACTGGTAAAGTCCTTCATAGAAGAGATCTACCTTCTTCACGAGAATATATTTCACATTTTGTAGCACTATGAAAGCTCCTGGTAGTTTGAAGCCGCCATCTGCAACAAAAGCATGCCCGTTAAAAGATCTTTCCGGCGACAGTTCTGTATTTGATCTGGTGCGTTATTGACTTGGCGTTTTCTGGAGAATTGAGCAACGGTCGGGCGACGCCACTGAGATCTCTCGCCCAACATCATGGCCGAAGCATCCATCGCGAAACCCAAGCACGAGGAGAATGTTTATATGTCGTCCACTACGGAGGTCCTCTCACACTGGAGCACCCTAATAGAAGATTTCAACACTTCGCCACAGGCCTTTTATGAACGCGTTGCCGCAGCCGTAAAGCGTCGCAAAATTCCGAATGCAAAGATCGATATGATCGTTTTCAAGGAGACCCATTTACTTTCCGCCAAACGCGAATATCTGTGTATCAGGTGTAAGAACGATTTCTATTTCGCCGTCTGCGCGGCCCCATTCGGCACCGGTTTCTTCGTCTCGTATTGGCTCCTGCAGCCACCCGACGGATGCCTTGCGGCGATGTTTCGACCATTTCCGGTCTTGTCCCTGGTTGCGAAGGCAATGGCTAAGCCTTGGACCTATTTTCGGGCTGACACGATGTCGATGTTTCAAACTGCTGTTCATCAAGCGGTCATGGAATGCTTTGATGAATTGGTGAAAGGTCAGCAGATCAAGGCCTTGCCGGACGCGGAACGGAAGCCGGTTATGCGTGAGTTTTTTCAGATGGCCTAGCACGTGAGCAACGATTCATTAGTTCCCTACCGAAAACATGAGGTGGAGACGCTGGAGGAAGCCCTCTCGCGCCAGTTTTTCGCATGGGAGAAGCGCGGTCGCGGTTGGCAGGTATACGATTACCCGGTGGAGATCGAACCCCGACCGCGGCCGTTCTATTTTGCCCCTCCGCCGGAGCAGCCCGCCATCGACGACGCACAGATACAAACATTCTTCAGCAATATGTTTGGCGGGGGGCAGGATAATTCTGCAGCCCGGGCGGCTTACAACGAACAGCTTGCCGAATACAAGACTTCGCTTCTCGAGGAGGAAGAACCGGATGCTTGCGAGTATTCGCACGAACAGTTTCGGGAAATTCGAATTCTTTTGCCTGGAGATCTGCGGCCTTCGAAAGCAACGATAGAGCAATTTATCAGCAGCCTGGACTACACGGTTCACCCGATCTCGTTCGAAGTTATCGGCACGAGCGAGCAGATCATCGTCCAATTCTGTGCGACTGCAAGCGACATCGTTCAACTTCGCCAACAGTTCGCCGCACATTTCCCGCAAGGATCCTATATCGAGGGCGAGGATCATCTCGTCAATACGTGGATCAACGCGGACGAGGAAAGTTATGTCGTGGATTTCGGCTTGTCGGAAGAGTTCTTCCTGCCGCTCGCCCCGATCGCAAATATTGAAGTCGATCCCCTGATCGCGGTGGCTGGTGCGATGGCTAATCTCGGCGAGGACGAGGTCGGTGTATTCCAGGTTCTGTTCAAGAAGGTTGGATACAACTGGCAGTCGGTCGTGCTGGATGCCATCACGCGTTTGGAGACGACGGATTTCCTAGATTATCTACCGGAAGCAAAGTCGCTCAGTCGTGAAAAGCTCCGGTCTCCTTTTTACGCGGCATGTGTCCGTGTAGCGGCGAAGAGTGAGGACGAACGCGACGCCCTTCGCATAGTCCGGAACATCGCGGCCGCACTAAATCAGGTGTCGAGACCTGGCAGCAACGAGCTGATTCCGCTGAGCAACGATGATTACAACAATAATCATCATGTCGGTGCTTTTCTAGATCGCATGACGATGCGTTCGGGAATGCTGCTCAATCGTGAGGAACTGATTTCACTCGTTCACCCGCCTGCTTCGACGGTCCGTGAGGAAAAGCTGGTTAGAATCAGTACCCGAACCAAGAGGGCTCCGGCGATCGCAATAGGAAACGCTCTCACACTCGGCAAAAACACTCACCAAAACGAAGAAATCGTTGTGTCGATCTCGGACTCGCAACGCACGCGGCACATGCATGTGATCGGGAGTTCCGGCTCGGGAAAGTCGACCCTGCTGCTGAGGATGATCAGGCAGGATATGGAGTCCGGTCATGGGCTTTGTGTGCTCGATCCTCACGGCGATCTGATCGATGACACCATCAAGCATATCCCCGACTGGCGGATTGACGACGTGATCGTCTTCGACGCGTCCGACGCGGACTTTCCTATCGCTTTCAACATTCTCGAGGCAAAGACGGAACTTCAGAAAACTATCCTTTCGTCAGATCTAATCGCAACGTTTCGCAGGATGTCGACTTCGTGGGGTGATGTGATGGACTCGGTTCTCGCGAATGCAATCCTTGCCTTTGTTGAGAACAGCCGGGGTGGAACGTTGCTCGATCTAAAACGCTTCTTGGTCGAGCAAAAGTTTCGTGAGGAGATCCTCAACACCGTGACTGATCCTGCGGTTCAATATTTTTGGCGCAATGAGTTCCCGCTGGTCGCCGGTAAGCCGCAGGCGTCGATCCTGATCCGGCTTGATGCGTTCCTTCGGCAGAAACTGATCCGCAATATCGTTTGCCAGAAGGACATGAAGTTCAATTTTCGCGATGTGATGGACGGCCGGAAGATTCTGCTTATCAAACTTTCGCAGGGCCTCATCGGCGAGGAGAACGCGTACCTGCTCGGGACGCTGCTAGTTTCTAAAATTTACCAGACGGCCCTCACGCGGCAAGACAGTGATGAGCGTCCTTACTTCTGGATGTACATCGACGAGTTCCATCATTTCATCACGCCGTCGATGGAACGCGTTTTGGCCGGTACTCGCAAATACAATCTTGGCCTGATCCTAGCCCATCAAGAGTTTCGACAGATGCAGAGCCGCAGCCAGGACGTTGCGAGCAGCGTTCTTTCTAATTGCTACACCCGAGTTTGTTTTCGGATGGGTGATAACGATGCGAAGAAGTTCGCGGGCGGATTTTCGTTCTTCGATGCGAAGGCCTTGCAGAACTTAGGTGTCGGCGAGGCTATCGCGCGCGTGGAACGTACTGAGTTTGATTTCAACCTTCAGACCGAAATGTTGGCCCGACCTTCCGAGCAAGAGGTCGAAGAGCGCCGGAAGTGTGTCGAAGAATCATCGCGATCAAAGTATGCTCGCCCGCGTGAAGAAGTTGAGGCTGAGATCGTCATTCCGGATCCTCCGTCTCCGTATGATTCAGAAACTTCTCGGGCAAAGAGAAGCAAGGTTAGGAAGGAAGAGCACGAAGCTGAAGAGATGGGCTCGGGTCGGAAAAGGACGGAGCCCGAACGTCGCGCGCACCCGTCTAAACCAGACCCGCCGAGACCTAGACCTCCTGAGCCGACTTACGAAGAGGCCGAAGTGTCAGTCAATTCGAAGCCGGTTGAAGACCGTGACACGCGTCAGCACCGCTACCTGCAGTCGCTTGTGAAGCGAATCGGGGAGAATATGGGTTTCCGCGTGACGATCGAAAAGCAGGTCCTCGGTCGCGATGGCCGGGTAGATGTCGCTCTGGAGAGTGACGCAATGAACATCGCCTGCGAGATCGGCGTGACGAACGAACCGTCTTACGAGGTCAAGAATATTAATAAATGCCTTGCCGCGGGTTTTGACCGCGTCGTGATGATCTCGTCAGACGAACGCCATCTTTCGAAAATCACGAAGCTTGCCGCGGAACAGATCCTCGAAGCCGAGCTTACCAAAGTCACATTCCTAGCGCCGGACGCTTTTTATGCCTGGCTGGAAAGGATCGCCGGCGACAATCAATCAACCGAAACCATTAAGGGCTTTAAGGTCAAGCTGAAGGTTAAGCCGTCGGACGACACGAACCAGTCTGGAAAAAAGAAAACTATCTCCGACATCTTCATGGGCGCCATCAAGCGACTCAAAGATGGACCAGATAATGAGGGCGAAGAATAGGTGGTCGCGGTATTGTATCAACCTGAGCCTTACGCAAATCTCGCTCGAGCAGAAAAAATGCTGTCTAGAAAAAAAAACTCCTGAAATGTCGAGAGGGTTTAGAATATATTAGCTACCAAAAAATATGAGAAGCAGCAAACTTTCTGAAGTGGACGAGAAGAAGCGTGTTGGCTTATGGATACGGGTTTCGACGGACATGCAGGTCGAAAGCGAGAGTCCGGCGCATCATGAAAAGCGAGGCCGATATTATGCCGAGGCGAAGTGCTGGACGATCGTCGAGGTCTATCGCCTGGAAGCGCAGAGCGGTAAGTCCGTGATGAATCATCCAGAGACACAGCGGATGCTGAATGACCTTCGCAGCGGCCGAATAACCGGGCTGATCTTTTCAAAACTTGCACGCTTGGCTCGCAACACTCGGGAGTTGCTCGAATTTGCCGACATCTTTCGAGACCTTGACGCCGATCTGATCTCACTTCAGGAGTCGATCGACACGTCAACGCCGGCGGGCCGACTTTTTTATACGATGATCGCGGCTCTAACTCAGTGGGAACGAGAGGAGATCGCTGAGCGGGTCGCCGCTTCCGTGCCCGTCCGAGCGCGGCTCGGGAAAAGTCTTGGCGGTGCCGCTCCCTTTGGCTACCGTTGGGACGGCCATGATCTCGTACCCGATATGACGGAAGCTCCTATTCGGAAGCTAATGTACGAGCTCTTTCTGACTCATCAGCGAAAGAAAGTTGTTGCCCGTATGCTCAACGAGGCGGGCCACCGTACCCGCAAAGGTTCGAGATTTACCGACACGACCGTCGACCGTCTCCTTAAATGCCCTACCGCGATGGGCCTTCGTCGAGCCAATTACACGCGTACGCTGGGTGCGGGCAGGAAGTGGGTTCTCAAACCCCGGAACGAATGGGTAGAGATTCCGATCCCTCCGATCGTCGATCGGGAAGTCTGGAACAGGGCTAATGCGATTCTGAGCGAAAATCGGAAAACTCGAAAGCGTTCCGGTCGTCCGCCAATACAGCTATTTGCCGGTATCGCCCATTGTCAGTGCGGTTCGAAGATGAAGGTACCCAGCAGCAATAGAGCGAAGTACGATTGTCCAAAGTGTCACAATAAGATCGGCGTTCGCGATCTCGAAGACATCTTCCATTACCAGCTGAAGGAATTTGTCTTCTCACAATCTGACGTCGTTTCGTATCTGCAGTCGGCAAGTGAAACGTTGGCAGACAAACAACAGTTGGTCGACGCCCTCCAAGTCGAAGAAACAAAACTAAGAGCCGAAATGAAAAAGGTTTATCAGCTTTATTCGGCTGGCGATATAACATCCGAGGGATTTCGCGATCTCTACCGGCCTCTTGAAGAGCAACTTAAGGAACTCACGATATCTCTGCCGGATCTTCAAGGAGAACTTGATTTCATGAAGATCCAAATCGCTTCGCAGGACGAGACGATCTCTGAATTTCAGAATCTTTATAAACGCTGGCCCTCACTAACCTTTGACGAAAAGCGTCTTCTTGTTGAGCACAGCGTCGAGCGGATTTCGATCGGGACGGGCGAGATAGACATTGAACTGGGATATCTGCCTGGTCCTTCCGAAGTCACGGCATCTATGCAACGCGGGAACACGGATTCATAGAGGCGACCAAGGTAAAATTCGAAGGAAAAGTCAGAGAAGTTGCTGCCCGTGAGATCGTGACCTCCTTGTCCTCCATCGGCTGACGAAGAACCTCGAGGACGCTTCGGTCGAACTCGGGAAGCTCATCCAGAAAAAGTACGCCGAGATGAGCGAGCGAAACCTCGCCCGGTCTCGGTATCGATCCGCCGCCGATCAGGCCAGCGTGTGAGACGGTATGGTGCGGCGACTTGAAAGGACGTTCCCGAACAAGGCCGGATTTTCCGGTAAGCCCCGCGACCGAGTGGATCTTGGTGATCTCGAGTGCCTCTTCGAATTCGAGCGGCGGCAGGATGGTCGGCAGCCTCTTAGCCAGCATGGTCTTGCCGGAACCCGGTGGGCCGATGAAGAGGATGTTGTGGCCGCCCGCACTGGCTACTTCCAGCGCCCTTTTTGCGGACCTTTGCCCACGAACTTCAGAAAAATCGACGCGATACTTTATCTCCCTCGACTTAAAAGCGTCGAGGTCCAGTTTAAGCGGCCTGACAAGGGTAGACTGATCGGAGCTAAGGTCCTTTGCGAGCCCGGCTGCCTCGCGAAGGTCGCGAACCGGGAAAACATTAAGTTCTTGTACAACTGCGGCTTCGGGAGCGTTTTCCTCGGGCAGCAAGAGATTCTTTATCCCATTTTCGCGTGCCGCCAAGGCGATCGACAGTGCACCTCTCACTGGCCGCACCCGCCCATCCAGCGAAAGCTCTCCGATACTCAATGTTTTTCCTGCGTCGGAACTGTCGCCGAGGTCACTATTCGCACCCAGAATGCCCAAAGCTATCGGAAGATCAAAGCTCGCCCCCTCTTTTCGAACGTCGGCCGGAGCAAGGTTCACCGTGGTTTTGTGGAATGGAAAAAAGAAGCCGCTGTTCTTGATCGCTGCCCGAATGCGTTCGCGCGATTCTCTTATTGCAGTGTCGGGAAGCCCAACAATTGTGAATGGCGGAGCAATGTCAGCTTCGCCCGCAACGGGTTGAAGGTTCACTTCAATATCGACAATGATTGCGTCGATCCCGTAGACGGCGGCCGACTGAACAAGAAATAGCATAGGGTGCAGGAAATACTAATGACCATGGCAGTTTATCTCAAAACTCCGGAGCGACAAAAGATGATCCCGCGGTCAACCGGTGCCTGCACTCGAAAGCACGACAAATAATTATCTCCGCTTTGCACGGATGGTCGAGATCGCTGGCCGCGGCGGCTGTTTCATTCCCTCACCCACGAAGAAGCTCGTAAGCGGCGGCTGGTTGTAGGCGACGTTTTGCCAGGCGATCGCAACGCGGTATTGCGGGTCATGCATGAACGTATAGAAGCGATGCTTGGTCGGGATCGTCGTCGTGTAGATGCGCAGTTCTTTGTTGTCGGCCGAACGCAGCATCACTTCTTCACGCCAGTCGCCGAACAGGTCGGCACTTAGCGCAGGGGTAGATTTGGTACCGTTATTCGATGCCGCACCTTCGGCTGTGAAAAGCAGATCGGTCGTTTCTTTCTCCCAATTCCATTTCGAGATAGAGTTGCCGTTGAGAAGTTCACGCAGGACGTCACCGTCCCAAAAGACACCGAAGTTGCATGAGCGAGGATTTCTATCTGAGATCTTTTCCCCCTTGGTATTGAACAGGCCAGTGATCTGAGCACCGAAGACCCAAGATTCCGCCCCGCGGTATCGCGGATCGATATCGATGGAGAGGCCGCGGCCAGGGCCTTCGCCGTCGTCACCGGCTTTTATCGAAGGCTTTTTCCAGATGACCTCGCCGGTCTTTGCATCGCGAAAATGGGCTCCCGCATCATCAAAACGCTCCTGGATGTCAAATATTTCAAGCCCCGGGCGATCGGGGTCGAGGTCGGAAACGTGCAGAGCATCGCCGTGGCCGAGTCCGGTCGAATGCAAGCCCTTGCCGTTGTCGTCGACTACCATGGCTCCAAAGATGATCTCGTCCTTGCCGTCAGCATCAACGTCAGCGACGCTCAACTGGTGATTGCCCTGGCCGCGATACTTGCGGTTCTCTTCGTTCGAATCGCTATCGAAAACCCAACGGCTTGTCAGCTTTCCATTCCGAAAATCCCACGTTGCGATCACGCTTCGGGTATAGTATCCGCGCGAGAATATAAGGCTTGGCCGTTCGCCGTCGAGATACGCGACACCGGCGAGAAAGCGGTCAATTCGATTGCCATAACCGTCGCCCCACACGGCTTTCATCTGCTCGGTTGTCGGATTATCGGTTTCGGGGTGACGGGATGGAATGTACTTCGTCGTGGCGATCTCAGCACCGGTCCGGCCGTCGAAAACGCTGAGATATTCGGGGCCTTTCAGGACATAGCCCGTGACATTTCTCGCTCCGCTCTCGCCGGGCCGTGCAATGCCCTCAGCAGTTGAGCCTTCCGGGTTTCGCCAGTCAGCTTTTGGGTCGCCCAGCACTTTTCCTTTCCCGTCGGTTGTTCCGTCGGCGGTTTTACAAGCGATCTCGGCTCGGCCGTCGCCGTCGAGGTCGTAAACTATAAACTGAGTGTAGTGGGCACCTTCGCGAATGTTTTTACCGAGGTTTATAGACCACATCAGCGTACCGTCCATCTTGTAAGCCTGTAGGATCGGCGGATCGGTCATTCCGGCCTGTGAATTGTCCCGGCCGCGGCCCGTCTGG
>JANNNS010000052.1:0-8547 GCA_031398645.1 Acidobacteriota bacterium
TATTGGGCGTGATGCGGCACTTTTCTCAAACTTTTTCCTTCACAGTTCGGCCACCAGCTTACCGCATCAAAAAGGTTTGCCCTCATTCGCCTAAACTGATAGACTTTTGATATCAACTAGGGTTAACCGCTTTACCGATCCGGACATTTTCCTTCCCTGACCGGATCTAACGAAGGACTAAGGAGAAAATATGAATAGCATGCCGCGTTATGGAATGTGGGTACTGTTGACTCTTGCTGTAATGATGTCTTCAGCGCCGGGTACTTCAGCACAGTCGGAATATTTCGGAAAGTGGCCCGTCGGAGCATCGCCGAAAGAGGTAGGTACTCGCCTGGCGGAGAACTGGGAAAAGCGCACATTTGAGTTTGAATCGGGCAAACGGCAGTTTCTGATCTACCCGGAGGTTTGTGCCTGGTATGGAGCCCTCAATGTCGTCAAATCGACCAAGAACACCGAACTCCGCACTCGTCTGGTCAAAAAATTCGACAGGTTTCTGACCCCCGAAGGAGCCAAAAATATTTCGCCAGCAGCCCACGTCGATTATCGGGTCATAGGGATCGTGCCACTCGAGATCTATTTGCAAACGAAGGATCCGAAATATCTGAACTTTGGACAGGACCTCGCGGACAAACAGTGGGGAAAAACTACCGATGACGGTATAACGGCAGAGGCGAGATACTGGATCGACGATATGTATATGATCACGGCCGTTCAAATGCAGGCATATCGCGCCACGAAGGAGCCGAAATATCTCGAGCGGGCCGCAAAAACAATGGTCTCGTATCTCGATAAGCTCCAGCAGCCGAACGGGCTCTTTTTCCATGCACCCGACGCTCAGTTCTATTGGAGCCGAGGGAACGGCTGGCAGGCGGCGGGAATGACGGAACTCCTGCTGAATTTGCCGAAGAATCATCCTTCCCGCCCACGGATCGTAGAAGGTTATAACAAGATGATGACCTCGCTGCTAAAATATCAGGCAGAGGATGGTTTGTGGCGGCAGCTTCTTGACCACCCCGAATCTTGGGTGGAGACTTCCGGAACCGGAATGTTCGCATTCGCGTTCGTCACGGGTGTGAAACAGGGCTGGCTGCCAAAGAAAACTTACGGCCCGGCCGCCCGAAAGGCGTGGCTGGGACTGGTCAAACACATCGATGCAACCGCTAATGTAACCGAGGTATGCATCGGCACCAACAAGGGGTTTACCGTCCAGTATTATATGGACCGTGCCCGTGCAACCGGTGACCTCCACGGCCAGGCCGCGGCATTATGGAGTGCAATGGCATTGCTCAACTAAGGTTCACATCGGCCGGCGGGAAACCATGGCGGAAAAATGCGGTCGAACCCGGTAGGCTCGACCGCAAGAACTCACAGGAGGATGAGTAAATTTACTTCCAGCATGGAGAGTCGGAGAATTCCGGACGCTGGCCGAAGCGCGGTTCGTATTCACGGGCATATGTCTCCAGATTTCTCCTGATCTTGGAGAAAACATGACAATAGAAATCCTCTTTGTTTATTCTCTCGTCCAAATAGAGCATCGCGTTGACCTCGCTCCAATACTCTCGGCTTTCCCATATTTCGACTGGCGTTCCGCCCATCTGATTGGCGAGATCAACAAGTTTCTTGTCCTTCGTGTTAAGCCCGTTCTTTAGAAAGATCGAAATATATTCGGGCATCAGCCTATTCTGAAGCTGGAGGGCTTTCATATTTGCGGTTGCGGCCTGATTCACGTGGCCGATCTCGTGCGAGATCTTAGTCGCCGCGAGGATGCGCCCGCTGATCGAGTACGAATTCGTGTCGGAAGCCAGCGAATTCAGCACTGGATAATAAATTGGGTTTGGATATCCTTCGTCCAGATTCGATCCGAGCGTGATCGTCGCCCCTACAAATCGGCCCGCGTCATCCCAAAGGAATTTGTCAGTTCCGGCACCCCTCTTTCGATCGCCCCGAACCGCGATCGTCAGTACAAAATTCTTGTTCGATGCGTATTTTTCCCACTGCTCTCTTCCATGCTGCGTTGCGAGCAATTCCGCCTTCCACTTTTCATATCGCTCTCTGAACTTTACGGGCACATCCTCTCGAATTCCGCCGTCAACCGGGATTCGCACAATATCGTTTGAAATTCCCTTCCCGTGGTCGGCGTAAAAATCGTAGAAACTTGTCGAGGGGCTGGATGCGATCTCGACCAGATGATAGCCGGTTAACTCCTCGCCTCTTGCAAAGCGATCATTTCCGGATGCACCAACATAGCGGGCGCCGGATGAAAGTACCGCAAATGCGATAATTACAAGAAGAAAAGGAGAAGAAAGACGAAGCTGTTTCATCAAGAGAGACCTCCAGTCTTACGTTGTCAAATTACCAATTCAGTTGTCGCGGATATTGGAGCCTATAACTTATATCAGCACTGACTTTCGTGTCAAGATTTCACCATATCGAACCTACACTTTTGTAACCTGAATCTAGTCGGACCATGGAGCCGGCTTCCTCACCCATCGGTGGCCGCGAAGCTTATCGATAAGAGCGTCAGGCAAAGGGCCGGCTTCACTTGCGGCAGCGTTTGCTTCAACGTTCCTTATTTTTCGCATTCCCGGAATGATCGTGCTGACGGCTGGGTGGCTGAGGATAAACCGCAACGCCATTTCGGGCATAGATGAACCTTCCGGTGTGAGCGGTCGTAAGGCTTCCGCACGATCAACGCTAGCGCCCAAGTTCTCCGGCGAGAAATACCCGCTTCTCCAGTCATCGGCCGGAAATGTCGTTTCTTTTGTGAGTGTTCCGGTCAGTGTGCCTTCGTCGAAGGGAACACGGGCGATCACGGCAACGTTCATTTCCTCGCAAGCCGGGAAAAGCTCGTCCTCAGGATTCTGATCGAATATGTTGTAGATCACTTGCACGGCGTCGATCTTGCCGCTGCGCACCGCTCTGATACCGTTCCACGGTTCCCAACGGTTGATCGAGATGCCGCTAGCCCCGATCAATCCTTTGGTTTTCATCTCGTCGAGTTTATCTGACCATCCCGAGACTTCTGTCCAATCGTCGTTCCAGGTGTGCAGCTGCACGAGGTCAAAATGCTCTAATCCCGCATTTTTAAGACTTTTCTGAACAAACTCCTCAATATGCTCCGGTGGGTAACAATCCTCCACTCTCGCGTCTGCCGGCGTCGGCCATAGCATATTCTTTGGCGGTACCTTTGTGGCGGTATACAGCTTCGTTTCCGGGTTCGCCCGCACAAGACGTCCAAGAAGCCCCTCACTCCTGCCGTTGCCATATACATAAGCTGTATCGAAGAAATTACAGCCTAGTTCGACCGATCGCTGCAGTGCCGCCAATGACTCGTCATCATCAGAACCGGTCCATCCACCCATACCCCACATCCCATATCCGATCTCACTGATCTGCCAGCCAGTTCGCCCAAATGTTCTATATCGCATTGTTCGTGCTCCTGTTTCTGCATTCCTTGTCGCGGAGATTTTCTCACCTTTCCCTTGAAACCGATAGGGAGATGGCCCTCGCCCCATCGCAGCCTTCGAACGATAGAACCACCACAAAAGATGATTTCGATAGTCTCCCTGATACATTATGGGATGAAGCGGCCCAAATGAGGGACGAATTCATCGGCTATTTTAGTATTGGCGATAATTTCCTTTACCTTTTGATGTTTTGGTCATAGAATCTGTGTTAATTCACGGTCGGCCGAAGGGGAGTTTTCTTCCTGGTCATACAACCACTTGCGGGAGGCGGAACATCATAGCGAACGACGATTTTCTAAATACCGGCAATTTTCGAGGAGTTAGCATGGATTCAACCGCCGCGGCGATCGAGCAGGATCCTCCGTTTGGTTATGAGAACAGCGTTGAGCTGTCCTTAGTTCCCGATGCGTCTGTTGCCGCCAGCGTCACGTTTGATCTGGCTGCACCTGACCTTGAATTGTGCCAGTTGGCAGCCGCCGGAAACATTTCAGCGTTCGAAGTTATCTACCAGCGGTACCACCGCCGCACCTACAGCCTGACGCTCCGCATGACCAACAGCCAGACCGAGGCTGAAGACCTTACCCAGGAAGTTTTCATACAATTATTCCGGAAAATAGGTAGTTTCCGCGGAGATTCGGCGTTTTCAACGTGGCTTCATAGGTTGACGGTAAATCAGGTTCTGATGCACTTTCGCCGGCGGAGTGTAAAGAACGAGAAGACGTCGGATGACGGTGAAATGCCGGAACAGACAGTCACAGGCTCGGCAAATCCTGGGAAAATGCAGATCGTTGACCGCATTGCGCTAAAGAATGCGATCGCCGAGTTACCGAACGGATATCGTAACGTTTTCGTGCTTCACGATGTTGAGGGCTACGAACACGAGGAAGTTGCTGGAATGCTGAAGATCTCAGTCGGCACTTCGAAATCGCAGCTTCACAAAGCCCGCCTGAAACTGCGTGGCTTGCTCATAAAGCAGAAGGAACAAAAAACTTCCGCATAGTAGGCAACCATCGCCCTTATCCTTTAATCTATCTAGTTTGAATATGCTTAGTGGAGTGATTCTAATTGCACCGCCTGCCTAAAGGCGTCTCGTATCTGTGCGGAATCCCGAGAAAAATGACCTGCGACGAATGCCAAGAGAATATTAGCCTTTTCCTCGACAATGAGCTTGCCGTCGATGTATCGGCTTCGGTTCAGACGCATCTGTCGCTCTGTGCCGAATGTGCAAGGGTGTGTGAGGATTTTGCCGTAATTCTCGATTCATGTCAGGACGATCCCACCTCCGAACCGCTGCCACCCAATTCTCAAGCCCTATGGTGCCGCATAAATAATATTATTGAGAATGAGGCGAAAAATGAGATGCCTCAGCCGGAGAAGGCGAAAGGCTGGTTTTCGCGTGGTTTTACTTTCTCTCAGCTTGCATCAGCCGCCGTCGGCATTGCCCTTATAAGCTCGCTCCTGACGATCGTTGGTACGAAAAACTATTTCGAACCAAGCGGCGAGGACTACACTTCTCGTTCGTCAGCTACCCAGACAACGTTCGAGAAGGTACTCAGCAAGGTCGGCCTGGTTGAGACGCCCCAACAGGCCCGGATGAAGCGTTTCCAAGAGCAGGAAACGGCGATCGATTACTGGAACAAGCGGGTGCAGGACCGCCGGGCCCAGTGGGATGCCCACATGCGTGATGCATTTGACCGCAATCTCAACGAGATCGATCAGGCGGTGACGGAGTACACCCTGATCCTCGAGAGGGATCCCCAGGACGATCTTTCCGGCGAAATGCTTGATTCGGCATTGAATGAAAAAATGAATCTTCTCCGAGCATTTTCCGAATTGTAATGGCAGAATTTACCGATGGTCCGTTGTATCTCTAACTTTTCGAGCAAGGTCAAAGCCCGAAGAACTACGATTCTGATCTTATTGAACGTAGTTCTTTTCTTTGGTGTGTCAGCTAGTGATGCGGCGGGCCAGAAGCGCTTTTCCCGCACCTATCCGGCGACGAAGAACGTGCGGCTTCAGCTATTGAACCGCTCCGGCACAATCGAAGTGCAAGGATGGGACCGGCAAGAGATCAGCATTTCGGCATACCTTGAAGCTCCGGCCGCGACCGTGGTACCGCACAGCCTTAGTGGAACGATCGTGATGGACCTGGTCAGAGAAAATCAGGGCCGCAACGTCGGGAATGTCAATTTTCAGATACGAGTCCCCAGAACGTCTGTCGTCGATATTGAGACACGCATCGGCAACCTAAGTGTTACAAACATCACTGGCGGCCTCGTGCGGGCCATCATCACGACCGAGGGCGACATCACCCTCACAAACATCTCGGCGGCCGCGGTCGATGCGCAGAACGGCATTGGCGACATCTTTTTTGACGGAGAGATGCGAAGCGGTGGCCTATACCGCTTTACTTCGATGAAGGGGAACATCAACCTCCGTATTCCGTTCGAATCATCCTTCAGACTTACCGCGACCGCACCGTCGACCCGAAATATCGACCTCGGACCGTTCCGCGGAGCGAATATGCGGTTCGTCAGTGACGGCCGACGCGTGGCAGGCCAAGCCGGCGAGGGCACCTCGACACTCACCGTAACGAACCAGCGCGGCGCGATCTCATTCATCCGGCGATAAATAAAGATTGACCGCGATCACACCCTCGACTTAAGATATAGGTGGCCGCTCCGCTCCCGCTCAAATCATCACAATGAAAAACAGATCTACAGTAGCCGTCCTACTTTTCGCGTTCTTTGCCATCGCATTTGTCTCCGTCGAGGCCCAAACTGATCTGCCGCTAAAGCGCACGGCATTCAAGACCGACACGCTCGATTTTGGCCCGGGCGGAACGCTTTCAGTAGTGGGTGCTCCAAACGGCTCGATCCGTATTGAAGGCTGGAGCAATAACGAGGTCCAGGTGAATGCACAGATCGAGATGAGCGCCCGCACGGAAGCTGAACTTGATCAGATCGCAAAGGTAACCGGCTTTATACTCGAAGAAAGCATGGGCCGGACTGGGATCGTCAGCATCGGGACGCATGATAAGACTTATTTGAAGAAAACGATCAAGAAATTTCCAAAGGAACTGGTCGGGCTTCCGTTCCGGATAGATTATGTTATCAAGGTTCCAAAATACTGTGACCTTCAGATCGACGGTGGAAAGGGTGACCTTTTTATCGCGGGGGTAGATGGAACGATAAAGATAAATTTCCTCGATTCCAACGCAAAGCTTGATCTTGTCGGCGGCGCAGTGCACGCAACGTTCGGCGAAGGAACTGTAGAGGTGACCGTACCAACTCGAAGCTGGCGAGGCCGTTTCGCCGACATTTCCCTAGCGTCCGGCACAATGAATGTCAACTTGCCGCCGAGCTTGAACGCTGAGATCGATGCAAGCATCCTGCGCAGCGGAAAGATCGAGAACAACTATGCTGAAATGAAGCCAAAGTCCCGCCGGGAAACATTTACCGAGAAACTAATCGCAGCAAAGTCCGGTTCGGGTGGTGTGCCATTGAAATTTACTGTTGGCGACGGCAATTTGAACATCTCGCAAATCGTTAAGCAATAATAAATCCAACAGCTTGGAATTTGTTTTGGGAAGGTGATAAGTTGAATGCTTATCACCTTTTTTATATGACGATTAAATCAGATATCTGGCTGCGCCGGATGGCGGCAGAAAACGGAATGATCGACCCTTTCCTTCCGGAATTATTGCGTGAAGTGAATGGCAGCCGCATCATCTCGGCGGGTGCTTCGAGCTATGGCTACGATATGCGGCTCGCGGATGACGGATTTCGCATCTTCTCTTCGGTTCACGGCAAGGAGATCGATCCAAAGCGTTTTGACGAGCAATATTCTCTTATCGAGCCGGAGATCCATAAGGCGGAAGATGGCTCACAATACTACCTTCTGCCGCCGCACCACTACGGCCTTGGCGTCACCGTCGAAACGTTCAAAATGCCTCGCAATGTTACCGGAGTAGCTCTCGGAAAATCAACCTACGCGAGGGCCGGCCTCTTGGTCAACACGACACCGCTTGAAGCCGGCTGGACCGGACGGCTCGTGGTCGAGATAGCAAATCTTGCCAACTTGCCCCTTCGCGTTTACGTAAACGAAGGCATCGGTCAAATACTTTTCTTCGAATCAGACGAAGATTGTGCAGTCAGCTATGAAGACCGGGGCGGCAAGTATCAGGGTCAAACGGGCCTCACATTCGCTAAGGTCTAAGGGACCCGCGTATTCCCGGGAATTATAAAATGGTTTTAAGGATCGGGATATTGATTTTCGTTGTTGTTGCCTTCGGACAATCGTTCGGACAGCAACGTCCGCGGGTGCGCGAGCTTGGTATAAAGATCGGCGTCCTACCTACGGGCGAACTTAACGCTATAACCGATGTCGCCGGAGTGACGGTCGGTCAAACTACCATAATTCGGGGCGGCGACATTCGGACGGGTGTGACGGCCGTTCTTCCCCACAGCGGAAATCTGTTTCAGGAAAAAGTACCTGGTGCGGTTTACGTAGGAAACGGATTTGGCAAGCTTGCCGGATCGACCCAGGTGAATGAGCTCGGAGAGATCGAAACACCGATCCTTCTGACATCGACGCTCGCCGTGCCCCGTACGGCCGATTTTCTCCTCGACTACATGCTAGGGCTTCCGGGCAATGAAAAGGTCCAGTCTATCAATCCTCTTGTCGGCGAGACCAACGACGGATACCTGAACGATATTCGCGGCCGCCACATAACGCGTGATGATGTTCTCGGCGCGATCAGGGGCGCAAAAGGCGGGAGCGTTGACGAAGGCTCGGTCGGAGCGGGAACGGGAACGGTAGCATTCGACTGGAAGGGCGGAATCGGAACTTCGTCCCGTAAACTTCCCGCATCGCTCGGCGGCTATACTGTCGGCGTACTCGTCCAATCAAATTTTGGAGGCATCCTCTCGATCGACGGCGCTCCGGTTGGGATCGAGTTGGGAAAGTACTACCTGAAGAACTCGGTCCAGGGCACATCCGCTTCAAATACTTCTCTCGATCGAACGGCGGATGGATCGATCATCATCGTCATAGCTACCGATGCTCCTCTCGACCACCG
>JANNNS010000064.1:0-10097 GCA_031398645.1 Acidobacteriota bacterium
GATCCGAACGACGAAAAGAACGTCATCCTTGAGATCCGTGCGGGTACGGGCGGCGACGAAGCGACGCTGTTTGCTGCCGAAATATTGCGAATGTATGCCCGCTACGCTGAACGGCAGGGCTGGAAAATGGAGATCATGGACGCGGCCGACACTGGCGTTGGCGGCATCAAAGAGGCTTTTGCCATGATCGAAGGCGACAAGGTCTTTTCTAAACTTCGTTACGAATCCGGTGTCCACCGCGTACAGCGTGTGCCGCAGACTGAGACGTCGGGGCGAATTCACACATCGGCGATCACGGTAGCAGTTCTTCCGGAAGCCGAAGAGGTGGATGTCCAGGTCGATCCCAAAGACCTTCGCGTCGATTACTTCTGTTCTTCAGGGCCCGGCGGCCAGTCGGTCAATACCACTTATTCAGCCGTGCGCCTGACACACTTGCCTACGAACGTTGTCGTGTCGATGCAGGATGAGAAATCGCAGATCAAGAACAAGGAAAAAGCCATGCGTATCCTGCGTGCACGCTTGCAGGAGCTTGAGGAGCAAAAGCAGCACGACGAGCTGTCGGCCGAGCGAAAATCGATGGTCGGGAGCGGCGATCGGTCAGAGAAGATCCGCACATATAATTTTAAGGAGAACCGCGTCACGGACCATCGCATCGGGCTGACCGTTCACCAGCTCGATCTCGTTCTTGAGGGCCAGATCGACGAATTTATCGATGCATTGCGTACGCATTATCAAACCGAAAAGCTGAAAGCCGAAGCGGTTGCAGCCTAAAGTAAAAAGCCAAAAGTAAGAAGGAAAACCTCACGGGTTTGCCTTTACCTTGTTACTTTTTACTCAACCGATGCCTATAACCAGACTCTTCCTAGTAAGACACGGCCAATCTGCTGGAAATGCGGAGGGCCGTTTTGGCGGCCATGGCCCGACGCCGCTTTCTGAGCTAGGCGAACGGCAGGCAAAGATCACCGCCGAGTCTCTTGCAAAGGAAGGGATAAACGCTATCTTTTCAAGCGACCTCCTGCGGGCAGTTCAGACGGCCGAACCACTTGGTAAATTATTGGATGTTCCGGTTTTGACCAGCAAGGCCTTTCGCGAACGGCATGTCGGGGTCCTTGAAGGGCTCACGTTTGACGAATCAAAGGCCAATCATCCCAAAGATTACTTCGCTCTCGTAAATCGAAATATCCATCACGTTATAACCGAAGGCGAAAGCTACCGGCATCTTCTGCGACGGGCTACGGCCGAGATGTGGGAGATCCTGAGGAATCACCAGGGCCAGCGTATCGCGATCTTTTCGCACACCGGTGCTATTTGTTTCCTGACCCTTCACTTGATGGGAGCGATCCACCGCTCAACAAAACAGACCCCGTGGCTGGTCACGTCCAACTGTGGCATCAACCGCTTTGAGGTCCGCGGCCGCAACAACATCCGCGTTCTCGCGCTGAATGACACCCGCCATCTGATCGAGCCGACCGGCAACGATTCGTTCGCAGCTCGGTGATCCCATAAAATTTAACTTGACAAGCAGACGTCGTTGGAATAACTCTCAGAATGGTAAATTCCATTCAGTTTAGGGGAACCGGCCAATGAGATCGCTCAATCTTGCGTTCACTCTCATCTTGTTTTTTGCACCTGCCTCACTCGGGCAGGTGGACGGAATGAGGACTGCTACCGGCATGCCGCTGTCGGTCGATGCCCGGATCGTCTTCGGCCGCGTCGCTCTTGAGGGGCTAGAACCGGGAATGAAGGCTCCGCGAGTTTACGTCACATTCCTCGACAAGCGGATGCAGGCATCGCGAACGCTCTTGGACAACGACGGATATTTCTACTTCCGGGATGTGATCACGGACGGGGCGACCATCTTTATTGAGATCGATGGCACCGAGGTTGCTCGCCAGTCGGTGGTCGCGGCAGGCATAAAGCAACAAAGGATGGATTTTTCCGTCACCGTTCCATCCAGAGGCGGCCAGGCCAAACCGGGTACGGTTTCCGCGAAGAATCTCTATGATCGCGGCAAAGAGAACACGGCGTTGATGAATAAGGCTATTGAAGCAATCGAGGATAAGAAGCCCGAGAAGGCGATCCCCCACCTGACTCAGGTTCTGGCTACGGATCCGGCCGATCATCCGGCATGGGCAATACTGGGGGCTGCCCATGCGGCCACCGGGAACGAAGCTGACGCTGAAAAAGCGTTTCTCAAAGCTCTGGAGATCAAACCTGACTCAGTGCCGCCGTTGATCAGCCTTGGCAGGCTTTATATGGCTCAAAAGCGGTTCGACGACGTGGTTAAGACCTTGGAAAGGGCGACCGCCGCCGATCCTTCTTCTGCAGTTGCATTTCGCCTTTTAGGGGAAGGCTACTTGCAGATAAGAAAGGGTTCCAAGGCAATTCCGGCACTGAATGAAGCCATTCGGCTTCAGCCGAAAGAAATGGCTGATTGTCACATGCTTCTCGCAAAGCTCTACGACATTGCGGGTGCACGCCATCTCGCTTCATCAGAATTCAAACTGCTTCTCCAGAAAGTGCCGAATCACCCCGAGAAGGACAAGATGAAGCACTACATCAAAGAGAATCCGCCTCAGTAAGTGAGGTAAGGATCGGGCCTTCAGCTTGACTTGATCTGAATATTGCATTATCACTCAATCGAAAGCATTTTCTTTCCCGGAGCCCAATTGATGAAGCACCTGATCACTTCCCTTGCTGCACCACTGGCCTTGTTATTCTTTGTTTTGTCCGGCTCTGCGCAATCGGACAAAATATGCGGCGAAGCGGGCGGCTCCGTCTGGATGGGCGACGCAGTCGTTTATGGGAAGATAAGGCTGAACGGATTTGACCAGGGAGCAAAATTCCCAAAGATAACGATTACGCTTTCACGAGTGCAAAGGGATACCCGCATCACTATCGACCGATCCGGCAATTACTGTTTTCGCGGCGTCGATGGGGGCGGCGGCACCCTTGTTGTCGACGTCGAGGGAGTAGAGGTCGGGCGGCAGGTTTTACCAGCTTCCGGCTTGATCAAGGAGCACAGGCAGGATTTCGATATCTATGACCTGAAGGCCAGCACGGCTAAGCCGCCCGGAACCGTAGCGGTCAAATATACCTACTCTCGCAGCGAGAGCAACGCAAAGCTTTTTGAAGAGGCCGCGGCGGCCGAAACGTCGCAGGACCTTGATCGATCGATCAAGTTGCTCAAGGAACTGGTTGCCGGCGATCCGGCAGATTTCTTAGCTTGGGCGAAGCTGGGCTCGATCTATTTTGAACGCAACAACCATCAGGCCGCTGAATCGTCCTACAAAAAGGCTTTGGTGGCGAAGCCGGATCTTGGTCCGGCGATGATGAACCTTGGCCGTATCTACCTGATGAAAAAGGACTTTCCCGCCGCGATCGTACTGCTCGAAAAAGCGACATTGGCGGATCCGGCCTCTGCTCGGCCGTTCCAGCTTCTCGGCGAAGCCTACCTGCTCGACCGCAAAGGCACCCTCGGCGTAAAGGCCCTTAACGAAGCTATCCGTCTTGATCCGATAGGAATGGCCGAATGCCACCTGTTAATGGCCCGGCTATACGACGTGGCCGGCGCCAAATCGCTCGCTTCTCGCGAATACCGCCTCTTTCTCGAAAAAGTTCCCGAACACGCCGATAAGAAGAAATATCAGAAGTATATAAAGGACAATCCAGAGGAAACAGAGAACTAAGCCGATATCTCCCTGAATGAATCTTGGCGAATGACCGACTGACGCTCTATCCGGCAGCCATTTTCCTTGACAACATGCCCAAAATTCACTCTACTAGCAGGCACGAGGACCAACCTTAAGATCGACAACTAAGAGGTATTTATGAAAGTGATCGCGCGCGTATTTTTAGCAGCTTCCATCGCGACGGCTCTGTCAACCAGTTCCGTGGCTCAGGATGATGAGGCACGACAGGCAACGGGCCTTCCGATGCAAGCCGGTGAAAACTTTAACAGGGCTGACCGGATGAACATCTCGGGTCGCATCTCACTCGAGACAAAAGAGAAGCTTGCTCGTATGCCGGTCATTTCTGTCAACGTCTCGTTCTCGGGAATTCCGGCAGATAGAGCGATCGTCAATGACACGGGCTTCTATGTGATCCGGAATGTGCGGCGTGAGAACTTTACGATCGTCATCGAAGTTGACGGGGTCGAAGTTGTGCGTCAAACGATCGCTGTGTCCGCTATCGGAAATCCTCGTTTTGATTTTACGGTCCCTTGGCCAAAATCGGTGACCGTGGCTCCCGGAGTGATATCTGCAGATCAGTTTTACAAGCGCACTGATGCGAACGAGGATCTCTTTAAAAAAGCGACCGCAGCCGAAAAGGCTAATAAGGCATCCGTCGCAGTTGAGACATTCAATGTGCTGCTCGCGGCCGACCCCAAAGATTTTGTAGCATGGACCGAGCTTGGAACCGTGTTTTTTAAGAATAACTCCTTGGACAATGCAGAGGCTTGCTATTTTAAGGCGATCGAGATCAAGAAGGATTATTTTCTGGCACTTTTGAACTTGGGCAAGCTTTACCTCGGCCGCAAACAGGGCGACAATGCCGTGCTCGTTCTTTCAAACGCCGTCAAGACAAGGCCTGAGTCGGCCGATGCTCACCTTTTCCTTGCTGAATCGTATTTGTTGAATAAGAAAGGCTCGTCGGCTCTGCATCACTTTACCGAGGCGATAAAGCTCTCTCCGGTCGAGAAAGCCGAGGCTCATCTTCGACTTGCTGCCCTTTACGACGCCGCAGGTGCCAAGAATAAGGCTTCCGCCGAGTATAAAGCGTTTCTCGAAAAACAGCCCGGGCATCCCGAGAAATCTCGTTTTGAAAAGTACATCGCTGACAACCCGATCAAATAAGAATCCCGATCCACCACAAAAAAAAGGTGAGAGGCCGCGGCTTCTCACCTTTTAGTTTTTGCGTTTGATGTCTAGTAACTAGAAATCATAACGAAGAGCGAACTGCATGACACGAGGTGAGTTACTCATCTGTGTAAACCGCCCAAAAGAAGTACCCGCTGAAGAGCCGGTGTACCCGATCGTCGCGGCCGACTGTCCGTTAAAGAACGGAGTGTTGGTCACGTTGAAGACGTCCCAGCGGAACGTTGCCTTATGGGTTTCCGCCCATGGCATATTGAACGACTTGGACAAGCCAGCGTCGATATTCCAGGTTGGGGGATAGCGGAAAGGATTTCGCGTACCAGTTTCGCCTGGATGCGGCGTCCTGAATGACGCGTAGGCTGCATCCGGATCGGCGAACAAGTTTGGAATATCACATCCAGTTGTGCACGAATTCGAAGCCGAACCGTAGAACGTTCCGGTCTCCACCGGTTTCGTAGCGGTAACAAAGCTGCGGATCTGCCAGTTTGTCTGCCATCCCGTCGCGTCGAAATATCCAACGTATGGACGACCCGACGACCAGCGGAAAATGCTGCTGAGCTGCCATCCACCGAGGATCGCGTCAGCCCATTTGTTCATTCCGCCGCCGATCCATTTACCGCGTCCGATCGGAACGTCATACACGCCGTTAAAGTTGATAACGTGTCGAAGATCGAAATCGGAAACCGACCGACTGTCGTCCAGATCGAACGCGTTCAAGATAAACGTCGTTCCGAAAAGACCGCCGGTCTGAAGTCCTGAGGCATCATCAAGTGACTTTGAATAAGTATAGTTGAAGTCCCAGGTCACGCCCGACAAACGCTGTCTGAACGAGAGCGTTCCACCGTGGTAGTCAGATGAGCCGATGGTGCCGAAGGCCGACAATGCGTCGTACTGGCCCTGGAAGAAATAACGGCTGCCCGCGATCTGATCCAAAAGCTGCATTGTGTATGTCCAGTCACCCGCAAGCGGCTGAAGTTCGTACACCGCTTGAGTGTTCGTCAATCCAGCACCGCCCGCACCAAAGATAGCCGGCCCAAGCGTTCCAGGTGCCCACAAATTGTCATAGAACGCAACGTTTCCAACACTGGTGTAAGGAACGCCAGCCTGAAGCTGCCTGTCGAGGATCGTACCAGCCTCAAAGTAGCTCAACCCTGAACGCGTATCACGAATGTTACGAAGCTGCATCACGTCACGTCCTGCCAGCAAATTTCGCGCTTTGCGGCCGACGTAAGCTGCGTCCATCCAGATATTGCCCGGAAGTCTGCGGCCGTAGCTAACATTCCATGAGTAGTTGATCGGCGAAACCAGGTTTTGATCAAGAGAGGTCTCGATCTTTCCTTGTCCCGGCCCAACAACAGGGGCTGACTGCGGAAACGTCAGGCCGGTCGGGATCTGACTTGCCGGGAACAGCGACCGAATGCTCATGCTCGGACTTACATAAAGCGGAGCAGGATTCGTTGTAATGTTGTAAGTGTTTACGTTGATCGCTCTGGAAGAACCAAATCCCAAGGTATTTGCTCCATCCCAGTTGGTAGCGAGCTGTTGGCCGAAATAGTCGTTGGTGATCGAAAAGCCAGCCCTGATGACCGACTCAGTTGACTTCCCAAACATTCTGCCGAGGAACCCACCTTCGAACTCGGGTGACCAAGCGACCGAAACACGCGGTTGGAAGTTATCCTTATCGAGCGGATAGATGCTGTCCGCGCCGTTTGCTTTACCCGCAAGCCTGACCGAGATCGGCTGGCGATAGTTCTGTCCGGCGTTCATGTAGTCGATCGAGGTCTGCAGGTAGTCCGAAAGGACGATATTCGGAACTGCCTCATATCCCTGCGTCTCATACACGGGCATACTGAGTCCATAACGAAGTCCTAACGTCAGGGTCAGGTTCGGACGTGCCTTCCATGAGTCCTGCACGTACCAGTCGTACTCTTCCGTCTTGAATTCGCGAGTCACACCCGTGTTCTCGGGCAGCAATGCACCCTTGTTATCAAAATTGAATCTTGCGTTGTACTGACTCAAGCGGCCGAACAAAGCAATGATCGCGCCCTGTGCCGGAACATCCCATGCCGACGCGACCGATCTGGTCGAGCCGGTCTGTGCAGTGATGTACTGGTTAATGACCGTTCGCGCCACATTGCTCGCGTGAGCACTAGGGTTGGTAGAACCGCCGTCAAATGAGTTCGCAAAGTTAACGCGCCTGTTGCGAACAAGACGGATGTTTGTTCCGAACTGCCAGGTATGGTTGCCTTTGATCCATGTCAGGTCGTCCGTTATGTTCTGCGTTGGGTTGACTCGGTTAAAAGCTCGTCCAAAGCCTACCGGCTGATAGATGTAACGGAAGGTGATCGCAGGATCGTTCGAGTCGCCCTGATTACTGAAAGCAAGGCGGGTCAAACCATAGCTCAAGCGGTTTGTCAGATTGCTCGAAACCAGCCAGGTATGGGTTGCCGAAAAGCCAAGCGGATGACTCCATGTGCTAGTCGCCGGAGTATCCGGGAAAAACGGTGCAACGCCGTTGAGATCCTGCTGATAGTTTGCACGGACTGAGATCGCGTGCTTCTGATCACCTGTCACATTCCAGTCAATACGTGCCGTGTGCGAATTCTGTTCGACAGGAACGGGTGCATTAAATCGATGACCGCCTGAGTTACGTCCGTCGCCGAGCGTGCTGTCGTTGATCGGGTATCGAGGGACAACGGAACTAAACAGTGCTGTAACCGCAGGGTTAACGTCCACTACCGGCACGCCGCTCAGAGTCATGGAGTTGATCTGGGCACTGTTGATCGTCCAGTTCTGTCCGGTATTGTCAGTGAACTGAATATTGCCAGCTGCCAAAGCTGCCGATGGGACGAGCTGTGCGATCGAAGCATCTTTTGCTTCTCGCATACCTTCGTAATTGTAGAAGAAGAACAGCCTGTCCTTGACGATCGGGCCGCCAAGTCGTCCGCCAAACAAGTTACGGATCAGCTTCGGCCTTTCAAGGCCTGAGCGGTTATTGAACCAGTCGTTCGCCGTCGTCGCCGTATTTCTGTGGTAGTTGTAAAGGGCACCATGAAACTCGTTAGTACCACTCTTAGTGATAAGCGAGATCTGGGCACCTGAAGAACGGCCCTTCGACGCATCCGGGTTGGACGTCGTAACGCGGAACTCGTCGACCGAGTCCGGATTAACGCGAATGACCGGAGTAAACGCCGATGCGTCCTGCTGGTTGTTAACGTCAATGCCGTCAAGCGTGATATTTGCCTGGTCGGATCGGCCGCCGGCAACATAACCGTCGGGCGTCACCGCTGCCTGAAGGCTAAGCAGGTTCGCCACGTTGCGGCCCTGAAGCGGCAGCTGCAGGATCTGTCTAGAAACAAAATTGTTTCCCAAGCTGGCATCCTGTGTGTTGACGATGCTCTCAAGCCCGGCGGAGTCCACGTTCACCGTTTCGGTGACCTGTCCTACCTCGAGACTTACATCGATCTTTGCTGTACTGTCGACCGCCGCCTGGAAAGTCGAAATATTCGACTTCTTAAAGCCGCTGGCCTCTACCTCAAGTGTGTACGCACCCGGCTGAACCGATGCAAAGAGGTAGTTTCCGCTGTCGTTCGTTACAGCGGTCCTGGTCGTGCCTTGAGTACTAATCAGCCTGACACTTGCCCCCGCAACAATATTTCCCTGTTGGTCGGCAATAGTACCGGTGACCGATGACGTACCTGTCTGCGACAAAGCGGTCACAGCAAAAACAGCCGTCATGAGTACCGAAGTCAGGAAACTGACTAACAAATTCCTTTTCATCATACTCTCCTCCATATAGAATTGAACGAATGCTTACAACCGCAATTAAGCTGAAATCATTCGAAATACTCCCCTTGCTCTTAACCTTAAAAGTGCCGGACGAAACAACGAAAAGGCGTCGTATCGGGTAAATTGGCAGCGTCAAAACGCAGGTAAACGCCAGAAATTATTTATTGAGAATATGAAAATGGAATACATCTTAACACACAAGAGGTGCATCCCGTTGAACCTACTAGCACGCCGCGTGCCAATCCGGCAATGGCCGTGATCTTTAGTGGCGGGAGGGGCGGGCCACGGCAGATCCATAGGTTTACCGGCGAAAACCATCGTATTTGCAGGTATTTAGCAAAAACGCTCGCTCCTAAAGGAAAAAATTCTAGTAAGCCTGGTCCCGAGAGAAGCGAGCCGCTCGGCGATCAGCGATTCGCAATATTGGAAAATTCTTCAATTATATGGATTCGCGAGCCTGGAACTTGCTCACCGGTCGTCAAGTGTCGAGATGTGTATTTGCCGGTAGATCGATTTCGCCGCGGCAGACCCGCCTCCAACCGCCGTGGCAATAGTTGGTGAGATAGGATTTGCTACGTCACCGACGGCATAGACGTTAGGCAGGCTGGTTTGGCCATTGTTGTCGACCAGAACATAACCCCTTTTATCAAGGTCTGCTTTATCCTGAAGGAGATCACTGTTCGGCTCAACTCCGATACGGACCAGCACCGCGTCAACGTCAACAACCGTAGATTCACCCCTATTCTGGATAACGATGGAAGTTACGCGATCATCACCTGAGATCGCCGTCACGGCAGTTTCCAGCAAAAATTCGACCTTTGGGTCAGCGTCGGCCCGGACAGTGAATGACTCTCTTGCTGAGAACGAATCACGGCGATGAACTACGTATATCTTCTCCGCAAACTCTGCAAGGATCACCGCATTCTCTAAAGCGGCGTCGCCGCCTCCGATGATAGCCACCGTCTTTCCTGCAACCGACTCCTTCTCCAGCGAGCCGGAGCGGAGAATGCCTTTATCAACCAGCCGATCCTCCCCGTCGACACCCAGTTTTCGGCGTCGCACGCCAGTTGCCAGAATAAAGTGGTTGGCGGAATACTGATTCCCCGCCTGGTCGAATGCGGTTCTGTTCGCGGCATCAAGATCGAGGATCGTCGCGCCAAGAATAGGCAGCGTTCCGGCAATGTCAACGTTCACCAGAAATCGGTCTCTGAGTTCTCGTCCATTAGCAGATACTACTCCCGGGTAATTGTTGATGGGATTGAAGATACTCAGCAGCTGGCCGCCGGACTGGGTCTCTTTTTCTAAGACCACGACCGATAATCCCAGGTCCGAGCACCAGATACCTGCCGACATTCCGGCCGGGCCTGAGCCGATGACCAGAACGTCCAAAACATAGTTTTTCGGCTCAACTTTCGCCATTTTTGGTAGTGA
>JANNNS010000065.1:0-3422 GCA_031398645.1 Acidobacteriota bacterium
CGCGAATAAGAAAAGCCGCCAGCATTTTCATGCCGGTGGCTTTTCACTTTTCTCCAAACGTTGTCTACTACTGGCCTTTCGCGTAGTACCCTTGTCGAGCTCGGACCCGCATGCTGCCCGGTGCGGTCAATCCCACATCCAATTTTACAAATTTATTCGCCGGAAATTCAGACTCCGAGTAGAACTGGACTAAATACTGGGCACGTAGTTCACCCGCGATCTGTCTAAAGATCTTCTCCAGCATTTCGGTGTTTCGTCTGATATTGATCGCATTCTGGTTCCCGTCAGTGGTTTCGACCTGCTGAAACTTCGGCAGAAACGATGTTCCGCCGGTCTCGTCTGCGAACTTCTGCATGTTTTCCTGGCCGAAGACCGCCATTTTGTTCAACTGTATTGACCCGCCGCCCGGATTGATCGAATAGATCACCGCATCAGCATCCTGCAGGGCCTTCAAGACTTTCACCTGTTCAGCCACTTTCGCGGTGTCGCGAGCCTTAACACGGATCTCGCGCAATTTCTCGCCCTCGACGTTGTCGGCGATCTTTCTTTCGGCCGCCCAAATGGCCTTAACTACACCGTCGCTGTTGGTATCTTCCCCGTCCGAAATGATCAAAATTACCTTACGGCGTCCATCAGGCGTGTTCTTTTCCAGATAGTTCGCGGCAATTCGCACCGAATCATAGAATGCCGTCTGTTCTTTGGTCGGACTTATCGACTTGATTGCCGCGATCGCTCTTTCGGCAGTTTCACGGCCCTGGACCATTACCCCTTTCTGGCCTACGGTGAAAACGGCCGCCCGGTCGTCTGCACGCAGAACTTCCTGGAGGAACTTTGCCGCAGTTTCCTGCTGAAATTTGAACATCGCGTCGGTGCTTGCCGACACGTCAAAAAGAAGAGCGATCTCCAGCGGTACGCTCTCCGCCGTTGCTACGCTATCGATCGTCTGAGCCTTATTCTCTTCGCTGATACGGAAATTTTCCGCCTTCAGCCCCGCCACTGGGTTACCGTTAGAATCGATCACCGATACCGGAACGACCACGAGCCGTGAATTTACCTTGATCACCTGATCGTCATCTTTCACAGCCGGTGTCGGCGTTGGGGCCTGTCCTACAACGTTCGTAAACGAAGCTGCAAGGATACCGGCAACCAGTCCTAAAGAAAGTCTTGTTCGGGATCTCATATTATTAATTACATGCGGGCTGATGGGGAATAACTCGCTGCTACACAACATTAGAGGGCACGATGGTGAAAAAGGTTTGAACCTATCTCACCGGTGTGCCCTCTATTTATGTTTCAATCGTCGCCTGTGAAGGCCGAATCAATTATTCTTCGTTGAGATCCGGATTTGATGAGCGAACTTCGACGTTCTGGTTAAGGCCGCGGCTTACAAGAAGCTTGACCTCAACACGGCGGTTCTGTTCGCGTCCCTCACGGGTCGCATTGTCAGCAACAGCCTGCAATTCGCCGAAGCCATATGACTGACCGATGCGGCGAAGCGGCACATTGTGATTCTCGACCAAGTAGTCAATAACAGCCTGTGCGCGACGTTGGCTAAGAGCCTTGTTCTTGGCCGCACTGCCTTCCGCCGAAGCGAATCCTGTGATCTCGATAACATAACCCTTCATCGTCATCGCCGCCGTCGCAACTTCGTCAAGCGAAGTCTTAGCTTCCGGCGAAAGAAGTGAGCTGTTCACACGGAAATTGACCGTCGCGGTCGACTGGACAACGAACTCGTCCATTGCCGTAATTCTCTGGTTGGTGGCGTTGACTCCCGCGATTGCGGCGTCTGCCGTATCCTGCGCAGCTTTGGCGCCGCCGCGTGCTGCATTCGAGATCGCCATCAGTTCGTCGATCTGGCCGGAAACGCGTTTGGCGTTCTCTTCAGCCTGTGTAAGACGTGCTTCCGCCGGGCCTACGCGGCTGTCGATCGATTGCGATACACGATAGTCATCTTTGTCAAAGCGGATCTTCGTAGCCGCAAGTGCTCCCGAACCGTCGCCGCGCCCTTCTGCTTCAAGGTAAAGGCCGCGAACCAACTGGGTCGAGGCAACCTTGTCGCCGCCGCCGAACAAGCCGCCCTTCGTTTTGATGCTTGCTTCAGGTGTCAAAAGCACGCGGGTCTCGACGCCGACAGAATCTTTCACGATCACGCTCGAATCATCCTGTGCAGTGATAACACCTTTGATCTTGTACTTTTGCCCCGCGGTCAAATTCCGAATCTGTGTGTCCTGTGCCAGAACGCTGAATGCACCGATCGCGAGGGTCAATGCCAATACCGTTATTCTTTTGATCATAATCTGAAACTCCTTCCCAAACCTTTAGAAATTGCTGAAATCAACTGGTCAGCTCGCCTGCGTGTTACCAGCCGGTTCGCATAGACGCGTAAGCCGGCTTCTGCGTTTGTCGCAAGATAACTAAACGTTGGCGACACCAAACTCAAAATATCATTGCGATTACTTCAGCCGCCGTTCTGTAATCAAGACGCGTGCCATGCTCGCCCAAAAGTCTTCAAATTGTCATAACTGTTGTGATCAGGGTATTTAACTGAGTTTACGCGGCGGATCTCCTAACTCTCGGATGTCTGTTATGTATACACTCGATGACGTTATAGGTTAGATATGTTCCGTTTTCGTACAGTGGCGGTCTATTTTGGAATGAAACAAATGAGTGGAACCTGTGTCTGAGCGAAAGAATACACAAAATAAAGCCGGTTGCCAACACTTTTTTTAGCAACCGGCTCTATCGAAACTAAAGGGCGAAATCGCCTCTCTCGAGATACTCCTTCATAAATGCCAGAAATCTCTCTGCATCGGCTCCGTCCACGATGCGGTGGTCGTAGGTTAGGGCGAAGTAAGCCATTGTTCTGATAGCTATGTAATCGTCACCTTCGGCGGTGGTCAGCACTCTGGGACGCTTCTCGATCGTGCCGACGCAAAGTATTGCGACCTGCGGCTGGTTGATAATGGGCGTGCCATAGAGACCGCCGAACACGCCTGGATTAGTAATCGTGAATGTGCCGCCCGACGCTTCGTCCGGGCTGAGCTTTTTAGCCCGGGCTCGGTCAGCCAGATCGTTGGCCGCGAGAGCCAGGCCCGATAGCGACAAGGTATCCGCACGCTTAATGACCGGTACGATCAAGCCCCAATCAAGAGCAACAGCCATCCCGAGGTTGATATCGCTTTTATAAACGATATTCTCGCCCGACACCTGAGCATTAACGATAGGGAATTTGCGGATGGCGTTCGTGACAGCCTGGAAGATGAACGGCATGTACGTCAGCTTAGTGCCGTAGCGAGCCTGAAATTCAGCCTTGTTCTTATCGCGGAACTTCGCGACGCTGGTCATGTCGATCTCGTAAACGCTGGTCACATGTGCCGATGTTTGCTTTGACATCGTCATATGCTCGGCGATCTTTTTACGCA
>JANNNS010000068.1:0-6384 GCA_031398645.1 Acidobacteriota bacterium
GATCAAGCAGAACCCGGCACTTGCCGAATGGTGGAAGGACAGTAAAGACCACGGCATCGGCGTTAAGGAACAGACGATGAATCGCATCTATGAGTTTGGCTCACAGCTTGGTGATGAGATCGTCGTCAGTGCGTCGATGGATGCGAAAGGCGAGCCGAGCGGCATCCTTGTGCTGGGCGAAGTGAAGAACGCCGCTAGTTTCCGTACATATCTGGATGGCCAGCTCGCACGTTTCGCAAAAGAGAACGGCGATATGCCGAACGTCCGCGTAATAGACGATCCTATGACGGCAGTGGTAAGTGCAAAACCTGCGGCGGCGAAACCTGATGCGAACGGCGAAAAGAAGGCCGCGAACAAGGAGTTGTACGTCTGGATCAACAACGATGTATTCGCAGCTTCACCGCAGATCGAAACGCTGCGGGGTTTCGCGACGACGCTGAAAGCTCCTCAGGCGAACAAGTTTGTCGCTTCGGCCTTCCGCCAGCGTATCAGCGATATTTACAATGACGGCGCCGGACTGGTCGTCGCCGCCGACCTTGAAAAGATCATCGCTCAGGCGTTAGCCAAGGATAAATCGCCCGAAGCGGAACGCCATGTCGGCGGACTGAAGCAGCTCGGTATAATGAATCTTCGCCATTTCGTTGTCGAGCAAAAAGACGTTAACGGCAAGACGCTCAGCCAGGCCGCACTTACGTTTAGCGAAGCTAACAAGGGAATCGCCTCGTGGCTGGCAGCACCGGGTTCGATGGGTGCCCTTGAATTCATCTCGCCTAATGCGAACGTGGCGGCGGCTTTCGTTGTGAAAGAACCGGCACTTCTGGCTGACGATCTGTTCGGCTTTATGGAAACGGTCGATCCGGACATCCGGAGTAAGATGCAGGAAATCGAAAAACAGCAGGGCTTTAGCATTCGCGATGACTTTGCGGCACCATTGGGCGGCGAGTTTGCGTTTGCCATCGATGGCCCTATTCTTCCTACGCCATCGTGGAAGGTGATCCTGGAAGTGTATGACGAGGCGAAACTCCAAAACACGTTTAACCGGGCGATCGAAAAACTCAATCAGTTCTCGATGCTGCACGGCAAGGGCAAATTGGCTCTCGACACCTCAGAGTCGGGCGGCCTTACCTATTATTCGATCAGATTGGCCGACGGAGCCGCACAGCTTCACTACACCTACGCAAATGGCTACTTGATCGCGGCTCAGTCACGTGCCTTGCTCGAGCAATCTCTCGCGAACCGTGACGCCGGCAACACACTGATCCGCTCGTCACGGTTCCAGAGTTCGCTGCCGCAGGATGGAAATACGAATTTCTCTGCTATTCTTTACCACGACCTGGCACCGCTGATCTCGACGCTTGGTGATAGGCTGAAGAATGTCGGGGGCGAAGAAGGCAAGAAACTCGCCGCCATCGACCCGAACGCCCCGCCGACGCTGGTTTACGCCTACGCCCAGGGCGACCGCATCACCCTCGCGGCTAACACCGAGGGCGGCGCCTTCGGCCTAAGCCCAGCAAGTTTGATCGGCCTTCCAAATTCATTCGAAATGCAGCACATTTTAATGAACGCAATGGGGGATAAGGACGTACAGAAGAAGAGTGAATAGAAGAAGCAGATTTATTTAGTACGAAACCCGGCGGACGACTCCTAACGTCCGTCGGTTTTTGTCGTATTATGCAGAGAGTGCTACCAGCCTGTGGGTTTGCAGTTTTATGTGGAATTCCGTTTCCTCAAAGAGAACTCTTAGTGTTACTTGTATAGGTGGCATAATTCTGCTTTGTATTGCTGTTGTAACTCGAACACCCTTCAAATCTGAAAGCACTTCCCTGAATCCCGAAGTTAGTTCCTCCGCAATAGCTGATAAATCCGATTTGCGTTTTGTTATTCTTCGCGGAGATAAACTTGGATATATTGACGGACAAGGAAAGATCGTTATCGAACCTCAGTTTGATGATGCTTATCAGTTCCATGAAGGTCTGGCTGCGGTTATGGTCAGTACTGAACGCGGCCCTATGTGGGGTTACATAGATAAGTCAGGCAATTTTATTGCTCCACCTCAATTCCGCCGAACCAGAAACTTTTCCGAAGGGCTTGCCGGAGTGAGCATCTGGAAAGGCAACGGCTTCGAATCAAACGATGGCTACATTGACACTACGGGTCGCGTTGTAATTCAACCAAATTTTAGTGTCGGATACGATTTTTCCGATGGATTGGCAATAGTAGTTTTAGCGAATGGAAGCGGTAGATACGGTTTCATAGATCGCGCTGGTCAAATAGTGATCAAACCACAATTCGATCATGCCCTATCCTTCTCCGAAGGTCTTGCACATGTCGAATATAAAGGTAAAGACGGTTTCATTGATAAAAGTGGTAATTGGATCATCAAGCCAAAATATGAATGGGCATACTATTTCAGCGATTCTCTCGCGGCTGTTAAGTTTGGAAAAAAGTGGGGTTATATAGACAAACAGGACAAAGTAGTAATTCAACCCGTTTTCGATAGCGCAGAACCGTTCTACGAAGGTCTGGCGCAGGTCGGAGAGAAGAAAGAAAAGGGATTTGACGCTAAATTTGGATTCATAGACGTTACTGGAAGGATTGTTGTCGAGCCGCAGTTTGATTATGCAGAACATTTTTCAGAAGGAATGGCGGCTGTGCGGATGAACGGAAAGATTGGCTTCATCGACAAGACCGGCAGCGTGGCGATTCAACCGCAATTCGACAGTTGGCGCAGTTTCAGGAACGGTTACTCTCTTGTAGGCTTATGTGATTCGAACGACCCGCGATACGGTCATTTATCGGGCCAGTACCGGGCGTTTCTAACGATGAATTGTAAATGGGGTTATGTAGATAAGTTGGGCAAATATCTCTATGAGCCGAGCAATTAGCTTAAGAGAAACTTACTAAACCAGTAACCCGCAGGTTGATATTGTCATGACAAGCGTCATCGAACTAGAACAACTAAGCGTAACCTTCGGCAAGCGTCCGATCCTGAGATCGCTGAACGGTGTACTCAACGGCCGTGCGATCGGCCTGCTCGGGCCGAACGGGGCGGGCAAGACGACGCTCATCCACACACTGCTTGGTTTTCATCCGCCGACTTCGGGGACGGCACACATCTTTGGGCAGGACATCACGCGTGATGCGAAGCAGGTGCGCTCGGCTGTGGGCTATATGCCGGAGCGGGATTCGTTCATCGCGAAGATGTCCTGTGTCCACTTTGTACGACTGATGGCGGAGTTGTCAGGAATTCCGGCGAGGCACGCGCTTGAGCGGGCGCACGAGGCTTTGTTTTATGTCGGACTGGGCGAGGCTCGTTACAGGCCGGTCGACACTTACTCGCTCGGCATGAAGCAGCTTGCGAAACTGGCGCAGGCGATAGTGCACGGGCCGAAGCTGATCATCCTGGACGAACCGACCAACGGCCTTGATCCGCCGACGCGAAGTCGGATGATCTCGCTTATCCGCCAGATCCGCGACGGCGGCCGGGCACGAATTCTTTTGTCGTCCCATCTTCTGCGCGATGTGGAAGAATGCTGTGACGAGATTCTTGTGCTGAAGGACGGCTACATCGCGGCGAACTGCAACCTGGAAGAAGAACGCAAAGCGAACCGCAAGTTCATAGAACTTGAAACCCGCGGCGGCAATCGCGGCGGATTTGTCGATGCCATCGCCGGCCTCGGCTGCGAATACGCGCTGTCCGGCGAACGCCGTATCAAACTGATCATGAACGAGACGGTTGAGATAAGCGATCTTTACCGCCTCGCGAACGAATACGAGGTACAGATCCGTAGGCTGAACTTCAAACGCGATTCGCTCGAAGACATTTTCCTCAAAGCAATGGAGAACGGAAACTCGCAGGAGAACGGGAGGGCGAACAATGGCGGTATATGAGCATTTGTACGGTGCGTACGAAGGTGAGTCACAGTCTGCGTGGTCGCGCTTTCTCGTCATACCGCGTTACGCCGTCCGCGAGGTATTTAAGTCCAAGCTTCTGACCACGTTTTTTATCTTCTGCTTTATCTATCCGCTGATCGCTGCGATCTTGGTCTATCTGCGCCACAACGTGAACGCATTGGCCTTGCTCCAGATCGACGTCCGCGAACTGCTGCCGATCGACGCGTCCTTTTTTCGAACCTTTCTCGAGGTTCAGGGCGGATTCGCTTTTATCCTGACAGTGCTCGTCGCTCCTCCGCTGATCTCGCGGGACCTGTCGAACAATGCTTTGCCGCTTTACCTATGCCGGCCGCTCTCACGAACAGAGTATGTGCTCGGCAAGATGACCGTCCTCGTTTTCCTCTTATCGCTGGTCACTTGGGTGCCGGGTTTGCTGATCTTTTTCTTTCAGGCGTCGCTGGCCGGCTTTGGATGGCTGGGCGATAATCTCTCGATGATCGGGTCGATCTTTATCGGATTTATCTTGTGGATCGTGTTGCTTTCTCTGCTCTCCCTCGCCGTGTCATCGATCGTCAAGTGGCGGGTGGTCGCGAGCGGAACCTTGCTCGGAATGTTCTTTATCCCGAGCGCGTTCGGCGCGATCGTGAACGAACTCTTCGTCACGCGTTTGGGAAATCTCGTCAGCATGTGGGCGACGATAAACAGTATTTGGCGAGGCCTCTTCGGCCTGTTCGACCGCCAGATCGAAACAATACGCGACCGCCGGTTGGGTGAGATCGTGCTTTCCGACCCGCCGCTTTGGGCATCGTGGCTGGTCATCGCCGCGGTCTGTGCGTTTTGTATCTGGCTTCTCTCGCGAAGGGTCCGGGCGTACGAGGTGATCAAATGACCACACCCTCGGTGGAATCGCCTACAATTCAGCCACCATCGATCTCGACGGGCTCGTCTGCAGTCGCCGCTTTATCTGCAGATAAGATGATCGTGTTCGAAGACGTTTCGAAATTCTACGGCGAGGTCCTTGGCGTCAATCGAGTGAATCTGCAGATCGCATCCGGTATAACCAGCCTCGTTGGGCCGAACGGGTCGGGAAAGACAACATTGATGAACCTGATGACAGGGCTGCTCAAACCAAGCAGCGGCCGCATTCGAGTGCTCGGCACTTCGCCAGACGAACCGGAGGCGATCTTTCAAAAGCTGGGCTATTGTTCGCAGTTTGATTCATTTCCACGCGGAGCGACAGCACGCGGGTTTATCGATTTCTATCTCCGTGTTCATGGCTATACCAGGAACGAGGCGGATGAGTTAACCCAACAGGCTCTCGAGCGTGTGTCGATGCTGGAATCCGCCGATCGTAAAGTGTCAGCGTTCAGCAAAGGTATGCGCCAGCGTGTGCGACTGGCGCAGTCCATCGCGCACAACCCGTCAGTGCTCGTCCTGGACGAACCATTGAACGGACTCGATCCAATGGCACGCGCCGAGATAATACGCCTATTCCGCCAACTCGCCGACGAAGGTATGTACCTGATCATGTCCAGCCACATTCTGCATGAGGTGGACATGATGTCGGACGGCGTCGTACTCATCCACAACGGCTACATCGTGGCCGAAGGGGAAGTGCACGGCGTACGTGACGAGATCGACGAACATCCGATCCAGATCTTGATCCGCTGCGACCGGCCTCAGGTGCTAGCCGCCCGCCTGTTTGAAGCTGAGCACACCGTCGAAGCGAGAATTCACAGCGACCGGCACGGCCTGTTCGTTAAAACGCGACGGCCGGACGACTTCTATTTGCTGCTAAATAAAGTCATCACGGATCAAAATCTTCAGGTCGAATCGGTCGGGCCTGTAGATGACGACCTTAACGCGGTTTATCAATACTTGATCACTTCCGAAGGAGGGCAAGCTTAATGAGTTCAGCGTCCGAGATCGGTGGAAAAGCTATTGCTGATACTGGGCAAGTTCGAGCCTCTTCGTGGAAGCTGTGGGTGCGGCAGGTTCTCGCTATAATGCGCCTTGAGATCAAAAAGAACTTCTTCAGCCGTCGAGCGCTACTGCTCTACCCGATCGTCGGGCTGCCGCTTTTCCTGATGACGATGCTGGCCATTTTTCCGCCGCCGACGGACGAGATGGAGAGCTTTGGCATGTTGAGTCAGGTTTATGCGGTGGTGTACGGCGGGCTTATCCTTCGCACGCTGGTTTTCTTCGGCTGTGCCTGGGTCTTTATGAACCTATTCCGCGGCGAGGTCGTGGATAGAAGCCTGCATTACTATTTTCTCTCGCCCGTTCGACGCGAAGTTCTGGTGGTCGGTAAATATCTATCGGGACTTATCGCGACAATGGTGCTGTTCAGTATCACCACGGTCGGGTCGATGCTGATCCTCCATTTTGGACTCTTTCCGTCAGAGTCCGCTGATTACTTTATCGGCGGTGCAGGTGCGGGCCATTTATTGGCATACTTCGGCGTCACCCTTCTTGCCTGCGTCGGATACG
>JANNNS010000098.1:0-5104 GCA_031398645.1 Acidobacteriota bacterium
CGAAAACATCCTAACGGGACCGCCGCCCAAAGAACCGTACCTCCTTGAAAGATGAGGCATTTATCGAATAGAATATTGGATTTAAATCAGGTGAGGATTTATACAAACGACTCAAGTTAACAATTAAGGAACCGAACCAAATTATATGAAACGAGTAGGAATAATAGCTGGACGGGAGATAACTTTCCCTGAATCAATTATCAACAGTATCAACGAAAAAGGCAATGGAAATGTTGTTGCGGAAATGGCTACGCTGGGTGGCATTCGCCTCGACGAACCGAAAAAGTACGACGTGATCATCGACCGCATCTCGCACGAGGTCCCGTATTATCGGGCCACACTGAAGCGTATGGCTCTCGAAGGCACCTATATTATCAACAATCCGTTCTGGTGGTCGGCAGACGATAAATTTTTTAATTTCAGCCTCGCCTCCAAGCTGGGCGTTGCGATCCCCAAGACGGTCCTCCTCCCGCAGGAAAAATATATCGACGGCATCACCCCCGAAAGCCTCCGCAATCTCGAGTTCCCGCTCGACTGGGAAGGGATCGTGGATCACGTTGGATTCCCCGCTTTCCTCAAGCCCTTTGACGGTGGCGGCTGGAAGAACGTCTCGAAGATCTATTCGCTTGAAGAACTGTGGCACGAATACAACCAGACCGGCACGCTGTGCATGACGCTGCAGGAAGGGATCGAATACGACCAGTTCGTGCGCTGCTACTGCGTCGGGCAGGAAAAGGTGCTGATCATGCCGTACGATCCGTCCAAGCCATACCTGTCGGGAATGCAGTACGTCAACGTAGAGAATTATCTCTCGCCCGAACTTCACGCTCGTGTCGAGAAAGATGTGATCACCATCTGCAAAGCCCTCGGCTACGACCTGAACACCGTCGAGTTCGCCATCAAAGACGGCATTCCGTACGCGATCGACTTCATGAACCCGGCACCCGACGCCGAGATCGCATCGGTCGGCGAGTACAATCACAACTGGATCATCAACGCCATGACCGAGTTCATCTTCAAGAAACTCGAAACCGGCTTCGAAACACCAGAATATCGCTGGTCGTCAATGCTCAACCCAGCTGCTAAAGCCGCAAAAGCACCGGCGGCCGCCAAATCGGCCTCGGTCAAAGCCAAAGCAAAACCGGCCGAGAAAAAGGTCCAGACAAAGAAGGCGTCCAGCTAAGAACGACCCCTTTTTGAAAGCCCGCACGAAGTAAGGGCGATATGGTCAATATTGCTCATATCGCCCTTGCTCAGTAAGGGCTTTTGCCTTGAATTTAGTCTTCCTGAAGCAGTTCCGGGGCAATTCGGGGTGAGAATACTCGGGTTGCCAGCAGGATCCCTGTCCAAAGGACTAGCGTTCCCCCGGAGAGGATCCAGCCGGCGTTGGCGACCGTCGTGTCCTCGAAGTAGAGGCCAAGAGCAATGATCGGCAAGCCCATCAGGCACAGCCTTAGCGTGATCCCTTTCCATCGGTCGAGGGCGTCGAGCAGGTTGACGCGGCCGAGTTCCATCTCCATGAATTCGTCGTCGCTGTTGAGTCGGGAGAAGTACTCGGCCTCGGCCCGGCTCCAGCGGCGGGCGGCCGGTGATTCGGCCAGACGGCTTGCTGAACTGAAGTTGTGGACAACATGGGCTAGCTTTCCATCACGAAGCGCGATCTCAGCCATCCCGCGGATCGATCGAAAATGTTCACCGACCGAATCGATCGCTTTTTTAAACACAATGCCCGAACGTCGCCATTCGCCTATCTGGAAATAGCTCTCTCCCAGCCGGGCGAGCAGTTTGCCATCGCTTCCCGCCCGCTGCTCGGCAAGCCTCATCATCGCCGCGGCCTTGCGTTCAAGTTTGTAGTCATTCTCGGAACCGGCAAAAGCCTGAATGCATCGGGCAAAGTCGAACAATAACCATGCATTGTTCGGCTGAAGGCGTGCGGCACGGCGAAAGGATTCCATGGCCTGCAGCAGCGATCCTGAAAGCCGAAGCTGATTGCCAAGCAGCCGCAGTTTACCGGCCTTTTCATCCAGTTCGGACGAATCAATCTCGGCCGCGTCAGCTACCCTTGGCTTTGGCCGGACGCCGGAACGACGGAATGCATGCTCCAGCACATCCGAAGGCGGAATGTTAGATTGCTTCGCCAGTTTTCTCGTCTGTTTGGGGTCGTGAACGTAATCCCGGACCTCGATCGAGCCGGCGTCGAGCACTTCTTCCGTGATAGCCGGAAGTATCGACTGGACAAAGTTTCGGTAGTCACGGCCACCTGAAGAGAATGTAAACTCGACACCTTTTCCGCGTACCGACGTGTCGTATCTGAAGTAAACTCTCCCGCCTCGCTTCAAGGTTGGAAGGATCCGCGTCTCGACCTGTTCAATGTCGCGAAGTTTCAGCCAGAACCGCGATCCGGTCACGTAGGCCCACAGCTTTATCAAGAGGCCCGAGCGATAGATCCGTTTGCCGTTGAATACTAGGCGGTCGGTCACGGCAAGAGACGGAACGGCGATCCAGCTCGTCAGAAAGAGCGCATAGCCGATCAGATCTTGTTCAAGATAAAAAGCAAGAGCGGAAAAAAAAGACCCGACGAAGACAGCCGCAATGTAGCTGTACGCCGGGACTCGGACCGATGCCCTGCGGCCGGCAATGCCGGTCCACGACGTTTCGGATTTACTATTCAGGTCCATTGTCGATGAGATCCGATGAACTCAACTATGGGACGTTGATCTGCTGGGTTTGCCCCAGATCTGGAACTTCCGGAGCTGCCGGCTCAGGGATCTCCTTCGCCTTCTCTGGATCGAGTTCTTTTAGTTTGTCCTTCGCTGCCTGTGCTGACGAGCTCAGCGTGATCGGTTTGCCGTCAAGATCTTTGGTCTCGCTCGCAGCCTTTACCATTGAGAACAGCAGGTCAACCGCTTCCTGCTTCTTGCCCTGCTTCTCGTAGATCTTTGCAAGCTCAAAGTTAACTGTATCTTTCGGTACGACCGGATTCGAGGCAGCGGCCAACTCTTTGTACAACGTGACGGCCTCGTCAGGCTTGCCGTCCTCGGCACGGATCTGAGCAAGGGCAAACTTTGCCATCGAACCGACCTCTCCGCTATTGCCGGTAAGAGCTTCCAACTCCTGAATACCGACCGCTCGGTCAAGGTTCAGTTGGTTCACGGCGATAAAGTACTTCGCCTTGTCCGCAACGGCACCGCCAAACTGATCGACAACAGCCTGGAACTCAGGTATTGCAGCCTGCGAACGTTCTTTGGCGGTCTTGAACTGTTTTGTCGTGGATCCCGCCGGAACCGGATTATTCGAGATCGGAGCTTCCGCCGTCTCGATCGCCTTCGCAAGTGCAGCCTGTGCCGATGCGTTGGTCCTCGCGTTCCAAAGGAAAAAGATCCCGACGACGATCGCCAGGACGACCAGTGCGCCGATCCCATAGATCAGGTTCTTCCGCTGTCCCTCAAGCGATTTGCCGACTTCCTCGAACTTCTTGCCGACGTTCTGCTGAAAGGAATCCTGGTAACGCGCTGTACTTTTAGCTTCCGTCGTCGGAGCAACGGTCGTAACTATGCTTCTCTTTTTTCGTGCCATTATCTAAAACTGCAAAATTGGATTGCTTTATCGTTGTATAATTGTGATACGGGACTTTTTCCAAAAGTATTAAATTAACCTAAAAGTCCCGTAAGAGCAAATAGTTCCTGAAAAAATGGGCAGTTAGAGCAAAATTGGACGATTTCGGGCCGTCGTTCAGGGAACAAGAAAAAGTTTGGGAACAAATCTACGATTTCGGTGTCTAACCTACTAACCCGCTGATCTTTGCGGGTGGTAAAGTGCGAAACCTCGAATCGGGGAGGACGAGGCAGCAGGGAATGATCTTCAGCAGGTCAATAGCCTTTGACGAAGACCAGATCGATGCCGTTGCGGCGGCACAGGCCTCTAGTGTTTTTCCGAATGCTGAATCGAGGTTCATTGACAAGCTAAAAGCCGGCGAGGGTGAAGCATTTGACACATTGATCGGCACGTATTCAGCCGATGTTTACGCAATGCTCTACCGGTTGACCGAGAATGCGGAAGAGGCAGCCGACCTAACGCAGGAGACCTTCTTGAGTGCACTCGGTGCGATTAAGGGATTTCGTGGTGATTCCGGACTCAAAACCTGGCTTTTTCGGATCGCGATCAACCATTCGCGTAACCGATTTCGCTGGTGGAAACGGCGACAACGCGACGCTACCGTATCGCTGGATGCTGAGGTCGGAAACAGCGAGTTAAAGGTTCACGAAACGATCTCAGATAAGGGCAAGAGCCCCGAAGAATCGGCAATATCGAACGAACGAGAAAGGGCACTGGTAAATGCCCTGAACGAACTGCCGGAGATATTTCGAGAAGTGATCGTTCTTTGCGATCTCGAAGGTTTAAGTTATGACGAGATCTCGGTCACGCTAGGCGTAAACATCGGAACGGTCAAATCGCGAATCGCCCGCGGCCGTGAAGATCTAAGGCGGAAGTTAAAGAATTTTTGAAAATTTAGCTAAATGGCTGGCTCGCCCCGGTTATATCTTTGAAGACTATACAGATCGGTGCCAAACGAGGTCGAAGAGAACGAGTGTCAGTCATCCACATGCGATGTGGTAAGGACGTTTTAATTGAAATTAGATCAGCAACAAATCTAACTCAAGATTCCTTACTGCTAACGTCTGCGGTAGACGGACAACGTTGTTTCCCGTGATCGGGAAACACCGGGGTCAGCGAGTCATTCAGCTAAAGATCAACGGTGGAGGAAGGAAACGAGCTTTTTACGTGATTTCCGCTAAAACCAATGAAATGCAGAGACTTACAATTTATCTTGCCTTTATATTCGGACAATGTTCTGACCGAAGAGGAATTGTCGATGGCCGAGCGGCACATCGATAGCTGTCCGGTCTGCCGCCAAAAGCTGGCCGATTTTCAGGACATTCGAAACGGCCTTCGCGGCGTTCGCAAACCCGCATTCTCGATGGCCGACATGTCGGAGCTAAAGAGAAAGGTCGCGTATCGCCTCGAAGCCTCGGCCGGAAGGCAGATGTTCCAAAATACAGCCGACAAGCGGCGTTGGGTCGATGTATGGCTTATGCCCTTCGCG
>JANNNS010000103.1:0-10198 GCA_031398645.1 Acidobacteriota bacterium
TAAATTATGGTTCCTGGATGGTAAAAACAGCGAAGGTAAGATCGTTTCGAATCCAAATATCGGGTACGGGTCTCGCGACCATAAATACGCCGATGGGACGCGTCGTGAGTTCTATCAGATCGGCCTGAGCCCAAACAAAACCGGGATCTCTGTCTATATCCTCGGTATCGAAGACAAGAAATACCTGGCCGAAACATACGCCAGCACCCTCGGCAAAGCGACCGTGACCGGCTATTGCATTCGATTCAAAACTCTAAAGGATATAAACACCGACGTCCTCGAAACGGCGGTTCGGTTTGGGTTTGAGGCTCAGAAATCATAAATGGTCGAAACATGAGTCAGGACTGCGGATGAGAATGTAGTGTGAAAATCTAATTATGAAGAGAATTTACATCAACCAGACAGGCGACTCCAATAAGTTTTGGACTATTGAACAGGCAGGAAATTCTTATACAGTAACCTGGGGGAAAATCGGAACGGAAGGAAGAACAACCTCAAAATCTTTCGAGGAAAGAGAAACGTGTCGAAAGGAAGTCGAAAAACTCACCAACGAAAAGTTAGGTAAGGGCTACCAAGAAATTAGCGACCTGTCGCAAGTTCAGGCAAAACCCGTTGAGGACTACAAACCGATGGACGAAGACATCTTTTGGGAAGTAATCAAGCTATTTGACTGGACAAAGACCGGCAATGACGACGCTGTTTTGCGACCTGCCGTTAAGCGTCTCGCGTCCATGCCAGTCGAGGACATTTACAAGTTTGCCGATATTTTATCGGAGAAACTCTTCCTATTGGACGGAATTACCTACGCCTCAAACATTGGTGAAGAATCCTACAAAGGCGAGGATGGGCACTTTTCAGTGGACTACTTTTTGTATGTTAGGTGTTGTGTGGTCGCTAATGGCAAAGACTATTTCAACCGAGTTAAGGCAAATCCAACAGAAATGCCAAAAGAGATGGATTTTGAGCCATTGCTGTATTTGCCAGCAGATGCTTACAACAAAAAAGCAAAATCAGAGGACTACGATTACGAGCCAAAATACAATTTTGAAACATTCAGCAACACTGATGGCTGGAAAACGGAAGACGATAAAAAATCGTGGTGGAAATTGTGGTAGGCGATTTCGATTGGGGATGAAATTAAGATGAGAAAAATAATTGCAGCCGAATTCATGACGATAGATGGTGTCATACAGTCGAGCCCGGAGGATGGGTTTAAGTATGAAGGGTGGTTTTTTGGCTATACGGACGAGGAAGCCGGGGCTGTGATACAGAGGCGGCTGGGAAAAAAGGTCGATCTGCTGTTGGGGCGGAAGACGTTTGATATGTGGGAGCCGTATTGGCCGACGCACTCGCATTTTTGGCCGAATGTGATGACCGCGACGAAGTACGTCGCCTCGAACACGCGCACCTCAAGCGATTGGCAGCCGACGGTCTTTTTGGGCGGCGACATCGCGGAAAAGGTACGCGAACTCAAACAAACAGACGGCCCCGACCTGTACGTATTCGGAAGTGCGGACCTGCTCCAGACACTTTTCAAGAACGACCTAGTCGATGAGTTGGAGCTGATGATAATGCCGATAACGCTCGGTGAAGGGAAACGCCTCTTCCAGGACGGCACGATCGCGGCGTCCTTCAAGGTGACCGACAACCTCATCTCGCCAAACGGCAACATCTGCATCACCTACACCCGCGACGGCGACGTGAAAACGGGCCAGCCTCAGATAGAGGAAGATTGATTCGCCGGAGAGGCACAGGAGAGTACAGAGTTTTTGAGTGGTTTTGGGCTAATATATATACGCGACTAGTTGTAACTCATATTTTTTTGTTTCTTACTCAGCGTCCTCCGTGACTCTGTGGTAAATACCTTCAGGCAAATCCCATGAACGAATCAGTCCCGACTGGAACGGAAATCGTCCGGCCTTTTTTGCCGGCGAGAGACTTTGGTCTGTCGAAGCGGTTTTATGAGGCCCTTGGATTTACAGTGGTGCTGGACACCGACGAGGTGGCGATCTTTCGCATGGGAGCGAGCAGCTTCCTTCTTCAGAAATATTTCCAAAAGGAGTGGGCCGAGAACTTTATGATGCAGCTTATGGTCGATGATCTCGACGCGTGGTGGGCGCATCTTGTGTCATTGGACCTGCCCACTCTCTTCGGCGTCCCCGAACCTAAACCGCCGGCGATCCAGCCCTGGGGTTTGCGGATCGCGTATGTAGCGGACCCGTCCGGTGTGCTCTGGCACGTCGCCCAGCGACGACCGAACACGCCGCATGACGAATAGCCGATAAGGTCAGGGCTAAACGAAAACAAGGCGTTCGCGACTAATAAAAGACCATGATCCTAGAATTATGAAGAGCAATAAAGAATATCTGCTGCCCGCAGACCGCGAAGAACTACTGAACGAATTGAAGACTCGTTTTGAGAAAAACACGGATCGCCACAAAGGCTTCAAATGGGCTGATGTTCGGGCGAAACTCGAGGCGGATCACGCAAAACTTTGGTCGCTGAGCGAGATGGAAAGGACCGGCGGCGAGCCTGATGTGGTCGGGTTTGATAAGAAAACCGGCGAGTTTATCCTTTTTGACTGTTCGGCGGAAACCCCAAAGGGCCGCCGTAGTCTTTGTTATGACCGAGCCGCTTGGGAATCGAGAAAAGAGCACAAGCCCGAAAGCAGTGCTCTTGAAGTGGCATCAGCCATGGGCATTAAGATCCTGAACGAAGAAGATTACCGTGGGCTGCAAAAGCTCGGACGATTCGACACCAAAACATCAAGCTGGCTTGAGACGCCCGCCGATATTCGCGAGCTCGGCGGTGCCATCTTCGGAGATTGGCGCTACGGCCATGTCTTCTTTTATCATAATGGCGCCGAATCGTACTACGCTTCACGCGCATTTCGCGGTTCGCTAAGGGTTTAACCATATGCCTGAAAAGAAATCGAAACTCGTCGATATAAAAACAAAACCGACTGCCGCCAGCGTCGAAGAGTTTCTCAATACGGTTCAGGACGAGCAAAAGCGAAAGGACAGCTTTATCATTCTGGAGATGATGAAAAAAGCGACCCGCGAAGAGCCGAAAATGTGGGGAGCTTCAATGATCGGATTTGGAAACCAGAGATACAAAAGCCCGGCGACAGGCCGGGAGGTTGAATGGTTCGTGATCGGCTTTTCGCCCCGCAAGGCAAACCTGTCTCTGCACCTAACGATGGACATCCAGAAACAAGCTGACGTACTCAAAAAACTCGGCAAGCACAAGACGGGAAAGGGCTGCCTGTATATAAATAGGTTGGAAGATGTCGATCTAAAAGTCCTTAAAGGTTTGATCGAGGCTTCGGTCAAAGCCTAGTACAAAAAAATGGCGACCAGTTTCCCAGTCGCCACTTTTTTCACGGATACATCAACTTTATGCCAGATCAAACCGATCGAGGTTCATTACTTTATCCCACGCCGCTACGAAATCCTTGACGAATTTCTCGCCGCCGTCTGATTGGCCATAAACTTCGCCGATCGCACGCAGTTCTGAATTCGAACCAAATACCAGGTCGACGCGTGAACCGAGCCATTTCAGTTCTCCTGTCTTGCGGTCACGGCCTTCGAACGTATTCTCACCTTCGTCGGTCGCTTTCCATTCGGTGCCGATGTCCAGGAGATTGACGAAAAAGTCGTTCGTCAGCGTGCCTGGACGCTTCGTGAACACGCCGTGCTGCGAGTTGGCGGAATTCGCGTTGAGGGCTCGCAACCCACCCACCAAAACGGTCATTTCCGGTGCTGTGAGCGTGAGCTGCTGCGCCTTATCGATCAGCATCTCCTCAGCCGTTACCTTGTAACGCGGGTGTTTATAATTCCGGAAACCGTCTGCCACCGGATGCATATAGTGGAACGATTCGACATCCGTCTGTTCCTGCGATGCGTCACCGCGACCGGGCTTGAATGGCACGGAAACATCGTAACCGCCTTCCTTCGCAGCCTTTTCGATCGCGGCACAGCCGCCAAGAACGATCAGGTCCGCGATAGAAACATTCTTGCCGGAACTACCCTTGATCTCTTCAAGCTTACCGACCACTGCGGCCAGATCATTGGGGTTGTTCACCTCCCAATTCTTCTGAGGCTCAAGCCTGACACGTGCTCCATTTGCTCCGCCCCGCTTGTCGCCGCCGCGGAAGCTGGATGCCGAGGCCCACGCCGCTCCAACAAGCTGCGAGACCGAAAGGCCTGAAGCAAGGATCGCCGTCTTCAGATCCGAAATCTCCGCATCGCTCAGAGAAGCGTTGCCAGCCGGAACCGGATCTTGCCAGATAAGCTCTTCCGCCGGCACTTCCGGCCCCAGATAGCGGACCTTCGGACCCATGTCGCGATGTGTCAGCTTGTACCAGGCACGAGCGAAAGCGTCGGCAAACTCGTCGGGATTCTCAAGGAAACGCCGCGAGATCTTTTCGTATTCCGGATCGAACCTGAGCGAAAGATCGGTCGTCAGCATCGTCGGCTTATGCTTCTTGTTCGGGTCGTATGCATCCGGGATGATCTCGGGAGCGTCTTTGGCAACCCACTGCTGAGCACCGGCAGGACTCTTGGTCAGTTCGTATTCAAAGCCGAAGAGATTCTCAAAATAGTTGTTGCTCCATTTCGTCGGAGTAGTCGTCCACGTAACTTCGAGTCCGCTTGTGATCGTGTCGGGGCCTTTGCCGCTGGCGTATTTGTTATGCCAACCGAACCCTTGAGCCGCGAGGCTTGCACCTTCCGGTTCGACACCTACATTGTCTGCGGGAGCCGCACCGTGTGTCTTGCCGAACGTGTGCCCACCTGCGATCAGAGCAACCGTTTCCTCGTCGTTCATCGCCATTCGGCCGAACGTATCGCGAATGTCGTGTGCTGCCTTGACCGGGTCAGGGTTTCCGTCAGGGCCCTCCGGGTTAACATAGATCAGTCCCATCTGAACCGCTCCGAGCGGGTCCTCGAGTTTTCGGCTGTGAACCTGTCCGTCGGCGTTGTCATCCGAGACGAGTGTGCCCTCCTGGCGGTCGGCTCCTTCCGAACCGTGCTTGTAGCGGATGTCGCCCGCGAGCCATTTATCTTCGGCACCCCAGTAAACATCCTGATCGGCTTCCCAGCTATCCGGACGTCCGCCGCCAAAGCCAAATGTCTTGAAGCCCATTGACTCAAGAGCTACGTTGCCAACCAGTATGAAGAGGTCCGCCCACGAGATCTTGTTGCCGTATTTTTGTTTGATCGGCCAAAGCAGACGTCGCGCTTTGTCGAGGCTGACATTGTCCGGCCAGCTGTTCAGAGGTGCGAAACGCTGCTGTCCACGCCCGCCGCCGCCGCGTCCGTCGCCGATTCGATACGTTCCTGCCGCATGCCATGCAAGCCGGATGAACAGCCCGCCGTAATGGCCAAAGTCTGCCGGCCACCAATCCTGCGAATCGGTCATCAGCGCCTCAAGGTCTTTCTTGAGCGCATAGTAATCGAGCTTCTTGAACTCCTCTGCATAATTGAAATCCGCGCCCATCGGGTCGGACTTTGATGAATGCTGGCGCAGGATGTCCAGTCTCAATTGATTCGGCCACCAGTCGCGGTTTGCCCTGAACGTGCCGTGAGTGTACCTCAGGGTACCACTCGTAAACGGGCACTTTCCGGACCCGTTGCCATTGCTATTTCCGTTTTCTCCCATAGTTGCTATTTCCTTTGTATTTTATTTTTGATCTTCAGATCTAGTGCACTCCGGGCACAGGCCGCGAAGTGTGAACTCAATAGATTCGGGCTTAAACCTGGAATGCTCGGCGGCCTGCTTGATCAGCGTGCTTGGAATGCTTAGATCAAGATCGACCAGCTTCCCGCATTTGCTGCAGATCGCATGATCATGCCGTGTCAGATTTCTGTCATAGCGGGCCGCGTCGCTGCCGAAACTCACTTCGCCGATCATGCCCTCGTTCTTCAAATAGTGCAGAGAATTGTAGACAGTCGCGAATGAAATGCCAGGAAGGATGCGGCGTGAGTTCTCAAAGACCTCGTTCGCCGTCATATGCTCGTCCGAGTCGCAGATCACCTGCAAAACTGCACGACGCTGCTTGGTCATTCCTGAACTTCGAATATTGCTCATCGGTTTCTCCCGCTTGTTTAATTGCAATTAGAATAATTCCAATTCTAGCATGTGTCAAGTGGACGCCGTAACGAGTCATTCATTTCGGTTGGTGCGTACCCGTTGTATACTATCCCTAGCAAAAGGTCTTATGCGTCCAGACCCTGTTCAGCGACTTACGCCGACGAGTATCTCGAATTCGAGCGACATTCCGAAGAAAAGCACGAATACCTTAATGGTGAAATATTCGCCATGTCCGCTCATCCGCGATGAAATCTGATCTGATCCGCATTCTCCAAAACGCTTATTCGGGCGAGGTCGCGGCGGCCTATGCGTATCGCGGGCATTGGAAGTCGTTAAGAGCTTCGCCCGAAAAGACACGTATCAAAGAGATCGAGGCTGAGGAATGGGACCATCGACGACGCGTCGGCGAGTGGCTTGGGAAACTTGGGGCTGGGCCTCGGCCTATGCGTGAAAGGGTCTTCTGGACCATTGGCAGGACGCTCGGGCTTACGTGTCATCTTTCAGGGTGGTTCATGCCGATGTATTTCGCCGGGCGGCTTGAGAGCCAGAACTCGGCCGAATACGAAGAGGCCGCCTCGTTCGCAAAGGAGCTCGATATGGCCGAATGTGTCGAAGACCTTCTCGACATGGCTCGTGTCGAAGAAGAGCACGAGGCCTTTTTCCGCGAGGTCGTCACCGGCCATCGGCTGCTGCCGGTGATGAGAAAGGTTTTCGGCTGGGGTTGAGGAAACTTATTCCTCGAATTTTCCACACCCGGTTTTCGCGTTAGCAGGTGGGAAACTTCCCCATGGAGGCGTTCAACAAATGCCAGTTACAGAAATTGCCCCTGACGTTTATCGGATTTCCACATTCGTTCCCGATTTCAATTTACAGTTCAACCAGTTCCTGATCGACGATGATGAGCCGCTCCTGTTTCACACAGGAATGAGAGGACTCTTCCCGGCGGTCCGTGACGAGGTACAAAAGGTCCTCGATCCGTCGACTATCCGCTGGATCGGTTTCAGCCACTTTGAATCCGACGAATGCGGGTCTCTGAACGATTGGCTCGCGATCGCTCCGCAGGCCCAGCCTGTCTGCAGCCTGGTCGGAGCAATGGTCAGCGTCAATGATTTTTCTATCCGTCCGGCACATGCGATGCAGGATGGCGATAAACTCAAGACAGGCCGCAACGAGTTTCGGTTTCTCCACACACCGCACGTTCCTCATTGTTGGGAAGCCGGAATGATGTTCGAGGAAACGAACAAGACGCTGTTTTGCTCGGACCTGTTCACCCATTACGGCGAGGTCGAAGCCTTAACTTCGTTCGACATTGTCGGCCGATTTAAGAATGATCTGATCGCAGGCGAACAAGGCCCTTTCGCACAGGCGTATCCGTATTCGGAAAAGAGCGGCCATCAACTTGCCCGCGTCGCCGCACTCGAACCCAGAACGCTTGCGGTCATGCACGGATCTTCATTCTCCGGCGACGGCCGTGCCGCCATCGACGACCTCGCGTCGGCATTGCGTGACGTGCTCGGCTAAACCGAGTGATTTGACACGATCGTTGACGGCAGTTGGAGACAACCCCCGCTGCTTCTCCGATGCAGAAGCCTGCCCGTTAGCAAGGGCGAATATGCGTGCCATTAAACTAAGGTTCGGTCTGCGCGGACGTTGGCTTGGTTTGGCCGAGGAACCATTCAGCGAATTTTGGGATGCCTTCTTCTATTTTGGTTTGGGGCGAATAGTTTAGGAGGCGGCGGGCTTTGGAGATGTCGGCGAACGTTAGCGGAACATCGCCGGGCTGCATTGGTTGGTGGTCGATGATGGCTTTTTGGCCGAGGCTTGCTTCGAGAAGTTCGATGAGGCGGCTGAGTTCGGTCGTCTCTGATTCGCCGAGGTTGAATACCTCGTGCACCGATCCGTCGTAGTCGATCGATGCCCGCACACCCGCAATGATGTCGTCGACGTATGTGTAATCACGCCTCGAGCTGCCATCGCCGAATACCTGGATCGGCTTGCCTTCGGAGATAAGCCGAGAGAATTTGTGGATCGCAAGGTCGGGCCGCTGACGAGCTCCGTAAACCGTGAAAAATCTAAGGCAAACGGTACGGAAACCGAATAGGTGCGAGTAGGTGTGGCAAAGCAGTTCGCCGGCCGCCTTGGTCGCGGCATAGGGCGAGATCGGCTGATGGATGCGGTCGTCTTCGGCAAACGGCACCTTGGCGTTTATCCCGTAAACGCTGGACGAAGAGCCGAAAACGAACTGGCCAACCTCATAATCACGGGCTAATTCCAGCAAGTTGAGCGTTCCGTCGATATTCGTTTCGGCGTACAATTTTGGCTGCGAAAGCGATGGCCGAACACCAGCACGGGCAGCGAGATGGACGATACATTCGAACGAAGTCTCGTCAAACACAGGCCGGAGGTCTTCGGTCCGTCGGATATCGCCCTCGACAAACCGAAGCTCTCCCACAGATCGTACCGCATCCAGATTGGCTCGTTTGATATCAGGCGAATAGAAGTCGTTCAGATCATCGAAGATCGTCACGTCCCATTCACCTTCGCGAAGCAAATGCGTTGCCAGGTGCGAGCCGATAAATCCGGCGCCGCCGGTGATCAAAATATTCTTTTTCACAATGTAAAAGGATCTCGGGGAGCAACGGACGAAAATACCGTCGAAAAAGTAACACGATTTTTAGGCACTTTGCAAAGCAGCGTTTTTGCTTGTCAAGTTGAATTATCGTTAACTATACTTGGTAAGGATATTGATTTCAGGATCGGAGTGAAAGTTTGAAGCCAAAAATTCATCGCGGACGGTTAAGCGCCGAGGGATTTAGATTCGCCATCGTGGTCAGCCGGTGGAACGATTTTCTTACTTCGAAACTCGTTGACGGAGCCGTGGACGGTTTGGAGAGTCTGGGAGCGGCCGAGGACGCGGTCGAGATATTTATGGTGCCCGGCTCGTTCGAACTTCCGACCGTTGCAAGAAAGATCGCGGACGGCGGCAAGTTTGACGCGATCATCGCCTTGGGCGTGGTGATCCGCGGCGAGACGGCACATTTCGATTACGTCGCCGGCGAAGCCGCAAAAGGCGTCGGGCAGGTCTCGATGCAGACCGGCGTGCCCGTGATGTTCGGCGTTGTGACGGCGAACACGCTTGAACAGGCCATTAACCGCTGCGGCGTTAAGGCCGGCAATAAAGGATTTGAAGCAGCGATGGCCGCAGTAGAGACCGTGAATTTATATAGCCAGATAGACTCCGAAACAAAAGAACAAGGGTCAAAGGAAAAAGCTTTTCCGCATGTCGTTTGATAAATCAGGCAAGAATACCGGCACCCGCCGGAAAGCACGCGAATCTGCACTGCAGATGATGTTTTCCGCCGACGTCATCAATGTCGAAAGCGACGTTTTGACCGTTGACTATTGGAGCGAACTCGGCGACGGTGAGATCGACGCAAAGGCTCAGCAGTTTGCGAATGATTTGGTTTCGGGTGCACTTGCGAACCTCAGCGTCATCGATGATCGCATCCGGACGAGGGCAGAACACTGGCGGATCGAACGCATGGCTATCGTCGATCGGAACGTTTTGCGACTGGCGGTCTATGAGTTTTTGTTCCTGGATACGCCGCATACGGTCGTTATAAATGAGGCGCTCGAGATAGCACGAAGATTTTCGACGTTCGAGGCCACGCAATTTATAAATGGCATACTGGACGCGATAAAACTCGACCTGGAAAAATCGGCCGAGCCGGCTCCGGCAAACTCGAAGAAAAGGTCTCAGTCCTCCGCGACCTGAGCCTGTTTTGTCTTCAGCTTTCGATGGCAAACACTCGCAAAAGAAAGACGTTTTTAATTGTTCTCACCCTCGGTATTTGGTCTGCCTTCACGCTCTCGATCGCCGGCCAAGAACTCCCAAACAAGATCCGCGGCTACAAGGTCCATAACGAGGTTGTTATCTTGCAGAGCGACAGCAAGAAGGTCAACGACGGCCGCCCATACATTGTGGTTGGCTCACCGACCATATCCGACGTTTCATTAGGCGGCGTGACGCTGGCAATCGTCGGTGAACTGCAAACTGCCGGGTACGACGGACGCGTCGAAATGATGAGTTTTCGCGACTTTCGCG
>JANNNS010000116.1:0-12622 GCA_031398645.1 Acidobacteriota bacterium
CGGATCATCGCAAATCATAGCGGCCAGAGTTTCGAGCAGGTTGAAAAAGACGTCGAACGCGACCGCATTCTCTCACCGATCCAGGCAAAGGAATACGGATTGATAGACGAGGTTATTGAGCATAGGGACAAGTAGGCAGTAGCAGCGGCACCGGGAGAATTACTGCATACCGCCGCGCACTGCCGCTGACACATATGGCAAATTTCAGGCGACCCGAAGAACTTTTATGCTGTTCGTTTTGCGGCAAGTCGCAGAATGATGTCCGCAAGCTTATAGCTGGGCCGGGTGTGTATGTCTGTAACGAGTGCATCGACATCTGTAACGAGATAATCAACGATGACGAGCAGACGGAAACCTCGACAGCTCGGGCAACGATACCGAAGCCGCAGGAGATAAAGAGCTTTCTCGACGAATACGTTATCGGGCAGGATGAGCCGAAAAAGCGGCTTTCGGTCGCCGTTTATCAGCACTACAAGCGTCTCGAAATGGCTAAACGCCGCTCGGACGTCGAAGTTCAGAAGTCCAACATTCTCCTCATCGGTCCGACGGGAACAGGCAAGACCTTGCTTGCTCAGACGCTTGCCCGCGTTCTGAGCGTTCCGTTCTGCATCGTTGACGCAACTAGTCTGACCGAAGCAGGATACGTCGGCGAGGACGTCGAAAACATCTTGCTCCGGCTCCTTCAATCGGCGGGCAATGACGTCGAGCGGGCCCAGCAGGGAATCATTTACATCGACGAGATCGACAAAATCTGCCGGAAGGATGACAACCCTTCTATCACCCGGGACGTTTCCGGCGAAGGCGTTCAGCAGGCATTGTTGAAGATCTTAGAGGGAACAGTTGCGAATATACCGACCGGCGGCGGCCGCAAGCACCCGCAGCAGGATTTTATACAGCTAGATACAACTAACATCTTGTTTATCTGCGGCGGAGCGTTTATTGGCCTCGAAAAGGTGGTAGAAAAGCGTTATCGAAACAAATCGCTCGGTTTTCAGGCTGAGATCAAATCGAGCAGTCAGCGTCAAAACGAGGCTTTAGCTAAGATGGAACCGGAAGACCTGATCCATTACGGCCTGATTCCTGAATTCGTCGGAAGATTGCCGGTTCTCGGTACGCTGAGCGAACTGGACGAGGCGGCCCTGGTGCAGATATTGACCGAACCCAAGAATGCCTTAGTTCGGCAGTATCAGCGTAAGTTCGAGTTTGACAACATTGGCTTGAAATTCACCGACGAAGCACTCTTGGCCATCGCTCAGGAAGCACACAAACGCAAAGTTGGAGCCCGTGGCCTGATGATGATCATGGAAGAGATATTGCTTGAGTCGATGTATATTCTTCCGTCAGAAAAAAAGGTAAATGAGATCCTCGTGACCCGCGAAATGGTCGAGCGCAAAGCCCCGGTCTTCGAGATCGTAGGGCCGCGTATGGAAGAGGCGGCGTAACATCTCACCCAATTATTCAGAGCAGGCGTTACCGATTACGCGGGAACGCCTTTACTGCGCTTGTCGAAGACCTGAAGTCTATGGGAAATCCGGTAACGGTGAGCCACCGCCTCCGTAAGGTTGGCACGCGTACTGGTCCGAGGGAATCGCCTTGCCGATATACTCGAAGCGAAAGCGGGATCCGTCGGATGTTTTCACAAAATGGTCGTAGAGCAGATGCAGCGGATCATGACTACAATTTTCCCGAACATAGTTTATTTCTAGACAGTGGGGCTTGCTAGGATCGGAAATGGTGTATTCGTCGATCACCTTCAAGGTTCCCGAGATCTGTTCGATCGCATTGACGCTAACGATCACGGATTCGCCTGCGGAGAACGGGATGGATGCTCCAAGAACCGTCCCAACTTCACTAAAGACTCGATATTCGTCCGTGTCCAGATTTGTCACCACCGCGTCGGTTTCGGAATTCTCCGCGGTAAAGAAAAGAGCGTCGCGAACCGAGATCTTGGCCGACATGTGCAGTCGCGAGGTTGGTTTGAGTTCCGTAGTTGCCGGAGCATGCCATTTTTCGAGGTCGGGCATCCGAGAAAAATCTGTTGGGTCGGCGGGGTTTCCCGTCTTGAACGTGCTGGGTCGGCTGTGGGCAAGCTTGGCGATTGTCACATGGATCTTTCGAAAAGGCTGTCGAGGTTTCGGAAACGTCCAGCACTTGCGATGTCCATCTGTCAGTTCGAGGCTGATCGGCTCATGCTCCTTCTCGAGGTAGGCCACCTCGATTGAATCCCAGTGAGGATTAGTGGGGTCGCTTTTCTCAGCTATGAGTGAGAGACCCTTAAAGTAGATGTAGAATGGGTGAGTTTGTGGTGCCTGCATTGTCATCAGTCTCCGTGTTTTGAGCTTTCATGGTTCAATTTGACGTTCGACGCCATCGTACCAGATTTTTACGCGAGTAAACTTCTATAAAATACTAGAATCGAGGCGTGAATAGTCTTTTAGATAGGCGGGGGAGGTCACGAGTTTTTATTGCATTTCCCCGTTAATTTTGCGTAAATAGATTTAACCCTAAATATTCGATCCTAAGCAAAGACACTTAACGTCGAAAACCCCCTAGCTCATATGCAAGAATTCACTGACCAGATGCCTGCGGACATTAAACGCTTTCCGATGGTGCCCATTCGGGACGTTGTGATCTTTCCTTATACAAAGGTGGCGTTCAAGATCGGGCGGCCGAGTTCGGTACGGGCTTTGGAAGAGGCGATGGCTGGCGAGCGAGACATTTTCCTCGCTACGCAGCATGATGCGACGATCGACGAGCCAAACTCAGAGCAGATCTACACGGTCGGGACCCTTGGCCGTATCTTGCAGGCACAGCGCCAGGATAACGGACAGATCAAGGTCGTGGTCGAGGGGCGTGACCGAGGCGAGTCAGTGCGGGTCGAACAGGACGAGGACGGGATGTTCTATGCACACGTGCGAAAGATCCAGTCGATTGACGAATCGGGCTTTAGGACGGACGGCCTGCTGCAGAAGATCCACACCTTAGTAGAACAATTTCTTCGCGTTTCGCCGGACGCTTACACGGATGCCCTTCATGCAAGTTTGCGTGGAATTTCAGCCGGGCAGATCTCCGACGCTATGAGCTCGCATCTGCGTATTTCGGTCGAAGAGAAACAGGACCTGCTTGAGACCTTTTCGGTCCAGGAACGCCTGCAGAAGCTCGCTGATGTGCTCGAGGCAGAGATCGAAAAACGGCAGCTCGACCGTACTATCCATTCGCGCACCAAGAAGCAGATGGACAAGCATCAACGCGAGTACTATCTCAACGAACAGATAAAGGCGATCCACAAAGAGCTCGGCCGGAAGGACGACAAGGCTGAGCTTGAAGATCTAAAGAAACGGATCGAAGAAGCCGGGATGAGCGATGAGGCAAAGGACAAGGCTTTGCAAGAATTCTCAAGGCTCGAAGCGATGCCGCCGATGTCGGCTGAAAGCACGGTTTCGCGGACCTATCTTGACTGGCTCATCAATGTTCCGTGGAAAGACCGCTCGGATGAGATCGAAGATCTGACCGAAGCTGAAAAAACGCTCAATGCCGATCATCACGGCCTCGAAAAGATCAAAGAACGCATTTTGGAGTTCCTGGCCGTTCGGCAGTTGGTCAAGAATCCCAAAGGCACGATCCTATGTTTTGTAGGCGCTCCCGGCGTCGGGAAGACTTCGCTCGGCAAATCCATCGCCAATGCTACAGGACGAAAGTTTGTACGCTTGGCGCTTGGCGGCGTTCACGATGAAGCCGAGATCCGCGGCCACCGCCGTACTTATATAGGTGCGTTGCCCGGACAGATCGTCCAATTGATGAAGCGTGCCGGCACGATCAATCCTGTCATCCTTCTGGATGAAGTTGACAAACTCGGCCGTGATTTCCGAGGGGATCCGAGTGCGGCCTTGCTCGAGGTCTTGGATCCAGAACAAAACGGGACGTTCCGCGATCACTATCTGGATGTGGATTATGACCTCTCGAACGTTTTTTTTATTGCAACCGCCAACGTGCTGCACACGATACCGGCGCCGCTCCAGGATAGGCTGGAGATATTGCAGCTCTCTGGTTACACGGAACGCGAAAAGGCCGAGATCGCCAAGCGTCACCTGATCGAAAAATCGGCCGAAAATAATGGTATCGACCCTGAGAAGGTAAAGTTTACGGACGATGGCATTCTTGAGATAATCCGCCACTACACTCGTGAGGCCGGCGTTCGAAACCTGGAACGCGAGGTAGGTTCTTGTCTGCGAAAGATCGCCCGGCAGTTTGTTGTATCCGACGCCAAGGAAGATTTCCGTGTCGTCATTGATGCCGAGAAGGTCAAGGAACTGCTGGGCACTATTCGCTTCCGCAAGCAGGATATTGCTCGTAAGAGCGAAATAGGGCTGGTGAACGGCCTCGCGTGGACCGAAGTAGGTGGCGACGTCCTACAGGTCGAGGCGACGCTTGTCGAGGGCAAGGGCGAGGTCACGCTGACAGGTAAACTCGGCGAAGTGATGCAGGAATCGGCACGGGCTGCACTAACGTGCGTCAGATCGCGGGCTGAGGTATTGGGTATCGATCCAAAAGACTTTCGCGAGAAGGATCTGCACATCCATGTGCCTGAAGGAGCAATCCCGAAGGACGGGCCGAGTGCCGGCATAACGATCGCGACCGCTATGGTTTCGGCTTTGACAAAGAAGGCTGCAAGGCATGATGTCGCAATGACGGGTGAGATCACGCTTAGGGGTAAGGTCCTGCCGATCGGCGGAGTGAAGGAGAAATTGCTTGCGGCTCATCGCTTCGGGTTGAAAACCTTGATCCTTTCGAAAGAGAATGAGAAGGATCTCGCGGACATTCCGGATGAGGTGCGGGAAGATCTAACCATTCACCTGGTCGATATGGTCGATGAGGTGCTGGTTCATGCATTAGAAATGGCAAAGGTGGAAACGCCAATAGTTACGCCGCAGATATGGAACGCGGACGGGCCTTCCGCCGACATAACGACGGTCGTCGAATAGATGAAGATAACCTCCGCCGAATTTGTGCGAAGCGCTTTCGAACGGAGCCACTGGATAAGGGATGGGCGGCCGGAGATAGCATTTCTGGGCCGCTCGAATGTGGGCAAGTCATCGCTCCTGAATTCGCTTTTGGGTCGAAAGGGGCTGGCCCGAACTTCGAACACACCGGGCCGGACGCAAAGCATCAATTATTTCCTGGTCAACGATGCGTTCTATTTTGTTGATCTGCCGGGCTACGGATATGCGAAAGTATCCAAGTCGATGCGTGCTGACTGGGGCGTGATGGCCAGGGATTACCTGACCGAGCGGGCAGAACTAGTGCTTTTTATCCAATTGGTCGATTCGCGACATTTGCCGACTGAGTTGGATAAGCAGTTGAACGACTGGCTGATCGTTAACGAAAAGCACCATCTGGTCGTTGCGACCAAGGCCGATAAGTTGTCCAGCAATCAACTCTCGAAACAGCTTGCTGAAGTAAAAAGGGAATTGCCGGAAAGCAAAATACTGACCTATTCAGCGTCTACATCTAAAGGCCGGGACGAGGTCTGGGCTGAGATCGGAGCAGCACTCAAAAAAATCTAAAAAAACATTTGCTTTAATGCTGTAGTTATAGTAATAATCTATAAATCCCGTATATTTTGAAGAAGCGTCGAGCTAATTCACTGTTTTACTACTTTTAGTCCATACGATAACTCCACCTTTATACTTCAGGCCAGCTTTTATCGGCTTACGCAATATTACTTTGGCACTTTGATGCGTCCTTTAGGGGCGCAAGATCGCGGTAGATACCGAAAACATGGCAACGAAAACAACACCCACCCGTAGACCCAAGCCTGCAAGGGCCGAAAATGATCCGATCGACGAGAACCAGGACGGAGCCGAGGCTTCTGAAGCCGAAGAAACGTCAAATGGCGGATCATCCAACGCGGCACCGAAGAGCGAACTCCTTAACCTTGCTGATCTGAAAGATATGTCGATCAGCGAATTGACCCATATTGCAAAGGAAATGGGTATTGAAGGGGCGTCCGGCCTTCGCAAACAGGAGCTGATATTCAAGCTTTTAGCGGCACAGACCGAAAAAAGCGGCTTGATCTTTTCTGAAGGCGTGCTCGAAACCCTGCCCGATGGCTTTGGCTTCCTTCGGGCCCCTGAATACAACTATCTGCCCGGACCTGACGATATTTATGTCAGCCCTTCGCAGATCCGCAAATTTGATCTCAGAACCGGCGATACAGTCTCCGGCCAGATCCGTCCTCCCAAGGAAGGTGAGCGGTATTTTGCTCTGATCAAGGTCGAGGCGATCAATTTCGAGGCACCTGAGCAATCGCGTGAAAAGGTCTTTTTCGACAATTTGACGCCGCTTTATCCGGATGAGCAACTTTCGATGGAGGTCGGCCCCGACAATATCGCGGCTCGGGTTATTGATCTTGTAACTCCTATTGGTAAAGGCCAGCGTGCTTTGATCGTTGCACCGCCCAGAACAGGTAAGACGGTTCTTTTGCAGACAATCGCGAATTCGATCACCGAGAATCACCCGGAAGTTTCACTCATCGTGCTGTTGATCGATGAGCGTCCGGAAGAAGTTACCGATATGCAGCGGTCTGTCAAAGGCGAGGTCATTTCATCGACATTTGACGAGCCTCCGACACGTCACGTTCAGGTCGCGGACATGGTGATCGAAAAAGCTAAACGCCTCGTCGAACACAAACGCGATGTGGTGATCCTGCTCGATTCGATAACCAGGCTGGCTCGTGCCCACAACTCGGTGGTTCCGCCCTCGGGCAAGATACTCTCGGGTGGTATCGATTCTAATGCCCTTCAAAGGCCAAAGCGCTTCTTCGGTGCGGCACGCAACATTGAAGAAGGCGGTTCGCTTACGATCATCGCGACGGCACTTATTGATACAGGCTCGCGAATGGATGACGTTATCTTTGAAGAATTCAAGGGAACGGGTAACTCCGAGATCCATCTCGACCGCAGGCTCAGCGACAAGCGTCTCTTCCCGGCGATCGACCTTCAACGTTCTGGAACGCGTAAAGAAGAGCTCCTCATCGGTAAAGAAGACCTTAGCCGCGTCTGGGTGATGCGTCGGGTTCTCAATCCTTTATCGCCTGTCGAGCAGATGGAGGTTGTACTTGAACGGCTTGGAAAGACCAAGACCAATGCCGAGTTCCTTGCCTCGATGCAAACCTAGTTCATCTCAAGATGTGAAAGAAAAACGAAGGCCGCCCTAGATATCGGGGCGGCTTTTTATTCAGTCCTTATATGCGTGACCGAATGCTGTCAATATTCAGATTTTTGAACATTATCCTAGAAGCTAAACTTCCATACGGGAAATAGATGTACTTCGTGCCTTTAAATTTAACCGCTTCAGTGCTATCTTTGCCGCAATCACTGAGGCACGTTAGTTGCGTTATAAATTCCTGTTCATTAGTAGTTCAATTTATATAAGTTCATTTCTCGATTCTTTTGTCATAGGTTGTACCGGTCATTATTCGTTTTTGGATACTGAATAGGTAGTTGAATCTATATCTTGGAGGAGCAAAATGAGAGAAAGGATACTACGCTTGTTGGCGGCAAGTGTAATTCTGGTCGTATTCCAATTGACAGCGCTGGCGCAGATCACGGGATCGATAGCCGGCAACGTTGTGGATGCGAATGGGGCCGCAGTACCTAATGCTACGGTCGTTGTTACAGGTGAAAACGGACAAGGGGCTACTGTCGTTACAAATGATAGCGGCGGCTTCCGCGTTCCGGCCTTGGGTTCTGGAATTTACCAGGTCGTTGTCACATCGACCGGCTTCAAGCGAGTATTGGTAGAGAAGGTCAAGGTCGATGTAGGCACACCTACGACCGTAAACGTCTCCCTCCAGACCGGCGATGTCAGCGAAAGCGTCACGGTCACCGGTTCGGGCGGCGAAGTTCTGCAGACACAGACAGCAACGGTCGGCACGACCATAACCGGCAGACAGATCCTCGAAACGCCGATCGCGTCTCGTGATGCTCTTGACCTTGTCGGTAATTTGCCCGGCACGGCAACAGTCGGTGCTCCGCGCCGATCGTCTATCAACGGCCTTCCAAAGGGAGCTCTGAGCATCAGCATCGACGGCGTCGACGTCCAGGACAACCTCCTCAGGTCTTCGGATGGATACTTTACATATGTTCGACCCCGCCTCGACGCGATCGAAGAGGTAACTGTTTCCACCTCAAACCCCGGAGCCGAGGCCGGCGGTGACGGCGCGGTGCAGATCCGATTCGTAACCAAACGCGGCAAGAACGATTACGCGGGCAGTGCATTCTGGCAGCACCGCGATGAAAGCTTGAATGCGAATTATTGGTATCAGAATCGCGACGGACAGCGTGACACCAACGGCAAGGCCTTCATGCAGAAGATCCGGTTGAACCAATTCGGCGGAAGTTTTTCCGGCCCGATCCCGTTTATCAAGACGCGAGCCGACGGCGGCCCGGGATTCGATTCTGGCAAAGACAGCCGCTACTTCTTCTTCAACTACGAGGAATTTCGCCTTCCAGCCGCTCAGGCAAGAACGCGTGTGATCTTTACACCCGCAGCTCAGGCTGGAACTTACAGTTACATCGTAAGCGGCCAGACGCGTACCGCGAATCTGTTCACCATCGCGAGTAACGCAGGACAGCTGGCGACGCCTGATCCAACAGTGGCGGCAATCCTTGCCCGGATCCAGAGTTCGGTCGCGACCGAAGGTACGATCACTCCGATCTCAGGATCGCCAAATTATCTTAACTACAACTTCTCGCCCTCCGGCGATTCGACGCGTAAATTCCTTGCCATTCGGCTCGACTTTAATCTGACGAAACGGCACAGCTTAGAGTTTGTTACGAATCAGCAGGAATTTGTTCCGTCGAAGGATTTTCTAAATTCGCAGGATGAGCGTTTTCCTGGTTTCCCTTGGTACACTCAGGGATCCGTCCGCGATTCGTACGCTTTTGCTCTTAGGTCTTCGCTAACGAACAACGTTATCAATGAGGCGAGATATACGATCTCAACCGGCCTTTCGACGTTTAGCGACGGTATCTCGGCGGCAGACTTTTCGTATTCTTTAGGATACCAATTGGGAATCGATGCCGCGGGAATCACCTCGCCTTACTCGCGTAACTCATACAGCGATAGAAACACTCCGACTTTCGACTTCACAGACAATGTGACCTGGATCGCAGGAAATCACAGTATCGGCTTCGGCGGGCAGTGGAAACTGATCCGCCGTGAGGGTTCGGCGATCGGCCGCATCGTTCCGACGATAAGTTTTGGACTCGATTCGACCGATACGGTGGCATTCAATATGTTCTGTGCGTCCGTCTCGGCCTCGTGTCCGGTCGCAACCCTTCCGGGAGCGACCGCGGCACAATTGACGGCGGCTCGTGCTCATTACGCAACTCTGATCGGGCGGGTTACGGCGTACACGTCGACAGCCTATCTGAATCCGGACGGTACCTACAAGGAAAACGAAACGCAGGCAAGGTTGGCTAAGCAGAACACCTATGGGCTATATCTTCAGGACAGCTGGAAGATGAAGCCGAATTTTACGCTGAATTTTGGCGTTCGCTGGCAGCCCCAATCCGCGTTTGTTGCGATGAGCGACGGCCTTTACACGAGGCTCGAGAGCCACGACCAGATCTACGGCATTTCGGGTCCCGGGAATATCTTTAAGCCGGGAACGCTCACAGGCACAAATCCGCGAGTTGTTCCGCTCCAGATCGGTGAGAAGGCTTATCCGGACGATCTTAACAACTTTGCCCCATCGGTAGGTTTTGTTTGGAGCCCGAAGTTCGGTGACGGAAGCTTCCTCGGACGGCTGGTGGGATCCGGCGGAAAGAGTGTATTCCGCGGCGGCTACTCGGCGGCGTTCGTGCGAGAGGGATTTGATCTCCTGGAAAGCATCTACGGTGCAAACCCCGGCGGGTCGCTTTCGCTCACGCGTAGCATTGCAAACGGCAACCTAACGGTTGGTTCCAACCTTCGCACGCCGGGCAACCCCAACTTAACCCCGGCGACGTTTAACAACAATCCTCTTACGCCGATCGTGGGATCAAAGCCGAGCTTCCCGATCGCGTTGACCACCGCAAACTCGACCAATTCGTTCGATCCGAATCTGAAAACCGGAACTGTCCATTCATTCAGCTTTGGTTATCAGCGAGAGATCGACCGGGATACTGTAGTTGAATTCCGTTATGTTGGAAATCGCGGTGTTGATCTGCAACGGCAGTACAATATCAATGAGTTCAACACGATCGAAAATGGTTTCGCGGCGGAGTTTATGTTGGCTCAGGCTAATCTTTACGCAAATATCGCTGCCGGATTTGCTTCGAGCGGCTTCGCTTATCGCGGTCCCGGAACCAATACGTCACCACTGCCGATCATGATGGCGTATTTCCACGCACCTACCGCTGCAGCACCTTACGATCCGCTTAATCCGGCTCGTTATACGGCGGCGAATTTCGCGAACTCGACCCTGGTCGCGGCCCTTTCTCGAAATGCTCCCAATGTGTTTGCGTTTAACGGAACGAGCTTTGAGAACAACGCCGCTCGCCGTGTGAATGCGATCAACAATGGCCTTCCGGTGAATTTCTTCTATGTAAATCCGACAACCGGCGTCAGCGGGTCTTACACGGTGGATAACAGCAACAAGACCTGGTACGACTCGGGCGTTATCGAATTCCGGAGAAGAATGTCTGACGGCCTTCGCGTCCAGGCAAGCTACGTCTTCTCAAAGGCAATGGCAAACGCTTATGCTTCAAGCAGCGTGGTTTATGCTGATTTCACCCAGAGGCCCGGCGGATTAGAACTCGCAAAGAACGTTCAGGCGTTCGACCTCCGGCATCAGTTCAAGGTAGACGCGACCTACGATCTGCCGTTCGGACGCGGGCGTTCGATGCTCTCGACGTCGAACTGGTTCGTTAACGGCCTGGTCGGCGGATGGACGGTATTGCCGAGTGTTCGCTGGCAGAGTGGATCGCCGTTCTCATTTGGCAATGTCCAGTTGGTCGGAATGACAACGAAAGAACTTCAGAAGATGATCGGAGTTTATAAGAATTCCGTGATCAATGGAGTTCAGGTTGTTACATACCTTCCTACCGACATCATTGTGAATACACAGCGTGCTTACAATATCGACGTTACGAACACAGCCAACGGCGGCTATGGGACCACTTACGGAACGGGCGGGCCGCAAGGTAAGTTTCTCGCTCCGGCCGGTTACGGCAATTGTGTTCAACGGTCAGCCGGTACCTGCGGCTTCAATAATCTGATAGTCTACGGGCCAAGCTTCTTTAAGTTGGACGCAACCATCGCAAAGCGGTTCAACTGGGGCGAAAAGCGGAGCATTGAATTCCGTTTGACGGCTCTTGATGCTTTGAACATGCCAAACTTCAGGGTTGGTGGTTTCGGAGCCGACGTGGTCGGTGCTGCCGTGGGTGGAAGTACTTTTGGCCAATTAGGCAACGGCTCGGCCTATCAGGATGTTTCGACCACCAATGACCTTGGCGGCCGTCAGATCGACCTTATGTTGAGGATCAACTTCTGATCTCTTTTCGGCACTTTGCTATCGGCGTCGGGAGGCCCTCCGCTTTCCGACGCCGTTTTTCCTTGTCTGGACATTGAAGTGAACCCGCGATTTGACGCGGCATAAGATTAACGTTTTACTTGAAACGAATCATTCTATGCGTGTTGCAGTTATATCTGCGGAAGCAGTGCCATATTCCAAGACCGGCGGGCTCGGAGACGTCGCAGGGGCATTGCCGAAGGCACTCAAGCAGATCGGCATCGACTCCGTCCTGGTTACACCCTGCTATTGGCAGACAAAGGGCGAATATCTCTGGAATACCGCTGTTGAAGACTTGAACGTGGATTGGCAGGGAAGAATCTACCCCGCCAAAGCATTTTATAGCGAAGCCAATGGCGCACCCACATTTCTAATAGACGCTCCGTCTTATTTTCATCGAGATTCAATTTACGGCTACCGCGAAGACCATGAACGCTTCGCCTTTTTCAACCACGCCGCTTTGGTTCTGTTACAACGAATCGGGTCGGCCCCAGACATCGTTCATTTGAACGACTGGCATTGCGGATTTGCGGCCGCCGAGATCACTTCGCGACGGACGTGGGATGCGTACTGGCGTAACACTCGTACGGTTTTCTCCATCCATAACATGGCGTACCAAGGGGTCTTTGGTACAGAAGATCTGCGTAAGTTCGCGTTTACCGGAGATCTTGAGAGGAACGCTTTCCTCTCGAATGGTGCTGCGTCGGCGATGAAGGCTGGCCTCGCGCTATCCGACACACTTTCGACCGTGTCGCCAACCTATTCAAAAGAGATACAGATGGCCGAAAACGGCTACGGCCTCGATTGGCTGGTCCGTCAGCGGGCCGATCGGCTGATCGGCATTACCAACGGCGTAGACTACGAGGTCTGGAACCCTAAGACCGACCCCGACCTGACACACCACTTTGACATTAACGATCTGGAAGGAAAACAAGGGTGCAAGCGACATCTGCTCGAACAATTCTCGCTTCCGGTTAAACTGGATCGGCCAATATTTGCCAACGTGACGCGCCTGACTGCTCAGAAGGGAATTGACCTGATGATGCAGGTCGCCGGCGAGATATT
>JANNNS010000126.1:0-2583 GCA_031398645.1 Acidobacteriota bacterium
AAATGCGGGCTATACGTATCGGGGTCAAAACCGAGGTTCATTAGGTTTTTCTCAACGCCGTCCTTGTTGGAGACAAGGAAAGCCAAGGGAAGATCAGACTTGATCTTGCGCATCTCTTGGAGAACTCTGGGATCAAATGATTGGACGATCACCTGCTTAAGTAACTTGGCGGACTTGATCTCGTCATATACCAGCTTTGCAAAGACATCCGGCGTTGGGTTGAAACTTCCATCGCCGTTCCGTTCCATCTTTATCTCAACATTGTACCTGGGTAGCTTTAGCCTATTCTCCCGAGCGTACTTTCCGATCTCCTTGAAGACGTCACTCAGGAGTGGTTTAGTGACTTTCATCTTCATCTGCTCGGGAAAGTCCTTGTTCCCGATGCTGCCGACGTCAAACCTCTGGGTTTCCGCATAGGTCATCTTGAAGATATTGAATTCTCTTTGCTTTTCCGCGAGAATGCGATTTCCTTCCGGGTCCAGCGAGATGACCGATGAGAACCAGGGTTCGTGCGATACCAACACCTTGTTGTCCTTTGTGATCACGACGTCGAGTTCAAGAGTGTCGGCACCCTGATCAAGAGCCTTTTTGAACGATGGGATCGTATTCTCGGGAAGCCAGCCTCGCGCTCCACGATGGCCTTCGATGCTGAATGGCCGGTTTGATTGGGAAAAGACGTTTGCGACTGTAAGTAAAAAGACCAATATCAGTACTCTCTTCATAATTTTAGCAAAGGATGCAGTCGAGCCTATGACTCGACTGCATTAACCTTGGTGGAAATATCAGAACGAGAATTTTACCGCAAGCTGTATCTGCCGTGCTGGGAATGCACCAGTTATAGAGCCAAAACCAGCACTTGTTATGTCTGAGTTTGCAGCCAAAAAGTTCGTCCGATTGAAAAGGTTGAAAAACTCCGCACGAAAATCTATTCGAGTGTCATCCGTGATCGGGAGCTTGAACTGCTTATGGACAGCAAAATCAAAATTGAAGTAGCTGTTGCTTCGAGCAATATTTCTGCCGGCAGAGCCGAAAGGAGCCCAGACAGGCGGCCTTGAAAGGCAGACGCCGACGGGAAGAAAATAATTGGTGGTCGGGTTAGCACGCGGTTCGCGGTTGACCGGGTCGCAGGTCGCGTTCGGCCGGAGGGCGACTCCGCCGAGAAACGTCGGAAGATTATTTGTCACCGGCGAAGGACCGTAACGGAAGTTGATCGGCTGGCCACTTGTCATTGTGTTGATCCCATTTAGGGTCCATCCGCCGACAAATGCGTCAAGGATGCGATTCATCCCACCTCCGAGCCAGCGTCCTCTGCCGACCGGAAGTTCGAAAACGAAGCTTGTCGTGTTATTGAACGGCTGGTCGTACGCTCCGATACCCTTGTCTCCCTTAAAATTGTTTATGTCTTGGGGTGTACCCGTATTGCCGTTTGGTTCCTCAAGGACCTGAGAACCATTGTCCATCGCTTTAGAGTATGTGAACGAGTTTAGCAGGTACAATCCGCGGCTGAATCGGCGTTCGAGTTTGACCTGCAATGCATTGTAATCCGAAAAGCCTTCGGGCAGCACAGCGGATATCGAACCAAATCCTGAGATCGGCCGTCGAGCCTGAAGAGATGGCTGCTGCGCTGCGGGAAGAGCGGCTTCGACCTGGGTGAGCGGCCGAGCCTGATTCAAATCTGCCAGCAACACTGAATCCTTTACTCGATTGCCCACATAAGCTACGTCCAGCACAGTTCCGGTGAAGATCTCCTGCTGCACAGAGAACTGCCAGTTCTGAATGCTTGTCGTAGGCCGATCACGCGGTATGTACAGGGTCACGTTGTTGGGTAATCCGCTCGTAGGATACCCTTGCTGAGTGCTGCGAAAGCAGTTTCCCGCGTAGGCGTTCCCAACGCATAACGGATTGAGAACCGCATCAGGCGCGGTCTGGGCCACCGCGGATCGCGTAACGATAGGGAAGTTCGTTCCGAGCACATCGGCACTCCCTAGCCGGTTCAGGAAAACATATCCCATGCCGTATCCGCCACGCAGTACCGTTTTATCAAACAGATTGTAGGCAAACCCTAAACGAGGGCCGAAATTGTTGTAGTCCGGGTCGACGAGGGCCCGGTCATAGATCGAACCGTCCGAAGCCAATAAGATGGAATTTGTCACCGGGTCATAGTTGGACAGCCGGTTATTCTTCTCGTAGTACGGACTGCCAAACTCATATCTCAGCCCCAGGTTGAGCGTCAGTCTTTGGTTCACCTTAATGTCGTCCTGAATGAACGCATAGTGGAATCGCTGCTGCATTTCGGCAACGGTAAGCGTTGCGAGTTCATACTGGCTGCGAGCACCGAACATGAAGTCGGCGAGGTTGTAGAGGTTGTTGGCACCAGCCGTCGTCGGCCGACTGTACTGACCGGAATATGTGTCCAAGCCCATCAAAGGGTTTGTATCCTGAACGTCTGTGTTCACGCGCAAGTATTCGTACCCTGTTTTGAAGCTGTGGCGACCGAGAAGAAACGTGTAGTTCAGCCTCAGGATACAAACCCTTTGATGGGCTTGGACACATATTCCGGTCAGTACAGTCGGCCGACGACGG
>JANNNS010000127.1:0-13933 GCA_031398645.1 Acidobacteriota bacterium
CCCTTACTTCGTGCGGGCTTTCGCATGTTCCGGTGTGCTATTCTGTTTTCACATTTTTTTTCTAACAAGGAGGTCGATAAAATGCGTGGAAAGGAATTGGAATTTTACGAACAGGAAACGCCACCCGATGAAAAGATAAAGGAATTTATCGAAGAAGAGATCGCCCACGTGCCTCAGGCGCCGGGCGAACTGGCTGAACGCCTTAGCGAACACAACTCAATGTCGCCCGCCGATTCGGGAGGTGACATCGACGCGGAATGGGAAGACTCGACCGGGTCGGAGGCAGTTTTCGGCCACAATCCAACGCCGGACCAGTCGGACGTCGAGGAGAACGCCCACGCAATGGGTATCGACTTTCAAGACAATGAGCCGCTAGACCTTCTGGAGAAAATGGATCGCCGGGATCGAAACCGGTTTGAGTTGGACGAAGGATCAAAAGCATCGGATGATTCGATCTGATCAAGCTATCAACCAAAGGAAGAGGCCGCCCCATTTTCGAGGGCGGCCTTTTTTAGTTGGATCGAACTGAATTAGTAAATACTGAACGTGTATTCCATCGTCTTGGTCGACGTCACCGGAACTCCGTTGACCTTCTTCGGTTCAAATCGGATCATCTTTGCCGCCGCGATCGCCTTTTCGGAAAGGCCGTGAGGCAGTCCGCGAACAACGGTGACGCCGCCAACCTGACCTGAGGCCAATAGCGTCACCTTAACAAGGACGCTGCCCTGAACATTGTTCGTTCGAGCTGCTTCCGTGTAGGTAGCTCTGGGGTTCGAAATGATCCTCAGAGGTGAGGTAACTCCCACCGGTGGAGGAGGCGGATTGCCGGCACGCGAACTTCCGCTGCCGGATCCGTCGCCATTCCCGTCGCCATCACCGCTCCCCGACCCCGAGCCGTTTCCACTGCCCATACCGGTCCCACGGCCGCTTCCCGCTCCCGTACCAATTCCCGTGCCCATGCCGCCGCCCGAACCGGGCCCGCTGGAAAGGTCGCCGAATCGCGAATTCGGATCGCCCCACTGGCCATACTTCTTCTCCGTCTTCATGTTGCCCTGCGTCGAAGGAGGCGGCAAGACTAGATCCGGATTCGAGAGCTTCGGGATTTTCGGATCCGGAGGACGGATCGGGTCAGGTGTCTGGTCCGGCAAATCGCCTTGATTTACCGGCTTGGGGTCGTTCTTACCACCGCCGCCGCCGCCGCCCGAATCTTCTTTATCCTGTTTGATCTCTTCGGCTTCATCGACCGGCATCGGAACGTCATCCAAGAGCATTGCAAGCGAACGCTCGTCACCAATCGCTCCAACACCAATTTCCTTCTGGAACAGAGAAACAAAATAAGAACCTATTGAAAGTGAAACCATTAGGACCAGTGAGCCCAGCAGCAGCATGTTCCTTTGCTTGGCGTTCTTTTCCTGAATAACGGTCACATAGAAACCGCCATCGTCCTCTTTCGTATACTTGCCGGCTTCGTAATTATGAAATCCCTGGCCGCTGTAATTTTCCGTCGTCGGCACTGAGGTTGCGGCTGCTCGTATAGGTTCAGGTACGACTACCGCGGCCGGTGTCGGCTCATCTTCAATAACGTCCGCGTTGGCTACTTCAATTACCGGTTCGTCGACCGAGGTACTCTCTTCAAAATAAACCGGAGCTTCGGCCGAAGCCGTTTCCTCAGGCATTTCGAGGATAGTGTCAGCTAAATTCACCTGCTGCGTATCCGCGGCCGAAACCGGCGGAACATCCACGATCGGCTCGACAGCCTTCTGCTCACCGCTAAGCGGGTTCATCTCAAAAGCCTGCAGTGGAGCTGCGCAATTAGGACAAAACCCAAACTTCTCGGCAAATCCTTCATCACATGAACTGCAATACTTGACAATTTTTCCCATCGCTAAGGCCTCGCTTTTCTAAGCCGGAACTTCCGGCAGGTAAAACTTTCTACAATTATAACCCGTTTTTAGCGGATATTGGCAATCTTTTCTAATGTATCCGCACGGTCGCGGCCCGCCTTGTTCAATTCAGATAGATGCGGCGTATATTTCTTACGATGCCTGTACAAATCTAACTTTCTCACAGTCGACACAAGTTCCCGTTTCGCCCGCGACAACATCTGGATGGAATTTTGCAACTAAAAAGGTTAGCATTTCAATTTGCAGGCACTACTTTCCATAATGATGAACAAAAGACCAGCGTATTTTGCTATTGCTGTTATCAGCTTTTTTATCACGCTCGCACCGTCGGCATTTGGCCAAACTCCGTCGGCAACGCCGCGTCAAGAGAAGCTTCTCAACGGACTGAAGGTTCTCGTGTTTAAGACGCCTGCCGCGGACAAAGTGTCACTAAAACTTCGCATTCACGGCGGTTCGGCATTTGACCCGCAGGAGCGCGAAGGCGTGCTAAAGCTCCTCTCCGAAAGCTTTTTCCCGACCGAGAGTTCTCGCGGCTTCTTTGCGGACGAACTCGGCGGCAGCTTTGACGTGACCTGCAATTACGACTACATACAGTTCGATATGACCGCTCGCTCCGCGGATTTCCTCACTTTGATAGAGACTGTGGCCCAGGCAATGGCCAATCCTGATCTAGACAAGGAATCGACCGCGACATTAAAGGCTGCGTTACTTGCCAAGGTCAAGGAACTTGAGAAGGATCCTGCATATATCGCGGATCGCGCCGTTGCCAAATCACTTTTCGGCACCTTTCCATACGGACGGCCGGAAATGGGCAGCAGCGAATCGATCCAAAAGATAGATTTTGCCGACCTCCTTTTTGCCCGCGAACGCCTGTTGACGGCAGACAACGCGACGCTTTCTATTTCCGGCAATGTTGACCCAAACCTGGTCTTTCGTGCTGCCCGGCGTTATTTTGGTGCGTGGCTAAAGGCCGACAAGAAGATCCCTTCGACTTTTCGCCGGCCGGATGCTCCGAAGGCGGGAGTACCTATAATCGATTCGCCGGTCGGAAATACCAGTGAGTTCCGATTTGCCGCTCGCGGGCTCGCTCGAAATGATCCGGACTTTTACGCCTCGAAAATACTTCAGAAGATCATCGAAATGCGTTTTCAGAAGCGCGAAGGGCAGAAAAGCTTTGTACGCAACGATCCGCGTATTCTCGCCGGTGCTTACGTTTTCGGGGTATCGGGCTGGAATCTCAGCCAAATAAAGCGAGAAGGAAACACTATTGCTCTTCCAGCATCCGCAGGGTCCTATCAAACCGAATTCCTTAAGGACGCCGTCACACAGGAAGAGTTCGATACGGTCAACCGAATGTGGATCGACCGCTTAAAGCCGGAAAATATCTCGGAACTCTGGCTGGACGCAGACACATATAAGCTCGCGAATCCCGTCCTTAAAGAGATCGATAACGCCAAGGGTGTGACGATCGCCGATGTACAGCGAACCCTCGACAAATTACGCAAGGAACCGTTCGCTTTCGTTCTGGTATTCACCGGCGAGAGTGCGGCCACATCACGAAACTGATCAATGCAATCCGAACGGACCGCAAACGAAATAGCCCATTCAAATGCCGTGCGCGAGATGTTCTCGGGCATTGCGGGTAAGTATGACCTGCTTAATCACGTCTTGTCCGCGAATATAGACAAGCGGTGGCGTCGGCTGGTTCGTCAAGATCTGGCGGAAATACTGGCGAATGAGAAGGCTGTTGTTCTGGATGTTGCATGCGGGACGGGCGACCTGTCGATCGAGCTGCAGTCCCATGCAAAAGCGCGAGTTTTGGGCACTGACTTTTGTCGTCCTATGCTCGACCTAGCGAACGAAAAGACCGAAAAACTCTCGCTCGACGTGCCTTACATAGAGGCTGACGCGATGCAGCTTTCCTTCGCCGATGAAAGCTTTGACGCGGTCACGATCGCCTTTGGCCTTCGAAACCTTTCGAACTTTAAGGACGGCTTGACGGAACTTCGCCGCATCCTTAAACCAGGCGGAAAGTTGGTCGTTCTGGAATTTTCAAGCCCGCTGATTCCAGGCTTTAAGACGCTTTTTAATCTGTATTTTACGCAGATCCTCCCTCGGATCGGCGGCCTGGTCAGCGGCTCCCGCGGAGCTTACGAATATCTGCCCGACTCGGTCTCGAAATTCCCGGATCAGAAAAATCTCGCAAAAATGATCACCGAAACCGGATTCTCGAATGTCGCATACAAGAACCTGACGGGCGGTATCGCGGCTATCCATTCGGGTACCCGCTCAGCCTAGACTGGCATCCGTAGAGTGGCGTCGCATGACTCTACTTGCGGCAACGGAACAACGGAACAGACTTCTCTGTGGCCTTTGTGTCCCTGCTTAGCGGCCTTCGTGTTCAAAAAACCTTTAAGACACCAAGGGGCACAAACTAGGTTAAAAAGCGGTCGGAATTGATCCGCTACCTAACTAAACAGTTGTTTGTTATATCCGCCGTTAAATAATAAAATCTAATTCGCCCGCTCGGTTTCGAATGAAATACAGACTCTTAAGTTTTGCCCGCCAGTTGGCTCTTACGCTGCTGGTAATCTGGACAGTCGTTTCGCTGGTCACGCTGTTGATCGAGCTTGTGCCCGGGACGCCGGCTGGGACGATCCTGGGCGAGACCGCGACCGCTGAACAGATCGCGAATTTCAATCAAAAGCATGGCCTGGACCGGCCGGCGTTTTTCTTCTCGATCGATTCGGAGAAAGGCTTTGTCTGGAACGGCTCGAACAATCGATATCTCGAATACTGGTCGAACCTTGTACGCGGCGACCTGGGAACTTCGTTTCGTACTGACCGGCCGGTTCTGGAGATGATCTTCGAACGCTATCCGGCGACGATCAAACTCGCTCTGGCAGCGATGCTGGTCGCGGTCGGTATCGCGATTCCGTTGGGTGTCCTCGCGGGCACGAACAAAAACAAACTCATCGATAATGCCGCGTCCTTTGTTGCTTTGCTTGGCATCTCGCTGCCGACGTTCGTTATCGGGCCGTTTCTCGTGTACGTCTTCGCAGTGAAATTGGGCTGGTTCTCACCAACCGGAAGTCTCTATCCTGAGGATATTATTCTGCCCGCCGTCACTCTGGGTGCCGCACTGTCGGCGATCCTGACGCGAATGGTGCGGTCCAGCGTTATAGAAGAGCTGGGCGAAGACTACGTCCGCACTGCCCGTGCCAAAGGCCTCAGCGAGCGAAAGGTCGTCTACAAGCACGTACTCAAGAACGGACTTATCCCGGTCGTGACCGTGCTCGGCCTGCAACTTGGCGTCCTTCTGGCGGGTGCGATAATCACCGAGAAAATATTCAGTTGGCAAGGGCTCGGCCTGCTGCTTTTGGAAGACGGGATCGCCAAGCGTGATTACCGTCTGGTCCAGGGTTGTGTGCTAGTCATCAGCGTCACGTACATTGTCGCCAATACGCTGACGGATTTTGTTTACAAAAGGCTTGACCCGCGTATACGGCTATCTTGAGACTGCAAAAGCCCACACGGAGTAAGGGCGATAGATCCAACGTTGAGTATACCGCCCTTACTTCGTGCGGGTTTTTGCTGAAAAGGTTATGAACCGGCTCACTTACATCGGACTTGCGATAGCGGCGTTGATAATACTCGTCGCTATATTTGCGCCTTTTCTGGCGACGCACGATGTAAACGCGCAGAATCTTGCTATCCGATTTGCCGAGCCTTCGGCCGAACATTGGTTCGGTACCGACGGACTCGGCCGCGACATTTATTCCCGCATTCTCTTCGGTGCCCGCATCTCGCTCCAAGTCGGAATAACTGTAGTGGCGGTTTCCGGCGTTATCGGTATTTTTATCGGTGCGATCGCCGGATTTTACGGTGGCTGGGTCGATAAGTTTCTCTCGGGATATGTCTTCAACGTATTCATGGCATTTCCCGGATTGCTGCTCGCGATCGCTCTCGTAGCCTTTCTTGGCGCCGGACTTGGCAAGCTTATTTTGGCCCTTTGCATAATCGGCTGGGTCGGTTATGCCCGCGTGATGCGCGGACAGGTGCTGAAGGTTCGCGAATACGATTTCGTTCAGGCTGCGAAAGCGCTTGGTGCGGGCAATATGCGCATCCTCTTTTCGCACATTATGCCCAACGCCATTCAGCCGCTGATCGTTCAGGCGTCGCTTGGTATGGCGGGAGCCGTGCTTTCCGAGGCTTCTCTTTCGTTCCTCGGCCTGGGGATCCCGCCGCCCGCGCCGAGCTGGGGAACCATGATCGAAGAAGCTCGCCAGTATTTCAGCATCACGCCTCACGTTCTCGCATTTCCCGGCATCGCGATCGCATTGACGGTGCTTGCATTCAACTTTATTGGCGACGGGCTTCGCGAGTATCTGGATCCCAAACAGAGGACGAGATAGTACGATGGAGATCGAGCCCGCACGGATATTTTCGCTGGGCGACAATGCCGTAACGGTCGAGTTTGGCAACGACATCTCCGAGCCCACGAACAAAGCCGCCGTCGGCCTCGCAAAGCACTTCAAAGAGAATCCATTCGCCGGATTTATCGAGGCAGTTCCGGCGATCGCATCTACGACGATCTTTTTTCGGTCACATGAGGTCCTTCGTTCCCAAGGGTATCCGACCGCCTTTGCCTCGGTCGAAGCTAAAGTGTGTGAGGCAATTCCGCTCATTCCGCCTGTGATCGACAAGGCTTCTCGGGTAGTAGAAATACCGGTTAGCTTTTCGGACGAAGACGCACTGGATCTGGATGAGATCGCTCTACATTCCGGCATTAGCGCAGGAGAGGTGGTCGAGATCTTTCTCGGCCAAACCTATCGCGTTTACATGCTTGGGTTTCTACCGGGTTTTGCTTACCTGGGTGAGGTTGATGCAAGGATCGCGATGCCTCGCCGCTCGTCACCGCGTGTCGCCGTTCCAAAAGGAAGCGTCGGCATTGCCGGAAGCCAGACCGGAATCTATCCAGCCGAATCGCCCGGCGGCTGGCAGATAGTTGGGCGAACAGATATCGACATGGTGAGCGGTGAACCCGTGTCACCGTGCCTGCTTGCCGCCGGTGACAGCGTCCGTTTTGTTCGATCCGATAGGCCATTGCGATGAGTCTCCTGCTCAAAAAAGAGGGTATTTTTACCAGCGTCCAGGGCGTCGGCCATTTTGGGCTCCAGAGCTTTGGGTTCAATCCACGCGGTGCAATGGATCGTACCGCCGCTCGGATCGCGAATATTCTGGCTGGCAACAACGATGATGCGAACGTACTGGAGATGCACTTCCCGGCGGCGGAGATAGAGTTTGACGCCGGCTGCCGCTTTGCGTTGGCCGGTGCCGACTTCACCGCATCGCTGGATGGTCGGTATCTCGCCAACTGGTGTTTGCATTTTGCAAAGCCCGAACAGGTCCTGCGTTTTGAGAAGAAGTCGGTCGGCAACCGCGCATATCTAGCGGTCGATGGAGGTTTCGAACCAGACTGCGGGACGGCCTTCTCTACCATCAGAAAAGAAAAAGGGGATCTTCTGCGAACGAGAACATCGGCCTCGACGCTGTCGGCAACGGACAGAACCGTTTCCGTCTCAAAAAACGTTTTGCCCGCCTACAGTTCGTTTCCTACAGTTCGAATCTTACCGGGTGGTGAGTTCGGTTCACTTTCTGAGGTCGACCGTCAGTCTCTGTTGACCGAAGCCTTTACGATCTCGAATGATTCGAACCGAATGGGTTTTCGTCTAAAGGGCCCGACGCTCGCAGTTCGGCAGCGGGCCGAAATGGTCTCGGCCGCAGTCACATTCGGGACCATTCAATTACCTTCCGACGGGCAGTTGATCGTGTTGATGGCGGACCATCAGACGTCTGGCGGATACCCGCGAATTGCGAACGTGATCTCGGCAGATCTGCCGATCCTGGCTCAACTCGGGCCCGGCGAAAAGGTTTCGTTTATGCCGGTGGAAATATTCGAGGCAGAACAAGCCGCCGCACAGCGCGAAGCGGACCTCGCATGGCTTCGCACTGGCGTTCGATTCGGTCGTTATTGGTAATGCGGATGTGGTAATCTGCTCACGTATTATGCTCAGCGTTGACCTTAACTGCGACATGGGCGAGGCCTTCGGGCCCTGGCCGATGGGCAACGACGTCGAACTCATGAAGTTCGTCTCGTCGGTCAATATCGCCTGCGGGTATCATGCCGGAGACGCTTCGACGATGCGGAAAACGGTCGAGCTTGCCATGCATAACAACGTCGCGATCGGTGCTCATCCCGGGTTTCCCGATCTGCAGGGATTCGGCCGACGTACGATGTCGGTGACACCCGACGAGATCTACGATCAGGTGCTATATCAAGTCTCCGCGTTAAAAGGCATTTGCGAAGCGCGTGGAACGAAGCTCCGCCATGTAAAGCCGCACGGAGCACTTTATAATCAGGCCGCGAAGGACCGCGAAATGGCCGAGGCGATCGTGAATGCGGTCAAGTCTATCGATCGTGGCCTGATCATCTTTGGCCTTGCCGGAAGCTTTCTGATCTCCGAAGCGAAGTCGGGAGGGTTACGAGCCGCTTCCGAAGTTTTCGCGGATCGCACCTATCAAAGTGACGGCAGTCTGACCCCGCGATCCAAGGCGAACGCACTCATTACCGATACGGAAACGGCAAAGGCCCAGGCTGCTCAAATGATCGAGCAGAGAGCGGTTAGGTCCACCGATGGCACGATGGTTCCCGTCGTTCCCGATACAATTTGCATCCACGGAGACGGCGAACATGCCGTGCAATTTGCGACCGCGATCAATACTGAAATCGTGCGACGCGGAATTGCTATCGAGCCTCCCGCCTAGATTATGTCCGATGAAAGGGTGAAAAGATACGCTCCTTCCTCCGCGATCCTCGGGGCCGCTTTTCTTATGGCCACTTCCGCGGTCGGGCCGGGCTTTCTGACTCAGACGACCGTATTCACAAAGCAGCTCTTAGCAAGCTTCGGCTTTGTGATCCTATTGTCGGTTATCCTCGACATTTTTGCTCAGCTTAATATATGGCGCGTCCTGACCGTGAGCGGCATGCGAGGCCAGGATGTCGCCAACGCGACCATTCCGGGCAGCGGATACGTCCTTGCGGCGTTAGTCTCGTTCGGCGGACTTGTGTTCAACGTGGGTAATATTGCGGGTTGTGGATTGGGTCTCAATGTCCTTTTCGGCATACCGATCGGGGTTGGAGCCGCGGTCAGTGCGGCCGTCGGCATCGGCCTCTTTCTGATGAAGGAGGCCGGCAAAGCGATGGACGTGTTCGTCAAGGTCCTCGGGATCGTAATGATCGGCCTGATCTGCTACGTTGTATTTGCCTCGCGGCCGCCGCTGTTAGAAGCCGCACATCGAACCTTTATCCCCGAACAGATCGATGCACGCGCCATAGTCACGCTTGTCGGCGGAACCGTCGGAGGATATATCACGTTCGCAGGGGCTCATCGCCTGATCGATGCGGGTATTCAAGGGGTCGGAGCGTTGCGGCAGGTTAACCGAAGCGCGATAACCGGCATTGTCTTGACGGCAATTGTGCGTTTTATGCTGTTTCTGGCCGCGTTCGGCGTTATCTCAATGGGAATGACGATCAGCGAAACGAATCCGCCAGCGTCGGTCTTTGAAAATGCGGCCGGGAGCTTTGGCCTGCGGCTTTTTGGCATGGTCATGTGGGCGGCGGCTATAACGTCCGTCATCGGGGCGGCATTTACATCGGTTTCGTTTATCAAGACGCTGAGCACGCGGGTTGAGAATCGATCCAACGCAGCGATCGTCGGATTTATTCTCATCTCAACCTTAACCTTCCTTTTCGTCGGGAATCCCGTAAAAGTACTTATTTGGGCTGGCACGATCAACGGATTTATTCTTCCGGTCGGGCTGGCTTTGGTGCTTTTGGCATCAAGAAGGCGTGAGATAGTAGGCGAGTATGTGCATCCGACGGTGCTGCAGATATCAGGCTGGCTGGTTGTTGCGATAATGCTTGGATTCAGCATTTTGACGCTTTCTTCTCTTTATGTAACTTTTTGAGTGATCCGGTTGTTTATAAAAAGCATCGAACCGTGATAAACCCAGCGCTTTTCGTATGCCGGAGCTTCCTTTTATGGCTAGAATTCCTACGCTATCACTGGTAGTACTCGCGACTGCCGCGGCGGTTCAACCTCAATCCGGCCGACGCGTCCAATCAGAGCCGACTCCGACTCCGTCGCCCGCCGCCGAACAAGATTCGCTCGGATATTCGGAATCGAGGCCAGTACGCCAACGTGGTTCCAGGCCCGTTCCATTGCTCCCGGCTAAGTCGGTTGAAGCATCGCTTGACAAAGGCGATGGATCCGGTCGGATCGTGGGCGACAACGAAGACACGATCAAGGTAGAAACCGACCTAATAACGATCCCGGTTTCCGTATTCGACCGCGATGGCCTTTACATTCCAAATCTCGTGAGAGGTGACTTCAGGATCTTTGAGGATGGAGTGGAGCAAGAGATTGCCTATTTTGGGACGTCCGACAAGCCATTTACAGTAGTTTTGCTGCTGGACACCAGTCTCTCGACGAATTACAAGATCGAAGAGATCCGCCAGGCCGCGATCGCTTTTGTAGATCAGCTCAAATCTGAAGACGCCGTCATGGTCATCGAGTTCGACGGCAACGTTAACGTACTCACCGAGGTTACGCGGGAGCGTCCAAAGATATTTAAGGCCATCGGAAAAGCCGATTTTGGATACGGCACGTCATTATATGACGCGGTCGATTTCTCGCTCCGCAGGCGTCTGAACAAGATAGAAGGAAGAAAGGCCATCGTTCTCTTCACCGACGGCGTGGATACGACCTCAAGAAAAGCGGGATTCGAGTCGACGCTAAATCTGGCTGAAGAGGCCGATGCTTTGGTTTTCCCGATCTACTACAACACTCTTGACTGGAATCGCGGCGGTTCGGCACCAACGTTTCCCGGACTTCTGAATCCGATCGGCACCCGTCCGGAGGATTACGAGCTAGGCCGTAAGTATTTGACCGAACTGGCCGATTATACCGGTGGGCGTGTATTCAAACCGGAAGCAGTTCCCGGCGGGCTCACGGCGGCCTTCAAGGGAATCGCTGAGGAATTGCGGCGGCAATATAACATCGGATACGTTCCGGCAAATGTCGGAACTCCCGGCCAGAGGAAGGAGATACGGGTACGCGTAAATCGGCCAAGACTCGTGCTCCGCGCCCGTGATAGCTACGTTGTCGGTGCAGCGAAAAAGATGCCGGTCAAGTAGGTTTATAGAACTTTCAGATCAGATCACGAAGAAGCAATAGGCTTTTGCTCGATAAGAGGCAAGAGAAAAATAAAAAGGACGCGATCGCTCGCGTCCTTTTTATTTTGATCTATTGATCAGGCGATCGGTTTAGGACCGCCTGATCAAGGTCGTCTAGTTATTGTGCCTGGATAGCAGAGTCGGTCGAAGCACCGAGGCTAACAGTGTCATCTGCACTGCTTTCGCCGAGGCTCGACTTCTTGATCAACCACTGGCCTGCTGACGGACGGAACACTGCAAGGTCAAACTTGCCGACGCCGTCGTAATCAGCCGGTACTGGTGTATCGCCTGCTGTACCGTGGGTCGACACTGTGTACGATGTCGCACTCAGTTTGAACCACGTTCCGTTGCGATAGACTGCGATGTCTGCCGCGCCGTCGCCGTCATAGTCTCCAGGTACCGGTACATCGCCTGCCTGGCCGAAGTTGGTGATACGGAATCCCTGTGTGGAATTCAATGTATACCACGTGCCATTTCTGAATACGCCCGGATCGGTTCTACCGTCACCGTCGTAGTCGGCTGCGTGTGCCTTGTCGGTAGGAATACCGAACTGGAAGACCTGGAACGTATCACTTCTGGTCTTGATGTACCACGTTCCATTTGACGGACGGAACAGTGCAAAGTCTGCTCTGCCGTCGCCGTCATAGTCGCCTGGCTGCGGAATGTCACCGGCTTCTCCCCACTGATGGTATTCATAGATACCGGTCGTTCCGAGGAAGTACCACTGACCGTTGGACGGACGGAAGACTGCAAGGTCTGCCTTGCCGTCGCCATCATAATCCGCTGTTACCAGTTTGTCGCCGGCCTGTCCGAACGTCTGGCCACCATGCTGATAGCCGTTTCCGCTCTTCGCGATCGTCCACATTCCGGTTGCCGGTGTGAACACTGCCGGATCGGCTTTTTCGTCACCGTCAAAGTCGAACTTGACAGCCTGCGGCCTGTCGCCAGCATCGTTGTTGGTGAAGATCACCGAATTGATACCTGCAACCAAGCCGTTCGGGCCGCTAAGTGTTGCGACTCTGCTCGGTGTTCCCGGCCAGCTCAAGCCACCCGGTCCACATGACGGACAAGCGACTGCAACTACCGTGGTTGAACCTTGAACTGCCTCGGTGATGGTGATCGTCGATCCCTGGTTAAAGGAACCGCCGCTCAACGCAGCACCGTTGACGAACGCACAGTTACCTTCCTGTGAGTTGTTAGGACCTGCAGTTACCGTGACATTCTGTGAGAATGCAGGGAACATCGGGCCAGGATTAGCACCACCGATCACTGGGCTGACAAGAGCAACTGTGAAGTTGAAGTCAACGCCAAGAAGATTCGGGGTACCAGCCTTCTTACAGACCTTAAGGACTGTCGGGTTGAAGCGGAAGTTCGTGAACTCAACTTCAACGATCGAAGCACGTGCAAACACTGCCGCACGGGCAACACCGGTTACCGTCGACGTGATGTCGAGCGTAACGCAGCCAATCGTTCCAACGTCAAGACCCAAATCATCTGCGGCATTAAACCGCCAGTTTCCGTTCATGTTTTGACCATCGAACGCCGACAGGGGCTGTTCCGGCTGGAACGAACCACTGAACGGAGCTACCCCAGTCGTAATGGACGTTGCAGCTTCGTCATCAAACGTAGTCGGTGCTCCAGCACAACTGTTGGCACCAGTGCCGTAGTTGTCACCAGCTCCGCCATTGTCAGACGACAGATCAACGGTTGTCGTATTAGCCGGATTGCTCAAGGTAAGATCCAGATCAGCGTCAAACGTATGATTTAGTCTTACGCGTGCGTTCAAATCCTGAACCGTCTCGGTCGCCGGAACTGAAACTGGAACGTTTACGTTACCATTGTCAGGGATCGGTACCGCAATGTTGCCGGTCGAGAAGCTTCTCGTTTGCGAAACACCAGGAACCGTGAATCCAGGATTCAGATTCGGATTCGGTGAGAATCCAGCAATTGCAGTGTTCGTGAACGTCGAACCGAATACACGGATCTGTGATGCACGAAGCTGGCCTGGCAGCTGCGGGATCGTATTGTTTACCGAAACTCCATGTTCGTAGATGTACACCGGAGTGCCGTTTACGAATGTCTGGAACTGGTTGTAGCCAGGTGCGTTTGCACCGAGGCCCGGTACGAAGTCGCAAGTTCCGCCCTGTGCCGGGTCGCCTGCACGTACGTCAAACGTACGCGAAACGAGTCCGTAGCTGGCTGCCTGCGGGTTTGCTGCAGTCGTTGCTCCCCAGCCAACAACTGTAAATGTGAACAGTGTGTTGATCGGGATGCCAGGTCCTGCAATCTTACAAACCTTGACCCTTGACGGGTTTGAACGGTTGCTAAAGATAATAAGTGTTTCGTTGGCCGCCGAGGCTGACTCAACCACACGCACGTCAGCGAAGCCGCCGCCCGGAGCTGGTGTCAACACATCAGTACCAGTCGGTGAAACACCAACGATAAATCCAAGGGTCAGACTTACGAACCTGTCATCGGGCAAAACTTCGACCGATTCAAGGTAGGCACCTGCTCTCGGAAGCTCAGATACAAATGCAAGTGACGCTCGCGGGTCGCCGGCCGGGGACGGATCGCCCTTGGTGACCGCGATCGGGCCGGTACACTGTCCGACCGGGATCGAGAACACTTGAAGCGTCTTGATGTTCGGGTTCTGCTGATTGACCGTGTAGACATCTTCGATCGTGTAATTGAAGAAGCCGGTCACATCCGGATCGCCGCCTGAAAGCGGGTT
>JANNNS010000140.1:0-31400 GCA_031398645.1 Acidobacteriota bacterium
GGTCAATGCATTAGTTATGCCGTTATCCGCCATTACAATGAAAGAAAAACAATCGATCAACCCCCAATCTTTATCGGGACGTGCTTGAAAAAGTTCGAATGCCTTGTGGTAAAGATCGTCAGACAAACCAACGATCTCAACCGCCGGGTCGTTCTCCAAGGCGGTCAGCAATCGAACTGCTGCGGCGCGATGCCGCATTTTTGCCAGAGAGTTACCTATTTCCAGCAGGATCGGTCGGGTGGTGATCAGATTTGCGTGTCCAGTTTCCAGGGATCGGAATATCTCAAGAGCAGGCTGGTGGTTTGAGTCGGACTTAACCGACAGTGCGATGGCGTAGGATGTGTCGAGGAATAGGCTACTCGCCATCTACTTCTTTTCCGCCGTAGAGGTAATCGTCTAGGTTGTCGGAGAAATCTGCTGGCCCCTGTAGTTCGAGTGAACGAGCCACCTCTAGAAACGAGATGCCGTTTCGAGGTTTATCCTCGTTCACCTCGACGGTGATTTGCACACGAGTATTCGGCTTAAGCGGAACCTTACCGCTCGGCCTGAAAACTGTCCCGTCAAAGATTGCGTCAACTACGGTGCTCATTAAACTTCCATTGGATATTAGCATAAATCCCTGTTCGCGCTCGTCAGAAAGTGATCCTGCCGTTCGGCAGTATACTTACCACGATCACACCTTTTGCAATGAACGGCCCGGAATTGATCAAAAGCGGACGGAACTTTATCCTCATTGCGTCGATTTCGAGCTTACGCCTTATCAAGGGATGACCGCTGGTCGCTTTCGCCGCGAGCACTTTGCCGGAAAATGGCTCGATGCCTAGACGTATCGTAATCTTCGTCGGTCTCTTTACTTTCGCATGGGGATGAACTGAAAAAACAGGCAGCTTTGTCCATTTGCCATTGACCTTTCCAACGTCTATACACTTCATCTCTGCTATAAAGTTGTAGACGAGAACGCCCCTTGACCGAACCGGAGGACCATCCGCACCTTGGCGGAATGTGGCCTGTTCCGCTGCTTTTACGGCCGATGCATGTAGAAGTTCGTCACCAAACACAGCCTTGGAATCGACCACGCGACCCGCTTCGTTGATTAGGACCTCAACACCCACGTCACCGCTTGCGCACAGGGATTTTAACTCTTGCGTGAACTCAGGCCTCGGGAGTTCGATCGCCCGGCCGTTCACGATTGGTAGTGTCGGTCGATTTGTATTCTTATGACCTTTGAAATCAAAAACGATCGTCGTCCGAAACCTGACCGTCCTTTCGACGAGCCGCAAAGGTTCGAACCGAGCAGAATTTGCAGCCTTCAGCGAGTTTGCGTGTAAGAAAGGATGTCCCGAAGTAACCTTGGCTTCGCTGACGTTTCCATTTTCATCAACAACAACCGCTACTACAACTTTGCCCTCGATGCCGACATATGATGCAGAAGGCGGATACTCGGGCGTTGGAAGGAAAACCGGCTTGTATCCCGGCGGCGGGTGGCCAATTATCGGCGTTTCAGAAGTCGAAGATTGGGCGTGAGTCATCAACACCGCCACAACAGGGATCAGGAATAGTTTCAATAATGCGCCCATCGCTGAATTAGACACCAGACAAACCTCTTTGTTCCACCTCTCATCCAATAAGTGCTAAACTTCCGTCTGATTTGAACGTGGAGCAGATCGCTGACAATTTTAAGACTACGGTCGCTGAATCGATCGAACGCCTGCTTGGGCGGGCGGCGGATAGTCGCGGGTTGAAGGCGGCGGATCTGGCGGTGCGTGTTCAGCTTTGCTTGGGCAAGTACCTTTTTCGGGATAATGCCGAGCCGCAGCATAGTGAAATTAAAGCGTTTGTTGATGAGATAAGGGCGGACGACCTTTGTCTTGTGATCGCATGTGAAAAAGGCGATGAAAAGGCGTGGGAAGACCTGGTCGCGAATTTTGATTCGACGGTAAAGTCGGCGGCGAGGAAGATCTCGTCAAACAGTGAGGACGCCGAGGACCTTGCAAGTTCAATTTGGGCCGAGCTTTACGGGCTTCGCCAGGATGCGGACGGGAATAAGAAGAGCAAGCTGGCTTATTATTCGGGCCGCGGGTCGCTTGCTGGATGGCTGCGGGCGGTTGTGTCGCAGCTAGCTGTGGATCAGTTTCGCAAGCAGTCAAAGTTTGTCCAGGTCGAAGAAAGCCGCGAGTTTGAGAATCTCGCGAATGAGGCCGCGGAAAACTCAAACAATCACCACGTCGTCTCACACGCCGAGAACCCTGAGCAGCTTTTGACTGATAAGCAGGCGACGGGTGACGTTTCGGCCGCCCTCAAAAAGGCCGTCGAATCACTCGAGGCGGAAGATCGCCTGATAATGAAGCTTTACTATTTCGACGATCTTAAGCTTAAGGACATTGCGGCAACGTTTGGCTATCACGAGGCGACCGCAAGCCGAAAGCTAGTTCGCGTGCAGTCAGAGATCAGACAAGCGGTTGAAAAACATTTGCGGGAGCATCACGGATGGGCGGAAACCGAGGTTAAACGCTACCTATCGGAAACCGCTGCTAAACTTGGACTTAGCGTTGAACGCCTGTTCGCCGTTCTGGTGGCGGCGGCCGTAATGCAAGATTTTTTTAATTGAGGCGTTCTCTATATAGGCTAAGAAAATGTAGGCCACAGAGGACACATAGTAAGATGAGAAAATGAAGAGTCTTCAAAATTGTCAGGAAGACATTTACGGCTTTTGAGTTTGCGTACACAAAGGCTCCCAGTCTTTTGATTGCACTCTGTGACATCCGTGAACTCTGTGGCTAATAATTAGATGGAACTGGAATTCGACAAAGAAATAGATTCTCTTCTGCGGCAGGCATCGGCCGGCAAGACTATCACTATCAGTGAGTTCGCCGGCGTGCATCTGGACGCGGACGAGATCGCTGCGTTTGTCGAAAATGCAGTTCCGGAACGCACGCGAGGTTCTTTCATCCAGCATTTTGCCGGCTGCGACCCGTGCCGAACTTCCCTGTCGAACGCGATAAAGCTCCGTTCGGATGAGGGCATCGAATCTGCCGAAAGTGTCGTCGCGCCTGTCGCAGAGCAGGCCGTGCCGTGGTACAGGCGTTTCCTGCTTTTCCCAAACCTGGCTTATGTAATGGGCGGGCTCGTCCTGTTGTTTGCAGGATTTATCGGCCTGTCGGTACTGAATCGAAGCACATCGAACAGTTCGTTCGAAATGTCGAAGACAAGCTCGACTGAAGCTCCTGCAGCGGCGCCGCAATATGCGATGAATAGCAACGCGTCGGGTTCGTCTGCAAACGCCGCAGCGAACTCGGCCAATGCAGTGTCCGCGGTGAACGTAGCACCAAGCCCCGATGGATCGGCGGACGAGCTTTCAGAAAGTGAAATGGCCAGGGGTAAAGGACCGGCTGCACCGGCTGACGTTGATGATTCACCTCGGATGTCACAGCCTACGGCTCCTGGACTGGTGCCGTCGAAAGACCGCGGATTTGTGACCGACGGCGTTGATGCCCAGCGTAGCCGTGAGCTTCGTGCCGAACCTCAGGCGCCGGCGAAACCAGAAGAGCAGAAGCTGATGGGTGGTGCATCCCCATCGACACAGGATTCGCGCAATGCGCAACTCCAGCAAGTTCCGGCCAACACAAAAGGCCCGTTCGTCCAGAGGAACGATTCCCGGAATGACCAGCGTGCGATACAGGAAAATAGGATCCGAGATGCAGAGGCCGATCTGGCCAAGCGAAAGGCGACAACCGTGCCGGGTAAAGCTCCGGCACCGAAGGAAACTTCCGATCGCAAGCAGGTGAGTGGAAAGACTTTCGAGTTCCGCTCGGGCGTCTGGTACGATGCTGCGTACAGCGGCCAGCGGACCACGAACGTGCGACGGAACACAGAAGATTACAGAAAGCTCGACCGCGGCCTTCGCAGTATCGCTGAGAGTTTTAGCGGCACGGTCGTTTCCGTCTGGAACGGCAAGGCGTACCGCATAGATTAAACCTCTTTCCTAAACCGAAGCTCAGACGCTAAGATGAGTGCATGAAGGTTATTGCTTTTCTTTCATGCACTCTTTGTTTTTTCGCTTCGGTAACCTCTTCTCAATCGGTCTGGCAGGCCAACCTTGACAGCAAAGTTCGCTTTTATCAGACGACCGATTTCGGCGTGATGATCGCCGGTACGGAACGCAGCCTTTATGCCATCGACGGGCAGACCGGACAGCGAATGTGGCGTCGGGAAACCGGCAGGATCAATGAGACCGCTGTCACACCGATCCCCGATACTGACCTGATATTGATCAGCCGCGATGTAGGCAGCAAGTCTGTGCTTGAGGCGGTCGACCTGCTCTCCGGCGGGCGCATTTGGCAAAGCGAAAAGGTTAAAGGCGACGTGCTTCAGCTTGCGGTCGATCCGGCGAATGACCTGCTTGCAGTTGTGCTTGTCAAAGATACGAAAGGTAACGCGGGCGACGAGTTTAAAAAGAAGCCGATCGTTCACGTCCTACGGCTTTCGACCGGCGACGAACTTTGGAAACGTGAGCTGGACAGCGATGTCGAAATGATGGCGGCGAGGTTCGGCGAGAATCTAGGCGAGGTCGCGTACACGCTCGACAATTACCGAGCTCCACTGCTTCTGGACGGACGCTTATTCCTGTTCTACGAAGGAGCGACTAGCTTTGACGCTCAGACCGGCAAAGAGAAGGAACGCGAGAAATTCAAGATCAACGAAAGTGGACTTGCCCTGACCGAGGCCGACCCCGTGTTTGACGATTCACGGCTGTATCTCTCAGGCCGGGGCCGCATCCGCGCAATCGACCGCCGAACCGGCAATGTCGAATGGAAAGCCGACGATCTCGGCAACGCGGCCGAAATGGCTCTGATCGGGACGACCTTATTTATACGGACAGGTGGTCAGTTTACGCGGATCAAGGATGGCGAGATCGTTTCAAAAGGGCCGTTCGGCGTTTCGGCAATTGATACACGCAACGGAAAAGTTTTGTGGCGGTACAAGGGTGCAGATAAGGGCCTGACGAACTTTATATTCACCGACGCCAACACGATCGCGATAGCGGACCGCGACGACGTCATCACTTTGGAAAGCCGATCGGGAAAGGTTACATCAAAATTCGAACACGAGATCGAGAAGGCCCAGTTCGTGCTGGTGAACGAGGGCGGCGAGACAGTAGTAGGCGGTCGCGACACGATAGCGGCTTTCCGCGACAAACGCGAAAACTGGCGCGTCAGGCATAAGGCCCCCGACCGTGGAGCGTTTCGGATCATCGCGGGCATTGCTCTGCGGGCGACAGCACTTTACTTCAGATATGGTGGGCTTGCAACGTCTGCGATAGGCTTTGCCCGAACCGGTTTGAGCTTGGTAGGAGCCGTGAACTCTTTTCGCTGGTCGGGGCTAAGGTCAAGGTTCGGATCATTCGATCTGTCGACACTCGCGAGTAACGCCGCGAGAAATTATGTGACCGGCAGGATCTATTCGTATGGCTCGCTTGCTCAAACGCCGGGGCTTTTGAATCGTGTCGCAGGATTGCAGGTGATCACCGCTTCTTCGGTACGGGGACGTGTGATCGGCGGTATCGCAGACCGGGCAGTTCCGTCCCGCTCCGAGGTCCAGGACAGCATTTTCGACCGTCTTGATCCGGCACGTCAGGCCGATCGGCTGTCGGAGTATCTGCTCCGTCGCAAACGGCTAGCGGAGCTGCGTGGAAATTATATGTACTTCTACACCGACCTTCCGAAACCGTTCGACGGAAAGGGCTTGATCGGCGTTAACATTCACAATGGCCGCGACGGACGGGTCGTGCTTGCGTCGGATCCCGATACTCAGTTCGTGACCGATGAAACGGCAAACCTACTATACTCAGCCGATGGCAACACGCTTCGTGCCTTCGATATGATGAACCGCTAGAAGCGCTTCATACAAAGAAGAAAAGACCGGGCCATCATGTCGATGGGCTCGGTCTTTTCGATAATGCCGAAACCTGCTAGTTTCGGGCTGTTTCCTTTGGCTCTGATGTGCCGAGGCCGTAGAACACCAAGCTCAGCAATCCGTCGATGCCGCTAACTGTCTGCGTTGGCATCCAAACCGATACATCAGGCATTACCGAGTTGGACGCTACCGTGGGAACACCGCATTGTGCTCTGATCAGCACCGCGTTGGTGCGGGCCGAAGCTCTCAGCGTGAAGTCCACAGGTTGTGCCCCATTGATCCGAGTGAACGTCGCCGTCACAGGTGCCGTTGTTCCAAATGGGAACGCAGGTATCGTGACATTCGCGTTCGTCGCACTAACGACCGTATAGCTCTGCAAGCCTAAGCCTACATTGACCATATCGACCGTTACCGATCCGGATCCAGCAGTGATCGCCTCAAAGGCTCCAGCACTGCCCGGGAACACTTCCGTTACGGTCAGCGTCGGCGTACACGTTCCACCCGGAATAGGTGTTGGTGTAGGCGTTGGCGGAACCGGTGTCGGTGTCGGCGGTACTGGCGTCGGTGTAGGCGTTGGCGGAACCGGCGTCGGTGTCGGGGCAGGTGGGCCACCGGCACATTGTGCACGGATCAGCAACGCGTTCGCTCTGGACGACGCCCTAAGGGTGAAGTCCACAGGCTGTCCCGGATTCGGGATAGTGAACGTCGCCGTTACCGGACCGGTCGTACCCGACGTGAAGCCCGGGATGCTAACGTTCGCGTTTGTAGCACTTACCAGCGTGTAACCCTGAAGGCCGATGCCATTGGCTGCAGCATCAACGGTCACAGAATTCACTCCGGCGGTTACCGAATCAAATGCTCCGGCACTGCCCGCGAACACTTCCGTGATCGTCAGCGTCGGCGTACAGATACCAGGGTTCGGCGTCGGAGTTGGCGGTACCGGTGTTGGCGTCGGTGGCACCGGCGTTGGTGTCGGCGGTACCGGCGTTGGCGTTGGCGGAACCGGCGTTGGCGTCGGTGGTACCGGTGTCGGTGTAGGTGGTACCGGCGTCGGCGTCGGTGGCACCGGTGTCGGAGTCGGCGGTACCGGTGTCGGCGTTGGTCCAGGGCCACCGCAAGTTCCATTGCCCGGTGTGCAAACGCCTGCCGGACGTGCTCCGTTGATCTGCAAGCCAGCGGTCAAGCTTGCCGTGTTGAAGGAGAACTGGGTGAATTGTGTGCCCGAGTTCATTCTCTGTGCACCTACGGTTGCACTTGCGCCACCAGCATTTGCTCCGATTCCGACCGTGTTATAGACGTAGCGGAAGGTATCGGCCCCTTCGTTCAATACGATCGCAAAGTTGGTCGTGATCGGTCCGTTGGCTCCCTCGTCGAAATGCTGAGCTCGCCATTCGACAACGAGTTGACGATTCGGAGCACTACCGATCGTATTAGTGAAGATTCCGCCGCCTGTTACGTCAGCAGCATCCATATCAAGGTCATCCCAGTAGGCGAAGAGAGTTGGGTTGGCCCCGAAGGTCGTACCCGGCAGTGTCGTATTTCCGACCGTTGTTGCCGAAGCTCCGTTTGCCGTCAATGTTCCGTTGGTCGAAGCACTCAACGAGGTTACAGGTACGCCGTAAAGCGTTGACGCCCAAGCCGCCGGGAGCGGAATGTTAACCGCAGAGTCATCGGCGGCCGAGAGCGGGACGAAAGTTCCGCCTGCCGGAATCGTTCCCGTTGTATTCGTAAAGTTGTAATTCAATCCCTGGTTGCCGACAGGAAGCGTGTAGTTTGCTACCTTCGGTGAACCGCCCCCGCTGCCTGAGAATGTGATCGTCAAAGTCAGATTGACGTTCGAGAAACAGGCAACAGTACCATCCAGCAATACTTGGTAAGGCGTTGTGTTCAATGCGTTACCACCAGCCGGAATGTTCGGATAAGCCGAGTTTGGCTGAGGGATCGTCACTCCGGGTGTGTTGGTCGAAAGTACAGCACTCACACCGGTTGCCGCAGCCGGGCCGTTGTTCACGACCGGAATGTTGATCGAGTTACACTCATTCGGCTCGAGGATGGCATTCCCGGTCGTAATGACAGGTGTTCCGCCCGCGACCGTTGCGTCATCGAAAGCTTCAGTCACAGAAGCAGGGCTAATGCTCTGAATACTCGAACTAAAACCCATTCCGCGTCGGCGGAAACCTTCGCGAACGTCCACAACCGCGTCAGCCGCACCAGTTGGAAGGGCAGCTGCGGCTGCGATGATCGCGTCACGTTCCTGTAGGAAAGTCGGTGCCAACGGTGCCAACTTCATACCATCCGTTACGACCTGAAGCACCCTCTGCGTTCCGGGCGCGAAGCCCGATCGGGTGATCATCAATGCTCTCACTTCCCAAAGAGCACTGCTCCAGACCTCGCCGGCGTTATGAACAGCATCACACTGAGCAACTCCGAACGGCCCTCGCGGAAAAGCTCCATCCGTGAGGTTGCAGCCTGCGTTCAGGTCGGCAAATGTCAATGGGTTGTGCGGCCGGTTGTTGGGACCGCCAGTGAACGCAATAACTGCCTTCGGAAAGCGCCGGATGCCGTAATAATAATTACCCGTAAACCCCGCGGCCGCCAGATGGGTCGCATATCCGCCGATCGTATAAACGCCATTTATCGGGTCGCTTGGCTCTGCCAACAGGGCATGGGCGTAAAAGTCACTCCAGCCTTCGCCCATTCCGCCGGCCATGTTTGTTGAAAGGCCGCTTCCATTCCCGTGCAGGCGGTTTGACGTACCGTGCGTAGCCTCATGAATCACGATGTCGGCGTCCGCTGTTCCGTCATAATCCGGAGTAGGCCCTGTCCAAACGTACATCTGCATGCGTCCGCGACCACCATCAGCGGGGGTCGAGAAGTTCGCGTTGTTCGTGCCCGAGGAATCTTGGCCTTCTGACCTGACTCGGTCGGCTCCGAGACCGCCGCGTCCAAAATTGTCATTCTGAAAGTTGCGAGCCTGCTCGGTAAATCCGAGTTGATAAAGAACGTCGTGGTAGCGATTCATGATGTAAAACATTTGAATCACCGCACCACGCCGTGCCTGAGCGTCGGTCGGTGCCTGTGCTCCGACTCCGGGCGGCGGATTCCAGGTGGAACTAAATACGCGGCAACCCGCTCCGGGACAGCCAGTGTCGCCCGTCATTGGTGCATCCACACCGTCAGGTGCGGAGAGGTCGAGGCCGGCCTCGTTTGAGTTACCATCTGTAATGTTGGCGTTATCGTTGATCCAGCCATTGTTGTTGAACGAAAGCGGGCCTTCATTACCGATAAGACTCCTGTTCACGCGCGGTATGACCACGCCTTGAGTGCCTAAATTTGGGTCGACCGGGCCTGGCGAAAGCGGAGCAGGGCTATCCGCTACGTCAATGTAGGCATTAGAATTTCCGTAGACGTTATACGTGGCCGACTGAGACTGCTCGTTAGTTATATTTTTTCGCCACAGCATCGTGCCATCCCGTGCATCGACGATCACATAGTAAGCGTCGACCGGCTGCCAAATAAGCACGCGCCACGCCGGAACTGCAACGCCCGGCTCCGTCGGGAAATACATCTTTTCGGCGGTCGTCGCAGAGTCTCCGGTTCCAAAAGTAACCTTCGCTCCCTTCGACTCTGCCGCGTTCCGAGCCAGATCACCTGCCTTGAAATCGTGGCGGATATGTCCTGCTGCGGCCTTAACTGACTCAAGTGCATCGCCAAAGTCGTTAGAAAGGCGAGCATAATCGAGTCCCGGTGCCAGATTGTTGATCACGCGGATAATACGGCCATCTTGAGTAAAGCCAGCCTTTACCTCGCCGCGAAAGACGGGAATGCCGTTTATCTCTTGCTCAAGGTGGGCATATGAAAGCTCCCCGTTCGGATTCGTATAGTCTGCCGCTACTTTAAGCGTGACTGCCTGAGTATCGGTTACACCGACCAAGCGGTTATTCTCGCGGATAAAGTCCCGCAGGATCTCAGAGCGCTTCCGGCTTGAGGGTTCAGACAAAAATTCGACTCTGTCCTGCCAGACATCGGGAGTAATGACCTCAGGAGTGCGAATGTCGTTATTGTATTCGATCTTTACATTCGGAAGCCGCTGCTTAAGCTCGGATTCACCGCGGGCAAATTCATCGCGGACGTCGGCCACTTCGGACGCGGACTTATTCTGATGTCCTCTGGCCGCAACGAAATAATCCATTGCCTCCATCTTCTTTTCATTTCGAGCATCGCGAATGTCGAAATTTGGAAATTCGGGCTCGACCGTGTCGGCGGCCCTGGTCTCGGCCTTTTGACCGGCGACCTTAGTTTCGAGGTTAAAGGGAACCAGCGTAACTGCCGTGATCAGCCCTAAAACAAAAAGGCACAAAAGCAGACCTTTATTGGCCATTACCTTTGTGCGGAGACGGAACAAAAACGACGAACAATACCCTGTAGGCATTGGCATTCCTCCTAGCTAGCGCTTCTCGATAAGCCCTAAAACCTCAAAACGTATCAAAAGCGAGCGTCTAAATTATTGAATTGGAAACAAACTCTGAAAACTTTAGCTCACAGGAGGCTGGACGTGTGTATTGCAGGTTACACTCCCGGGAACACAGAATCTTAGTTGGACGTATTATGGGTTGCTTCGTTCCAAAATGCAAAGTAAGCATCGTCCAAATTTATGGACAAGGCAATTACCCTAATGCCCGACCAAGGGAACCCGCTGCCGAGATAAAAAGAAAATACCGGAGCCGCCATACAGCAGCCCCGGTATTTTTTTGTTTATGCCGAAACCAAGCTAGTTTCGGGCTATCTCCTTTGGCTCCGACGTGCCGAGGCCGTAAAACACCAAGCTGAGCAATCCGTCGATGCCGCTAGCTGTCTGCGTGGGCATCCAGATCGAGACATCAGGCATTGATGATCGCGAAGCCAGTGCGGGAACAGCCGGGCATTGCGCCCTGATCAGCACCGCGTTGCTACGGGCTGAAGCCCTCAGGGTGAAGTCCACAGCCTGTCCAGCGTTTGGCCTGGTGAACGTAGCCGTCACAGGTGCCGTTGTTCCAAATGCGAACGCCGGAATCGTGACATTCGCGTTCGTTGCACTAACGACCGTGAAGTTCTGCAATCCGAGACCGGAGTTGATGTGGTCAACCGTTACCGATCCGGATCCAGCTGTGATCGCCTCAAAGGCTCCAGCACTGCCCGGGAACACTTCCGTTACGGTCAGCGTTGGCGTACACGTTCCGCCCGGAATAGGCGTCGGTGTCGGCGTTGGCGGAACCGGCGTTGGCGTCGGTGTCGGCGGTACCGGTGTTGGTGTCGGCGGTACAGGCGTCGGTGTTGGCGTCGGCGGAACCGGCGTTGGCGTCGGTGCAGGAGGCCCACCAGCACATTGCGCTCTGATCAACACGGCGTTTATACGCGATGAAGCTCGGAGCGTGAAATCAACCGGCTGTCCCGGATTCGGGATCGTGAACGTCGCCGTTACCGGGCTATAGGTTCCCGGCGTGAATGCGGGGATGTTCACGTTCGCGTTGGTCGAGCTGACTACCGAATAGCCTTGCAGGCCAATGCCGCTGTCGATAATGTCGACGGTCACCGAGTTCACACCCGCGGTGATGGAGGAGAATGCTCCTGCACTGCCCGGGAAAGCTTCCGTCACCGTTAGCGTCGGCGTACAGACACCCGGGTTCGGGGTCGGCGTAGGCGTCGGCGGAACTGGCGTCGGCGTCGGTGTTGGCGGTACCGGCGTTGGTGTTGGCGTCGGCGGAACCGGCGTTGGCGTTGGCGTTGGCACCGGCGTCGGGCTCGGTGTCGGGCTAGGCGTTGGAACCGGCGTCGGCGAAGGAGTCGGAGTTGGGCCGCCAGCGGTTATGGTGAAGTTAGCGTCCGAAATATCGAAGAAGATATTTCCAACGGCTTCAACCTTAATGCGAGCGGTCGTGGTCGGCGTGTTCGGGATAGTAACGGATTCTGTTCCGTCATTTGCCGTACTCGCAGCCAAAACGGTCGGGAACGTATTCCCGCCATCCGTCGAGATCGAGATCTTGACGTTAGCCGTGCTGACCGGAGCTCCGGTCGTGTTCGCGACATCCCATGTCACAGTCTGCGATGATCCGCCGACGTAGGTGACAGCCGTGTTCGGCGACGTTACGTCAAACGGGCCGGACGTGTTCGTGACCGTAACGGTCATGTCGGTGAACTGTGTCTGGCCAATAGTCGAACCCGGAACGTAAGGCTTGTTGTCGCGAACCGTCAACCTAAAGTTGAGGGTTCTTGAGACCGAGCTTAATGCCTCGACGTTCGCGATCGCATCGCCTCCTAAAGTCGGAGTGACAAACAAACCAGCCTGGATCGTCTGTAATCGTGGGAAATACCTGGTCGGCGAGGTGGTCGAAGGAAATGTCAACCAGTTCGGGCCAGTCAATTTGGTCGGCGAAGCGACGCTGGCATTTCCTGTGGTGGTCGAGTTGTCGTTCTGTTCCCAGTTATAGGTAATAGGATCACCGTTTGGATCCGTGGCCGAACCGGTCAGAGCAAAGGGCGTCGTGATCGGGATCGTGTAATTCGGAACAGGGCTTACGACCGGTGGCTGATTCGCAGTCATGGCAATTATCTGCCCTGCAGGACACGGCCTGGTCGGAAGATTCGCCTGGATCTGGGCGATCGATGCCTGATGGAAAACGTCGATCGAGTGCGGTGCAACGTCCTGACTTGTGATACCCGCATATCCCATGATCGTGATGCCTGAACCGACTTCTTTATTTACACCAGTGCCTTCATTCGACTGTGAAAATGTGTGGTTCGCTCCGAGCTGGTGACCGACCTCGTGCACGACGTAGTCGATGTCAAAGTTGTCGCCTTGAGGAATTCCGTCAGCTGGCGACGTAATGCCGCGACCCTTCGTGTCATCGGCACTACAGACGCAACCGATACAGCCTGCGTTTCCGCCGCCGCCAGATGCACCGAACAAATGGCCGATGTCGTAATTTGCCGCACCAACATTCGCTGCCAGAGTAGCCTGAAGCTGGCCGTTCCACGAACCGAGCGTAGTATATGGATCCGTCGCGGGATTGTAATAAATTATGCTAGTATTATTGATCAGGTTAAGGTGAAGCCCAAGATCCTTCTCGTAAACACCGTTCGACCGAGTGAGCGTAGCATTGATGGCAGCGAGGACCAGGTTAACCTGAGCCGAGCTGGTGGCACCGAAGAAGTTCGAATACTCAGCGTTGACCGACTGGGCCAGACGCAAAACTCTGATAGTGCCTTCGCTGCTTTGCGGGGCATCTATGTCGAAGAGCTGCGATTTCCAGTCCGAGAACATTATCTGTTCTTCGGTGGTACAAGCCCATGGCAGTTCGCCTGGTTTTCGCTCGGATTTGAATACCGCGTATGTCTTGCGGTCTTGCGAATAGGGCTCAAGGAATTCCGTCGCACCTTCGTTGCCCAGGATGTCCGAACCATTCCTGAAGACCATGCCGGAAACGCCCTGCGGCGAATAGCTCAGCTTCAGGGTCGCGTACTGGTCGGAAAGACCGCGGCCGGAGAATGAACGGATCTCCGGGAATCGGGCCTGCAGTTCGGGATCAAAGTTAGAGGCTTCATAAACCTCGAAGAGTTCGATGCCGCCGTCGGCGTTCGGAACTGTGATCACGGTCGATCTCTTGCTCGCGTCGGCGCCAACAACAGAGAATAGCTGCTGGCGAAGCGGAGCCGCGTTGAGATCAAAAAGATGATATTCGGTAGGGAAAGACTGCCTTGTCGCAGCTTTGTCCTTGGTTATGTTTTCTCGCCTCTCGAAATTTGCGGTCCAGGAATTTTCCTGGGCCGACACGCTGCCAACAGCGAGCAGAGCAAACACCCCGACCGCAGCAAACAACGCAAGGCGATCAATTAAAAGCCGCAGTGGCGTTTGACTCCTTGACATTAATGAAGATCCTCCTAAAAACGTTTCCTATATAGAACAGCCGCGCGGCATTCGCAACTGACAGAATGTGGTGGTTTGCCATGACGTTTCACGGCGTCGAAATTTTACGGTTAACTGTGAGAAAGTTGCACGATTATAATATAAATCACGCCATGCTCAAACCTTTATTTGCGTTCGCCCAGTTCGCTGGCCGGAACGAGACGCTCGAACTGCAAGGCCGCTTTTCTCTAAATCCTTTCGGATCAATGCTTCTCATCGCCAATTGTGCATCAGCCGAAGAAAGCGTAACGCATATCTCAATGCAAAATTATCAGAACACCTAAACATATTCTTGCCGATCTTTGTGTATGGCAGCTTACCGTTGAGCGGTGTCTGATTTGCACCGGCCTTAAAATCGAACTACATTTACTGATCAGCTAGCCTTGGAGAATCCATAATTATGATCCGCTCTTTTGTCACCTGCATCTCGTTAACGTTACTGCTTTCTGGCCTCGTTCTGCCCCAAGCGGGCCGAGCACCCAGGGCTGCCTTGAATACCGAGATTCAGAAAATGATCCGCGAAGTTTCACCGAGACGGATCGAGGCTGATATTCGCAAACTCGATTCATTTGGCACCCGCAATACTCTTTCGGAACAGGACAACCCGACCCGCGGGATCGGGGCGGCGCGTGACTGGATCTATGCGGAGTTTCAGAAGATGAACGAGGCGTGCGGCGGATGCCTGACCGTTGAAAAGCAGTCATTTGTTCAACCGAAGGCGAACCGGATCCCTGAACCGACGACTTTGACGAATGTTGTCGCTACGCTGAAGGGTTCGTCGGACCCGGACCGCATTTATGTGGTCTCAGGCCATTACGACTCTATGTGTACCTCACCCACCGACGCGAAATGCGATGCTCCCGGTGCGAATGACGATGCGTCAGGCACGGCAGCGGTGATGGAACTTGCGCGAGTAATGTCCAAACGAAAATTCGACGCCACGATCATCTTTATGGCCGTTCCCGGAGAAGAGCAGGGTTTACTCGGTGCCGCTTATTTCGCCGAACAGGCAAAACAAAAGGCGATGAACATCGAAGGTATGTTCACAAACGATATCGTTGGCGGAGTTACGACGCAGAAGGCCTCGGTAAACCGCAACCGAGTGCGTGTATTCAGCGAAGGCGTTCCTTCCGATGAAACGCCGCAGCAGGCAAACACCCGCCGAAGCGTCGGCGGCGAGAATGATTCCGCCTCTCGTCAGCTTGCGAGATACATAAAGGAGCAGTCCGACAGATACCTGACAACATTCAAAGTATGGATGATCTACAGGCGAGACCGTTACGGCCGCGGCGGCGACCATATACCCTTCCTGGAACGCGGATTTTCGGCAGTTCGCATCACCGAAGTCGACGAAGATTACACGCATCAGCATCAAAATGTGCGTACCGATAAAGGCATTTTTTATGGCGACACGCCGGAGTTTGTCGATTTTGGTTATGCGGCCAATGTCACCCGCGTTAACCTGATCAGCCTCGCAAGCCTGGCTAACGCTCCCGCACGGCCGAAGAACGTCGGCATTGTAACGGGCCGCCTGACCAATGACACCGACCTGAAATGGGACGCGAACACCGACGGCGACCTTGCCGGCTATGAAGTTGTCTGGCGTGATACGACAGCTGCTGAATGGACGCACGGAAAGTTCGTCGGCAATGTCACGGCCTATACCGCGGCAAAGATGTCCAAGGACAATTATTTCTTCGGCGTCAGGGCGGTAGATAAGGCAGGCAACAAAAGCCCGGTAGTTTACCCGCGGCCCGCTCGCTAAAAAAGTTTCACAGGCATGTCCATTATCAATGGCCTCATTCGTCTATCTTGTGAAGGCCGCGAAAGCCGTGTCTTTCGATCACGCTCAAGGAGAGAGGTCATTCAAATGAAACTATTGTTGATCCTATTTGTTCTGCTGACGGCCTTTAGCGATCCCGCGTTCGCTCAGTCGAAACATACCGAAAACACGCTGAAACTGGACGAGGGAAAGACCAGCGAGAACGCGTCTGCCGCCGACATGGCGTGGTTGGCGGGAAGCTGGTCCGGAACCGGGCTTGGTGGAGTATCCGAAGAAATCTGGAGCCGTCCGTCGGGCGGGGTGATGATGGGAGCCTATCGGCTAATTAAGGACGGCAAACCTGTCTTTTACGAGATGATGCTGCTGGTCGAGGCCGAGGGCACGATCGCTCTGAGGCTAAAACACTTCCATCCAAATTTCGTCGGGTGGGAAGAAAAAGATAAGTCCGTCGATTTTAAGTTCGTCCGCAAAGAAGGAAACCGAATGTACTTTTCCGGGCTCACCTTTGAGCGCAAAAGTTCGAAAGAACTGAACATCTTTCTCGCACTCAGACAAAAAGACAGCACCGTTCGCGAGGAACCATTTACACTGAAACGCATCGACTGACCGCTATTTGCGTCGGTCTACACAGGAGAAATATATGCCAAACTATCTAATATTATTGCATGAAGAACCGATGGACTACTCGCAATTCTCGCCGGAGCAGATCCAGGGCGTCATAGCGGAATATGTCGCGTGGCGGCATCAGATCGAGGCTGACGGAAAGTATGTCGGCGGCGAAAAACTCAAAGACGAGGGCGGCAAGCATTTGTCAGGAGCCAACGGCACCCTTCGCGTGACCGACGGCCCATACACTGAGGCAAAAGAAGTGATCGGCGGGTTCTTCACGATATCTGCCGCAGATTATGACGAGGCCGTCGAAACCGCAAGCGGATGTCCGCACCTGAAATATGGAGGCCGGATCGAGCTGCGTGAGATTGAGCCCACGGCCTAGCGAGGCACAGAAAATGACCTCCGTCCCAAACACCGAGATCAGCGATTCGATAGACCATCTGTTCAGGCATCATGCCGGGCAGATGGTTTCGGTTTTGTGCCGCATTTTTGGGTTTGAGCGTATCGATCTGGTCGAAGACGCGGTTCAGGACGCGATGATCGCCGCGTTTCGTAAATGGCCTTTCTCGGGAGTACCCGAAAATCCTACTGCTTGGTTGACCCAGACGGCGAAGAACCGTTTGATCGACCGACTGCGTCGGGATGGCCGATCAGAAGAGCTCGAAGATGAGTTCATTCACGCATGTGAAATTGACGAGGTGTACTTTTCCTCCGAGATAGGCGAAGACCAGCTTCGAATGATCTTTGCGTGCTGTCATCCGTCGATCCCGCCGGACAGCCAGGTCGCCCTCACGCTCAAGATCGTCGGCGGATTCAGCGTGCCGGAGATCGCCGCAGCGTATCTATCGAATGACGAGGCGGTCGCCAAGATGATCACGCGTGCGAAATCCAGTCTGCGCAAGGGGCGTGTCGCGCTTGATATTCCGGTTGCGGATGACATCTCCGATCGTCTCGACGCAGTTCTAAAAGTTCTTTATCTGATGTTCAATGAGGGCTATGGAGCTTCGGGCGGCGACGAACTGGTTCGCCGCGATCTGTGTTTTGAAGCAGTTCGACTGGTCCGGCTTCTCGCCGCTCACCCGACGACTACGACGCCCAAGACACACGCCGCCGCAGCACTTTTCTGCTTTCAGGCATCGCGGCTGCCAGCCCGAACCGATCACGCCGGCGAACTCATCTTGCTCGCCCACCAGGATCGCACGGTATGGGACAAACGTTTGATCGGACAGGGTTTGAAGCACCTAAGACTCTCAGCAAGCGGAAACGAATTGTCCACATTTCATCTCGAAGCCGAGATCGCCGCCATCTACACGCTCGCGCCGGATTATGATTCGACCGATTGGAAACGGATACACGAGTGCTACACATTGCTGCAAAAGATCTCGTTTTCACGGGTGGCCGAACTGAACCGGATCATCGTAATGAGCCACATCGATGGGGCGAACGCTGCTCTCACCGCGATCGAAAGTCTCGTCGAAGACAGCGGCCTGGAAGGCTACAATCTTTTTCATATCACACGCGGGCACCTGTTGGCCGAAGTCGGACGAGACGCCGATGCAAGGCAAGCTTTTGAGAGGGCCCTCGCACTGACCCGAAACAGTACGGTTAGGAAATTTATCCAGGATCGGTTGAGATGAACAGCAGCGTCGTTCCTGCTCAGCAGCATTTGAGCCGCGGTCGGATGCAGAATAAACTGGAGGGTGCAAAAGATATTTTTAATATTGATGATCGCCGTTGCCGCACTTGCCGTTATCGGCCAGCGGACAGAGGAAGAACGCAGTTGGAATCAACCGGTCGAGCCATTCAAGATCGCGGGCAACATCTACTACGTCGGAGCCAGCGACGTTACGTCTTATCTAATAACGACACCAAAAGGTCACTTCCTGATCGATAGCGGCTTTGTCGAGACGGTGCCGCAGATCAAGGACAATATCGTGAAGCTCGGCTTCAAGGTTGAGGACGTAAAGATCCTCCTGAACAGCCATGCCCACTACGATCATGCAGCAGGGCTCGCCGAATTGAAACGATCGACGAAAGCTAAACTAATGATGAGCGACGCCGACGCCGAACTGCTTGCCAACGGCGGACTAAATGATCCTAACTTCGGCGATCGCTTCCCCATGGAAGCCGTCCGTGCGGATCGCACCTTTCGGGACGGTAAACAAATAAAGCTTGGCGGCGTGACAATGACGGCGAATATCACGGCTGGCCACACCCGCGGCTGCACTACGTGGACGACAGAAGTAAAAGAGAAAGGCCTGAAGCTGACAGCCATCTTTGTCTGCAGCACGTCTGCCCCGGGTTACAAGTTGGTCGGAAACAAGAAATATCCGACTATCTATGTGGATTATCAACGAACGTTTGAGCGTCTTGAAAGACTAAAACCCGATATTTTTCTAGGTGCACACGGCGGCATCTACGATCTCGAGGGCAAGATCGAAGCGTTGAAGCAAAATCCGTCAAGAAATCCGTTTATTGACCCATCAGGCTATCGTGACTACCTGAAACGAAGCAAAGCCTCGATCGAAGCCGCATACAGATCTCAGGGTGGGAAGTAGAGGGTGATGAATCAGCTTGAGTGTCTCCGTGTTCTTCGTCTCATCCCTTTTGCGCCCTTTGCGTTTGGATTCTTTGAGAACACAAAGGACACAATGAACACGAACGAGAACAGTGTAAATTCGACCCACCGCATAGTTCCTCGATTCCATCCTCCTGCCAAATATGCTACATATTTAGATTGCCCCGAATAACCGTGTCCTCGCCTTGTTGGAAGATCTGAATGAGAAAGTTTTACCTAGTCTTAGCCGTCGCAACCGTGCTCGCCCTTTTTCAGCCGTCCGAACCTGTGAAGGTGGACGCTAGAACCTTGGCTGGGCCGGCAGTTTCACCGCATCTCGTTGTAAGCCAGTTTCAAAGCGGCGGCGGCGGTGCCGGGACATTCAATGACGAATTCGTTGAGATCTTTAACCGCGGTTCCGCACCGATCGACTTGAACGGCTACCGCGTCGTTTACCGTTCGGCATCGGGATCAAATGACGTCGCTGTTCCTTTCGCAAGCTGGACCTCGTCGACCATAATTCCGCCGGGCGGATACTATTTGATCGCGTCCACCTCGTACGACGGGGGCGTGACGCCGAATATGACGTACGATCCGGCCGCATGCCAATGCTCGATGGGCGCTGGCGGCGGTGGTTTGGCGATCCGCCTCGGGTCAAACAACACGGGAGCAATTATCGATTCGGTCGGTTGGGGAACCGCGACCAATGTTTTCGTTGAGACTGCCGCTACGGCAGGTCCTGCAGCGAACAACAGCCAACGTCGAAAGCAAAATGGCTGCCAGGATACCGACAATAACGCCAACGATCTTGAAGCGGTCATTCCATCCGCGCCGAGAAATGCCTCGACACCGACGGCGGCGTGCAGCGGAAGCGGCGAGAGCCTTTTTGCGGCCCTGTCAACAAGTCCAAATACCGTCTCGCCGGGCGGAAACACCCTTTTGACCGTTACGGTCATTCCCGCCACAACGCCGCCAAGCACTGGAATTACCGTGTCCGGGGACCTTACGAACATCGGCGGCGCGTCTCCGCAGGCATTCTTTGACAACGGAACAAATGGTGACGCCGTATCGGGTGACAACGTCTTCTCGTTTCTGGCGACGGTGCCGGCCAACGCGACCGGCGGGCTCAAGAGCATCACGGCGGTCGCTACCGATGCTCAGGCGAGGACGGTAAATCTAAACACGACCATAACGGTCAATGCCCCGCTGCCGAACGAAGATCCGCTGATCCTTGGCAATCCGAGCAACGCAACGCCCGATATTGCGAATGAGAATAACTATCTGATGCAAAAGCCGCAGTATTCCCTTTCTTATAACCGCGGAAGGGCGACGGCAAACTGGGTCGCGTGGCGATTGGCCAGCAGTTGGATCGGATCGACACAACGGCAGGATGATTTTCGTCCCGACACGACGCTTCCGGCCGGATGGTATCAGGTTCTTGACGAGGACTATTCGGGCTCAGGATATGACCGGGGCCACATGTGCCCTTCGGGCGACCGTACAAATTCGGTGCCTAATAATTCGGCCACGTTCCTGATGACGAACATGATCCCGCAGCTTTCGGCGAATAACCAGGGGCCGTGGGAAGAGTTCGAGAGCTATTGCCGTACGCTTGCGGCACAAGGAAATGAGGTTTATATCTTCTCCGGGCCGGCCGGGAACATCGGAACTATTGCACAGGGGAGAGTGACGATTCCCGCCTCGACCTGGAAAGTCGTACTAGTGATGCCGAACGGCTCCGACGACCTGTCGCGGATCACCAAGGGCACCCGAGCCTTCGGGATCATTGTGCCGAATCAGCCACCACTCGATATCAATGCCCCGTGGCGCAACTTCCGCGTTACCGTGAACGTGGTTGAGAATCTTACCGGCTATGATTTTCTGAACGCGATCCCAAAGAATACTCAAGAGATCATCGAAAGAAGGCGTGACACTTTGTAAACCGGCGGCATCCAAGATGCGTATTTGCAGAAATGGCCAGACTCAAATGAAAATCGGCAGCTTTACCCTCAGCTTTCTACTACTAGTCTCGTCCGCTTACGCACAAAAGGATGTGACCATCGCCCAGCTTCAGGGTGATGGAAACGCTTCGCCCGTCGTCGGGCAGAATGTTCGCGTGACCGGCATTGTTACGGCGCGGATCCGGACGGGCTTCTTTATTCAGACGCCTGACGAGAAGACAGATGGCAACAAGAACACTTCAGAGGGCCTTTTTGTATTTACACGCAGCGAACCACCCGCCGAGGCAGATAACGGAAACCTTATCTCGGTCACGGGAATCGTCGAGGAGTTTCGCCGTGACAACGAGCCGCTTGCTTCGACCATCACCGAAGTATCGATGCGGAAGGATAGTGATGAGATAAAGGTGATCTCAAGATCTCAGTCGCTGCCGAAACCAATTGTTCTCGTCGCGGGCGACTTTATGTCGAACACGGTCGATAACCTGGAAAAGTACGAAGGTATGCGGGTGCAGATCGAGGAGTTTACCGTAAGCAGTCCGACCGGCGGCCGTGTTGACGCCAAGACCTTCACTGCCGTTTCTGATGGCGCCTTCTGGGGCGTGCTAAAGCCCGTGCCGCGGCCATTTCGACAGCCAGGACGGGATGTGCGCGAATTTGCAACGAATGCCGATAAGGAGCAATTCCGAAAGGCGTATCCGAAAGCTCTTATATTCGATTCCAATCCCGCGGTGATCCGCATCGATTGTGATGACCAGCTTCCCTCTCAAACCCAGCGGCTTGTCCCGAACCAGTGCGAGTTTCCGGCGATGGCTGAAGTGAAGGGGCTGGTAGGCGTCCTGCATTATGGTTATTCGAAATACACACTCCTGACCGATCCGGACAACAGATTTACTGGTACGACCTCGACCAAGTCAAACCCGATGCCGGTGCCGACCGCACGACAGTTCGTCGTTGCCGGGATGAACCTGGAGAATTTTTTTGACGATCAGGACGATCCGTCGATCAAGGAAGATATTTCGACACCGGACGGCTTCGCACGACGCCTGCAAAAAGTATCGCTTGCGATCCGCGACTTTATGCAGTCGCCCGACGTGATCGGCGTGATCGAGGCAGAGAATCTCGTTGCATTGAAGCGTCTCGCGGCGAAGTTGAATGCGGATACGATCGCCGCGGGCAAGCCTGACCCGAAATATGAGGCCTTTCTTATCGATGGCAATGATGGGCGCGGCATAGATAACGGCTTTTTGGTCAAGACCTCGCGGGTAAAGGTCATTGAAATTAAACAGTTCGGGAAGGAAGACAAGTATAAGAATCCGAACACGAAAGAGGATAACTTCCTCAACGATCGTCCACCGCTCATGCTGCGAGCGTCGATAGAAGATGCGAAGACAGGCAAGCCTTTTGAGTTCACGGTCTTTGCGAATCACCTTAAGTCGTATCTCGGTTACAGCGACCCAAAACAGTCGGACAATGTTCGGCTCAAGAAGAAGCTTCAGGCAGAGTTTTTGGCCCGGCTGATCCAGACGAGGCAAACAGCAGATCCAAAGGAGCGGATAATTATTCTCGGGGATTTCAATTCCTATCAGTTCAGCGATGGAATAATGGACCAGATCGGAACGATCACCGGGAAACCGGCGGGCAAAGATGAGGTCCTGATCCCTTCAGACGACCTTGTGAACCCCGACCTGATAAATCTCGTCGACGTCATCGCAGCCGGCCAGCGATACTCCTATATCTACGACGGAAACTCGCAAACGCTCGACCACATCATTATTACGGAAACACTCCGTAAACATACCACCGGGTTCGGATTTGCACGCATTAACGCTGATTTTCCTCAGATCTACCGTAATGACGGAAACCGGTTCGAACGCTTTTCGGATCACGACCCGGCAGTAGCGATCTTTACGATGGACGATATGACCGCGGGGCAGAAGTAGCGTCGCGTTCAGACCTTTTCGAGCATAACCTGAGCCACCGCATGGTCCTTGGTATGTGAGATCGACAGGTGGACCGCAGTAGCTCCGAGTTTTTCCATTAGCCTTGCAGCTTCGTTGGTTATGTTCAGCGAGGGCACGCCTTCCGGATCCGAGATCACTTCGATATCAGTCCAGCTCAGCTTCCCACGCCAACCGGTTTTCAACGCTTTCAAGAACGCCTCTTTGGCAGCAAAACGGGCCGCATAGGATTGATAGGCCGCAGCTCCCTTGCTGTCGCAGTACTCGCGTTCGCCGACAGTGAATACGCGTTCCGCGAATCGCGGAGTTCTGTTCATCGTTTCGCGTATGCGATAAACTTCAGCTATGTCGATGCCGATGGATAAGATCATTCCGGATGACCAGATTCTAACCGATTCCGGCTTTTATTGGCGAGAACGCAGTGGCGTTAAGGTGCTTGTATGTAAGCCGTTGGAGGAAGCTGGCTTTGCAAACGGCTTTTCGACCAGGCTCGGCGGTGTTTCAACGTTTCCCGAGAATAGCCTCAACCTGGCCGGCTTTGACGAGGACTCCTCAGAAAATATCCACGAGAATCGACGTCGCTTTCTGCAGACGTTTGACCGTGAATATACGCTGGCGTCGGCCTGGCAGGTTCACGGCGACGGGATCAAACTCGTAGACACTCAAGAAAGTGCGGTCGATTCCGATCAAAAATTCGACGCACTTATCTCGGCGTTGCCCGGTGTGCTGATCGGGGTAAAGACCGCGGACTGTGTGCCGGTACTGGTCGGCGATCCCAAGAACAGAGTGTATGCCGCCGTTCACGCCGGATGGCGCGGAACGGTACAGTCGATAGTGCGAAAGACCGTCGATATGTTGGTCGAGAAGTTCGATACTGATCCAACACAACTAATTTGTGCGATCGGCCCGGCGGCACTTTGCGAAAGCTACGAGATAGGGCAGGACGTTATCGACGCTTTTGCCGCATCCTTTCCCGAGTATCGGAAATACCTCTCGCCAACCCGCGAGGGGCACGCGCTGATCGACCTTCATCTGGCAAATGCCGACCAGCTAACCGCAGCAGGTGTCGAGCCAGCAAACATATTCAAGGCGCCCTTTTGCACGATGGAACGGACCGACCTCTTTTTTTCCTACCGAATGGAAAAAACCAGGTTCGGCAAAACGGGCCGTTCGCTTTCGGTCATTGGCCTGTGCTGAATTTTATTGATTTGATCTAATTTCTACCTACAACTAACGGACGGGCGCCGTCATTGTTATCTCTTTATTTCTGGGCGGATAGCACACCTCATCCGTACACGCCTGATATCTTACGACCGCCTTGACGGTAAGCGAGTTTCCGCGAAAGTTGCGGGGGACGGTCAGCGTGAACGGTATGGTGACCTCGCCTTCATAGACGTTCAGATCGACCTCAGAAAACTGAAACTTACGGTTCTGGCCCGATGGATAATCGATCGAGCCCAGCTTAAATCCCTCGCCCGTTATTCTGACAGTGGTCGGGATCGCATATTCGCTATCGGGTTTGTTTGAATTTACGTGAAGGCCTTCGGGGATGGACAAAACGACCCTACCCTTGACCGACGAACCACGCTTTAGCTCGGTTTCGGCCAAGCTGCCCGTTACATTCACAGTCTGCCCCGAGGCAGATGAGTATCCGGCTATCATCAATATAAAGGCCAGGTATATGGAGAAGTTCTTGCGGCTATTCATAAGTACAACGTTGAATTAAGGCGTGCGGACAGGGTTTTGATGCGTTATTTGAGGACAAAGCTGGCAAGAAATTGATCGATTCTGGGGGAAAGATCTCCTTTGATCTCAGGTAAAACAGTGATCGCCAGCTGGTAGACTGCGGTTTCGCCCGCGATGATCTTGTAGAAAGTTTCGACAGCGACTCCGTCCTCGGAACGCTCAACTACAATGTTAGCGCATTTTCGGCCGGCAATGACACCAATTTGTTCTGTCACGGTCGCCTCAGATTCACTCTTTACCCGTTCGCATATTTCTTCGAAATTCGCATCATCAAAGCGTCTCATCTCTGCGGCCGCCTGCCTGACCCGCTCCGCATCGTCGCGTCCAAAGTCCTTAGAGTATGCTGAAAACTCAGTTCCCTCAGCCGGATCGACCTGGGCGAGGAATCCCTCGGGTTTCGTAAGGGAAAAATGCGGGTTCTCGATCTCCTCACGCTCGAACGCCTGCGCAGCATTTCGCTTTATTCGTGTCGATGCCCAGATCATGAATCCAACAAGGATCAGGCCTGGAATTAGAATTTCCATAAGTTTAGATCCCAGCGATCTGCACTAAATTTGGTTCTTCCTTTGCTGCAAGCTGCCCACACGCGGCATAAATATCACGGCCGCGAGGTGTGCGGATATATGCCGAAACATCGAGCGACTCAAGTATTTCCTTGAAACGCTTTACCTGCTCGGGCGATGACGGCCGGTAGTCCAACTGCTCGGCAGGGTTGTGCGGAATGAGATTTATCTTAACTTTTCGCAGATCGTGTCTTCTGAGAAGCCGTGCCAGGTCTTCCGCATCCTTATCCGAATCATTCACGCCGCCAAGCAAAACATATTCGAACGTAAACCGTTCGCCGCGTTTCAGCGTCTTCTCAAATGCCTTCGCCGCCGAAAGCAGCTCATGTATCGGCCAGCGTTTGTTTATCGGCATCAATTTGTCGCGAAGCTCGTCTTTTGCCGACGAAAGCGAGATAGCGAGATTCGGCCGCCGATCCAGTTCAGCGAATTCATATATCTTTGGGACAATGCCCGCGGTCGAAACAGTGACCCGCCCCGGCACTATGAAAAGGCCGGTCTCGTCGGACATTATCTCTAACGCCTTGATCAGGTTTTCAAAATTCAGAAAGGGTTCGCCTTCGCCCATCGCGACCAGATTGGTTCCGTGGGGTGTTTCACCGCCAACGCCGTAGACATCGTTCAGAACGATGATTACCTGCTCGATGATCTCGCCCGCCGTCAGATTTCTCAACAGCCCCAGCCTCGCCGTGAGGCAGAAATCGCATTTGAGAGGACATCCGGACTGTGAGGAAAAACAGATCGTGTCCCGGCTTTCGGTAGGAATAAAGACGGCTTCGACCGGATATCCGTCATGCGTTTTCATAAGGAACCGTCGCGTACCGTCCACCGAGGTATATATCGATCCGACTGTCAGCGTCGAGGCGCTTGCCAATTCATTGAGTTTTTCACGAAGGGACTTCGGCAGGTCGGTCATTTCATCAAACGCCATTAATCGCCGCCCCTGCAGACCGCGAAATACCTGATCGGCACGGTATCGCGGTTCGCCGATCTCAGCAAATAAAGCGACGAGCTCCGCCCGCGAAAAGCCGGTTAAATGAGGCCTTTGCAACATTACAAGGATTTTATCGCACTTTCCGGATAAAAACCTGAGTGGTAAGCGTGATTCTCGCGGAAAATGGGTCGGGATGGCTTAGGTTTAGGAAAGTAGGCTTGGCTGGAGGTCGTCTGCGGTACCATGGCCATCGGGATACCATAGCAGTGAGCTGAGATCGCACTTTCCGCTGGCGCTGAATTCGATGCCCTCGGATTCGAGAACTTCTTGCTGTAGGTTCATCGGGATCGTGAGGCGGCCGGTCGAGCATTTTCCCTGCGAATTAATAACCCTATGCCAAGGAACGTCATCATCTGCGCCGTGCATCACATAACCTACGGTCCGGGCGGTATAGCCTTCGCCGAGGACACCAGCTATCTGCCCGTAGGTCATCACGCGGCCGACCGGAATCTGCCGGACTATTCCGTAAACGCGTTCGCGGTAGGTCTTGTCGTTAACGTTCATCGGATACTAGGAAAATGGAAAACAAATACTTCCAAGTCCATGATCCTGCTAGAGCTCCTTAAGGAACACCCGTGCCGGCGAGCCGTCACCGCCGCCGCCTTCGTACTTGAGCGGCATACAGATCAGGTCGTAGTCGCCAGCCGGAACCTCGCGGAGATCGACGCCTTCGAGGATGACGACCTCTTTTTCGAGCAGCGTGACGTGGACCGGATGGCCGGGCGAGCCGCTTTTTTCGATCGAAAGATAGTCAATGCCGACCAGGACAATTCCGTTATCGACCAGCAATCGGGCGGTCGCGGGCGTTATGTAGGTAAAATCCTTGCGAAATCCGGCCTCAGGATGTGACCAAAATGCGGAGTTTCGCGAGCGAAAGATCACGCGGGAGACGCCGTCCAGGCTGCCGACATGTTCGGGTTCTATTGCGACCACATCTTCCGGAACCTGAGCAACGCGGCACGGGCCGATAAGCTTGTGCGGATCGAGCTCATGGACGCGACGCGTTCCCTCGATAAAATGGTTCGGTGCGTCCACATGCGTTCCTGTATGGACACCGAATGTGAGCTGCGAAACGTTGGCCGTGTCGCCGCCCGCAATTGATTTGGCGGCGTTCACGGTCACGGTCGGGTCGCCGGCATAGATCGGGACAGATTCACTGACGGCGACGGTTACATCAAATATCTTCATTTTATAAGTGTGTACTTGCTTTCAGTATCCGGGATCGGTTTTGCGGCGACGGCCTTGCCGCTTGCGACCCAGCGCGGTTTTTCGTCAGTTCCGCGGTTAAGGAATTTTTGGGCGAAAAACGTGGGACTTGTTCCGGCGGTTGCTGTGATCTTATAGCTTCGGTCGCAGTATTTGTTCGGCGCCAATCTCTCGCATTCATTGGTATAAGCAAGATAAACGCCGAGCTCGGTCGCGGATGTTTCAGAAAGCTCAACGAGTGTCACGCTGCTTCCTGTGTAACCCTGATGCATTCCGCCGCCCGTCTCTATGATCAGCTCGTCGCGGCCGTTCTTGTTCAGGTCGGGAGACTTTGAAACTTCCAAGTTCCAGCCGCCTTCCTCGATGAAATTGAACACAGCAACGCCGTTCTCAACAACGGATATACCGTTATTTGCAAAGCCGTTCCCGGTCTGGCAAAGCTCATAAACAATGGCCCGCTGCCTGGCACCGGCCCTTGTAAATGCACCATCAATGGCCCCGATGATGTTCAGATTTCCGCCGCCGCAGCTTTGGCTCTCCTTCCAGTGGGCGGCAGCCTTTGGCACGACATGATCCTTAAGAAGTTGCTCATCCGCCTCAGAATGGGTGGTTTCGGGAAGTTTTGCCAGCGGATCGTAAAGAACGATGGGCGCTTGGGCCATCGCCGCCGCAGACATTGAGAGCAAGGCTGTCAATAAGCCAATAAGTACCCTGACTTTCATACTCAAAAAGCATAATCCAAATGGAAGGCGGATACAACGTTTGCACTCACGGCTATTTTCTTTGTAGGCTAGGAGTTAATGGATATTCAACAAGAAGAGCACGGTCGCAAAGGTGCGTTCTTTATCGACGAGGACGGGGAATGGGTCGCGGAGCTGACGTACCTGAGAAATGGCCCAAACACATTGGTCATCGACCATACCGAGGTAGATCCTAAACTAGGCGGTCAGGGAATCGGCAAAAAGCTGGTCGCCGCGGCGGTCGATTTCGCTCGCGCGAACGGGCTGAAGATAAAGCCGCTGTGTCCATACACAAAAAAGGTGATCGCCGAAACGCCTGAGTATCAGGACGTTCTGGCCTAATACGTGAGTCAGCCACGGATCTCAGCCTCAAGCTATTCGAATACAGCACCGCTTATCTGGAGCTTCCTCTACGGCTCGCACCACGGGCAGGTGGAGCTGATCCTGGACAATGCGCCTGCCCGCTCCGCCGAACTTCTCTCGCAAGGCAGGGTCGATGCGGCTCTAACGCCGGTCATTGCCTATCAAACCATCCCCGACGTGCGGCTTGTTCCCGGCGTTTGTGTCGGCGCGAAAGAGCAGGTCCGCAGCGTTTGCCTGGTCACCCGCGACATACCGCTGGAGGACGTTCGCACAGTAGCCCTCGATATCTCCTCAAAAACATCGGTCTGCCTTACCAAGATAATATTTCGTGAATTTATGGGTTTTGAGCCGGAGTGGACGGATGCAAAGCCGAACCTGAGAGCGATGCTCGACTCCTCAGACTGCGCTCTCCTGATCGGCGACCCCGCACTTCGCGTGACGGCGGCGACGCCCGAGCCGGCCGACGTGCCAGTGCGAACTTTCGATCTTGCGGAACTTTGGCACGAGCACACGGGCCTCGGCTTCGTGTTCGCGATGTGGATGACCCGAACGCACACTGCCATTGTCGATTTTTCCGCTGTTAGAGACGAGGGTCTTGCTCATATTGATGAGATCGCTGCCAATTACGCTGGCGATGTTGGTTTGACGCGCGATGAGATCAGGACATATCTGACCTCGAACATTTCATTTGCTGTAGATAAACCGATGCAGGCGGGACTAGAACTTTATTTCGAACTGGCGTTCAAACACGGTCTGATCGAGCGAAACCGGCCGCTCGAATTCGCGGCCTGAGGTCACTGAAATATCCCTGACTGGAACAGCAAAAGCCAACCGGCGACGATCACAAAGACCAAAAGCCCGATGTCGGTCGTTCCTAATTGTTGTTGTCTATTCTCCATTACCAAACATACCTACCCAGTTATCTCTACATCTCTAATCGCGTAAAAATTCAGCAAAACGTATCAACTTTCCTATGAATTATTTCGATCAACGACTTGCTTCAGTTTCAAGACGCGGAAAAAGTTAGATTTTGCGTTGGGAAGGGAGTCGGTTGATCGCTAAGCCTGAAGGGTATGTTCTATCCAGTCGCCGGATCGGATCTGGCCCCGGCCTGCGCAGAGTTTTGCGTGCGGGCCGTAGACCCAACACGAGGTCGGAATGCCGTTGACCGTGATCTCAACCGCCGTCCGTTGATAGTCGGCGTCCAGTTCAAAGGCGTCGAGCTTCGCAAGCGTCTCATCCTCGATCTCATAAACCTCACCGATCACAGGGCTTGCATTGTCATCCAGCACGATCGCCGGATAGCCGCCCATATCATACAGTCGGCCGTTGACCGAGGATCTGCCGACGAACGTAGAGTTGGGATACAGCTTCGGCATCGCGTTGACGCCATCCTTTCTCAATGTGCCGTAAACAAAAAGGAGGTGCTTGGTCATTTCTTTGCCGCGGGCTTTCTCCTGAGAGTGACCACGATCGCGTCGCCGATCTTGCGTTCACCAGTAGGGTCTGAAGGCTTGTTGACGACCTTGCCGTCGAGAAACATAGTCGTCGAGCCGCCGCCGTCGAGGTTCATCGCATCGACGGCACCGAGGCTATGAAGATATTCAGCCAACTCCTGCAGACTCATCCCGACGCTCACGCCAGGCTGCCGCCCATCGACCGTCATCATCAGAAACTTGCCGTCCTTCAATTTCGCCACCGCCGTCCGCGGATGCCGCGTCTCGACAAACGCCTTGCTGGCCTTTTCCTGCTCCCATGTAATATCGATTTTGCCGTTTTTGATCAGTTGGGGGACGCCAGCCACCGCGTCTTCAGGAACGTATTTCTTCCCTGCATACGGAAGGGCGTCCATAATGCCGCTCAGGAGGATTTGCGGAAGGAACGATTTCGATTTCAGGAGGCCTTCTAAGAAACGGGTTTGATCCGGGGTTGGATCGCTTCCGATCGCAATGACATAACTTCCGGCCGGGATTTTGCTGTTTCCCGCATTATCGGTTTGTTCAATTGAACGGCAAAATTGTTGACAACTGTTTAATATAATTTCAGTTGTCCCAGGTGGAGTTAAGGTCGACTCACCAAATTCCGGGGAGTAAACAACAATGTCACTCTTCTTGAGCTCCCGATTGATGCTTAGGGCAAATTGGCTCTCGTTAAGAGTGAGTCCTCCGTCCGGCCGTCCGAAACCCGTAAGCGTTATCGTTGGTAAGTTCGAGATCAAGAGAGACGTTCGGTTCTGAGAGGGTTCGCTTACGAGTCGATAGTCCATCTTCAGTAGTCCCACGTTTTCGCCAGCCCAAGTGCTCTTATCCAACCTGAAGAATCCCGCGTTGATCGCGGCGACGGCCCCTTTCCGGGTGGCGATGGATGACGTGGTTTCGAGGCCTATGGCTTTGTCGAGGGCGTGGTGGACGTCGAGGCGGACCTTTGTTAAATCGAGCCGCAGGAGGTTTATCTTGACGGGGTCGCTGCCGAGCTTGTGTTCGACTTGTGCGGACTCGACGCCGGGGTGGAGTTGTTTGAAGTCCTGCGCGGGGGAATAGCCACAGAGCGTGCAGAGGACACAGAGAGCGAAAACCAATTGAGCCGGATCGACGAATCGATAGATAGGTGGACGTTCGCGGAAGACCAGACTTATATATTTCATATTCTCAGTGCTCTCTGTGACCTCTGTGGCTATATATTAAAACGAGATGCGGATCAACGAAAGAGTAATTCAGCTAAACGACAGACCCATAAACCCCAAAGCCCGATATGTTTTGTATTGGATGCAGATGTTCAAGCGGACGTCGCATAACCATGCTTTGATCTGGGCGATCAGGAAAGGCAATGAGCTGAAGCTGCCGCTCGTCGTGTACGAGGGGCTGAAATATTACTATCCGTGGGCCAGCGACCGCATCCACACTTTTATCCTCGAAGGCGTGGAGGAAAAACGACGAGAATTCGAAAAACTCGGCATTCGTTACGTTTTCTATCTACAGCAAGATGAGCACTCGCCGAAGAACACGGTCGCAGCACTCGCAAAAGACGCGGCGCTGATTGTGACCGACGATTTTCCGTGTTTT
>JANNNS010000192.1:0-11853 GCA_031398645.1 Acidobacteriota bacterium
GGCGTCGCCGGCTCCACTATCCGAACTCCGGTCGTGGACAGACGATGAATCCCGCCGTTTCTATTCAGGTACGGCAGAATACGTCCGCACGGTTGACCTGCCCGCCTCGGCCAAGCAGCAAGCGAAGTCTTTCGTTCTGGATCTGGGTCAGGCTAAGGCCATGACGGTGCTGCCGATGCGCAACGGAATGCGGGCGTGGCTGGAACCACCGGTTAGGGAAGTGGCGGTCGTCTACGTAAATGGCCAGCGTGCAGGTTCGGTCTGGTGCCCGCCTTATTCGCTTGATATCGGCAACTTCCTGAAGGCAGGAAACAATGAGATCAAGATCTTGGTTGCAAATACTGCGGTAAACCATATGGCCGGCAGAAGGCTTCCTGATTACAAGCTTTTGAACTTGCGATACGGCGAAAGATTTCAGCCCCAAGACATGGACAAGGTACAGCCGACCCCGTCCGGGCTTCTTGGGCCGGTACGGCTGCTCTCCTACAGATAGTAAGAGAAGATCTGAGCAAAGCTGTAATTGGTTATACCAATAGATTCTTTCAGCGAGGCTTTGACGACCTTTCCACCGTTTCTTCCAGGTATCAGGAAGAGTTTGAGGCCGGATGTTTGCTGGCGGATGTGCGAGAAAAAGGCCTGTATTTTACCAGAAGTCTCAATAATGTTCAAAAAAAGGTGGAAAAGAGTTCGTTTTCTCTGGACATCGTCTCAGAATTGGGTTATTTTACCAATCTGTCATTCGCTGATTAAGAGATTTTACCAATCGAGTAACTTTATCAAAGTGGGGCGAAGTGCACTCACAGCCAGTGCCAATTGATTTGGGCCGCCGGATAACCGGTTATTCGGCCAATAACCGATCTAATTCGAATTTTGCGGATCTCACCGCACTTGCATCATAGGCTGCCGACCAAGGGGATCAAATTTAATCGCAATCATTAGAACGAACTTGTTCTTTTCGAGGCTAATCATTAAATAGACCGGTTCGCCGAACTTGATCTTGAGGCGGGCTGCGGCAAGGAGACAAAATGAGTTTAACCAGACCTAGATCAATTCGCTTCAGTGCGGTATTGACTTCTATTTTAATGCTTCTTGTCCTGGGCGGATCCATCCTCGCTCAAGACACACGCGGCACGATCTCAGGAACCATCAGCGACCCGAATGGCCAAGCCGTTCCAAATGCGACGGTGTTGGTCATTGACGCGTCGCGCGGAGCGACGAGGACATTTACCACAAACGGTGAGGGCCTATACAGGGCAACCTTTCTGCCGTCCGGTACCTATCAGGTAGTTGTTGAGGCACCGGGGTTTAAGAAAGCTATCCGAGACGGCGTTGTGGTCGAGATCAGTGCTTCCGTTCAGGTAAGCATTCCGCTCGAGGTTGGGGGTGCAGAAGAGACGGTCAATGTCACCGCCGACGTTCCCGCGATCAACACCGAAAATGCTTCCCTTGGTCTTGTGGTGGATTCAAGGCGTCTCGAAGATCTTCCGCTTATTCACGGCGATCCGTACAAACTAATGGGCCTGGCTCCCGGTGTAAGCCACACGGGATCACAGCGTCTAGACCGCCCGTTCGAGCCGACGCATATCATCGGCTATGCGATCGACGGAACGCGTGGGAACAGAAGCGACCTGACTATCGACGGTGCTCCGAGCACCGCGACAGCAAACGCAAACGAGGTTATCGCGACCTATGTTCCGCCGTCAGACATCGTTCAGGAATTTAAGGTGCAAACGGCAACGTTCGATTCGCAGTTCGGCAACACCGAAGGCGGTGTGACTAGCATCAGCATCAAGTCGGGTAAGAACAGCCTTAACGGTTCTGCATATTACTTTGCCGAGCCGGGAAGCTGGGCTGCAAATGATGCTTTTGGTAAGGCTCGCGGCACTGTCAGGCCTGAAACAAAATCGGATCGTTTTGGCGGATACATAAGCGGCCCGGTCGTTATTCCCTGGCTCTACAATGGTAAGAACAAGACGTTCTTCCTGTTCAGCTACGAAGGTATCCGTGATGCTCGTCCGCGTTTCGATGCCGGTGAGGGGCCTTGGGTGCCGACACCCGCTCTAGCCGCTGGAAATTTCTCTCAGTTTGCCTGTGCTCCAGGGCAGACAACGGGCTGTGTAACGATCTATGACCCGACGACACGAATTGCGGGCAACGGCACCAATGGCTGTGCCACCGGCGCATTTTGCGGTCAGGCGTTTACGGGAAATGTTATTCCCGACGCTCGCATCAGCCCGGTCGCAAAATCAGTTCTTACTTATTGGGCCAAGCCCAAGAACGCTGGCTTGACCGGCAACATTTTTGATTCCGGGTTGACCGAGCAGACCAAGCCCTACGATAACTACACCTTTAGGATCGACCAGAACATTGGACAGAGCAATCACCTGTTCGTTCGCGGCAGCTATTACGATCGCGTTAGCGTTTACAACGATTACACTGGAACTCCTTATGCGGGTGTAAATTTTCTCTTTAAGGCCCGGCAGGGTGTTATCGACGACGTCCACACGTTTAACTCGACGACGTTCCTAAATCTTCGCTTCGGATACAACCGATTTATCCGCGGCCAGGACCAGGAGCCGGATGCTCAGGGCTTTGACCTGACGCAGCTATGGGGTTCGGCGGCGGGAGCGCAATTCAATAGTCTAGTTCCCGAAGACATTCGCCGTTTTCCGCGATTTGATTTTAGCAACGGCCCGCTTGGAAATGGCATGTCTAACGAGTTCAGGCCGGTCGATACACAATCGTACAATGCGGTCTTGAATAAGATCTGGGGTTCGCACGCAACGAAGTTCGGCGGCGAGCTTAGGATCTATCGAGAGGATAACTCGTTCAAGAGCAACGACCAGACCGGTCAGTTCATTTTTGACAACACGTATACACGTGCGGCGACCAACACCGCGAACAACGCTACGATCGACTATTTGGGCTTGCAGAGCTATGCAGCATTTCTGCTTGGATTGCCGAGCACGCAGCAGATCGTCCGCAGGGCGGATTATTCCGAATACTCGAAAACCTGGGGCCTTTTCTTCCAAGATGACTGGAAGGTCAACCGCAAACTGACGCTCAACCTTGGCCTTCGTTATGAGGTCGAGAACGCCTTGGTCGAAAGAAACGATAAGAGCGTCTCCGGTTTTGATGCGGCTTTTGTTCAGCCTTTTGATGCTACTGTGCGGGGGCGGCTCACGACCACGCCTGTTACCGACTTGAGCGGCAATCCGATCCCAGCATCATCGTTTAACCTTAGCGGTGGATTGTTGTTTGCCGGAAAGGACACAGGAAGCGGACTTTACAACACTCCGAAGAACGTGTTTCTGCCCCGCTTCGGCGTCGCTTATCAGATCGATGACAAGACGGTTTTCCGTGCAGGTTTCGGACTGTTTGCAGGCTTCCTCGGCGAACGTCGCGGTGACGTGATCCAGCCGGGCTACACGCGTACGACGGGATTCCCGACCACGCGAGTCAACGGCAACCCGAGCGACACTACCTCGGCGATCATCCCGCAGTCGATCCTCCTGTTTCCGACTGTGGCGGTACTTGAGCCGGTAGGTAATGCGAACGGAAAACAGACTGGACTTGGCGGTGGCATTTCGTTCTTTAATCAGAATCCAAGCGTGTCCAAGCAGGCAAGATGGCAGATCGGCTTCCAACGCGACCTTGGTTGGGGCTTTGTGGCGGAGGCGACCTATGTCGGCAACCAAGGGTTCGATATTGAGATCGCCAGAAACATAAACGCTCTGCCGAATCAGTATCTGCTTTCAGGAAACCCGACTGCGGCAGAGATGACAGCTCGCGGCACAGCTCTTGGTGTGGCTCAGACAAATCCATTCCGCAACGTTGCGGGCTTTGAGGGAACAGGACACTTTAACAATGCGACGCTCGCTCGCTCGACGTTCCTTCGTCCAAATCCGCAATTTGGAGATATCACGACTTCGGTCAATGACGGAAAATCATGGTATCACTCGGCTCAGTTCAGCCTGCAGAAGCGGTTCTCGGATGGATATACATTCGGTGCTGCATACACTTGGTCCAAGTGGCTTCAGGCGACTGAATATTTGAATGCGGCTGACGAACTGCCGACCAAGATGATCTCGGATCAGGACACGCCGCACAGGCTTTCCGTGAACGGAATCTATGAGCTTCCCTTTGGTAAAGGAAAGGCGTATTTGTCGGACGGCGAGGTCTTGGATCGATTCGTCGGCGGATGGCAACTCCAGGGCGTCTATTCCTTCCAGGTCGGCTTTCCGATCCGGTTCACTAATGACCTCTTCTACCTTGGTGGCGATGTATCGTTGCCGGGAAATGAGCGAAGGACAGAACGGTGGTTCAACACAAGTGCGTTCTCCACACTCTCACCTTCGAATCATGTGAGAACGCTGCCGTTCTTCTTTGCTGATGTTCGCAGGGACAACATCAACAACGTTGATCTGTCGTTGTTGAAAAATACTCGAATTAACGAGAAGATGCGGATCCAGTTCAAGCTTGATTTCATCAACGCTTTCAACGAACCCTATGCGGCGGCACCGGTGACCGCACTCGGCGGAAACTTTGGCCGCATCACGGCTTCGAATCAGGACAATTACGCCCGTCGCGTTCAGTACGGCATCAAGTTCCTGTTCTAAGGAACTCAAATCAAACAAAAGCCGGTAGGGACCTTCTTACCGGCTTTTGTTTTCCAGAGAACCCAGCTTGTCTCATAGGCTTGACATCGTCCGTCGCGTGTGTTATCAACTTTACTCAAGTCATTCTTTCTATATTTGAATTTTCAGGTTTCTATCGGTCAAACACCGATTTTTTTTAGCTTGCTGGGTTAAGCGGTTAACAGAATTCGGGAGTTTGGTCAGGACCATTATGTTTGCCATTAACCTTGGGGACTTTTTCTCTAGACACTAGGGTGGCAAAGTGATATCTTTTTGACCGTCAAAGTCCAAACAGATTGGATCGGTTAAGTTGCACGATGAGTACGTTCGTCTAGGGTTCGCAATGGCAGCTATCGGTTAAGCGGTTTACCGTATTTCCGGATATCTACACTCCGGGCGGGCCTCGGTGATAAAACGACAGTAATATTCAGGGAATCTCGCTCTTCGCGAGATGGAGGAAATATGAAAGTTTCTGTATTTTTGCTTCTAATGATCGGGCTGAGTTTGACAATAATTGGTCAAACCAACCGAGGCAGCATCAGCGGCACTGTCACGGATTCTAACGGAGCAATTGTTCCGGGAGCAAAAGTCACAGTAACGAATATAGGCACTAACCAATCGAGTACGGTTACTGCCTCCAGCTCCGGTGCATTTACCGTTTCTTCGCTTGAGCCGGTCGAATATAACGTGCTGGCTGAGGCGGCGAACTTTAAGAAGGCCATAATTGAGAAGATCAAGGTCGACACTGCGACGATGATGACCGTCAATATCATTCTCGAGGTCGGAAACTTCGAGGAAACGGTAAATATTTCCGCCGACACAGCTTTGATCAATACGGAGACTGGCACGACGACGCAGACCATCTCTGAAATTCAGCTTCGCGAACTTCCTCTTAATAATAGAAGCGTCCTTGATCTGGCGGTGACGATCCCGAATGTTTCCGGTGACGCGGGCAGCGAGGATGCAGAAGTAACTTCCGGCCAGCCGGTTCCGGGATACAACCTCAGCCTAAACGGTGGCCGTCCCGGCGGAACATCGATCCTTGCGGACGGTGTAAATAACACCGGCGTCGGCCTCGGGCGAGCCATCGTAAGTTTTACGCCTGAGACTGTCCAGGAATTTACCGTTCAAAGTTCTGCTTACTCTGCCGAGTACGGCAACACTAGCGGCGGCGTAATTAATGTAACGACAAAGGCTGGAACGAATGAGTTCAGAGGCACTGCACTTTGGTATCACCGCAATCCCGAGACGAACGCTCAGCCATATAGAATCGGCACCACGCCGCGAACGCCAAATAATCTTCGTTACAACCAAGTCTCAGTAACGGTTGGGGGCCCGATCTTCTTTCCCAACATCGGCGACGACGGTCCGAAGATCTATGACGGCAGGGACAGAACATTTTTCTTCTTTGCCTACGAACCGCGTTGGAGAAACGACTTCGTTACGACCACCACTTTGCTTCCGACGGCGGCCGAGCGTGCCGGTGATTTCCGCGGGCTCCGTCGCACTGCCAGCGGACTTTTGCCGGAGGCGGTTGCGATCCAGTTCAACCAGGCTTCCACAGGCAATGCGAATATCTATCAGCAGTTTACGTTAGGCCCGGGCGGCACGCTGGTCCCGATCGTTTTGGCCACCGGAAACATTTTCTGCCAGTTTGGACAAACTCCTACGGCTACGCAGGCAAATCAGTGTCTCAGCTCGACGGCACCGAACCCGGCTCTGAATATTATTCCGTCGGCTTTTATTGATCCGACCGCGCCAAAGATCCTTGAATATATGCCGGCAGGCGGAAATTACTTTCTGGATGGAAACGTTGTTCGAAACCACATCATCGAACGCGAGGTGATCCAGAACGAAACGCGATATACGGTTCGGCTTGATCATCAGATCACAAAGAATAACAAAATAAACTTCCGATATTCTTCGACGCCTGCGATCGCGGTCCGAGCTTTTGCTAGTGCCGTGAACGGAAGCACCGGCGTGTTCAGCGATGCTAAACAATATCTGATCACAAACGATCACATCTTTTCGCCGAACGTTATCAACACCCTAAAGCTCAATTACACACGGGGCGTTTTCAGCGAAGACTTCTCGCCTGAGTTTTCGATCAACGGCGGGCGAAATCTTTCTACCGAACTTGGTTTGCCCAGCCTCACGGCGGGTGGGTTGCCTCTCTTTAACATCAGCGGTGACGGCTTGTATAACGCATTTGCTGACGTAGGTTCCTCCGGTTCGACAAACAACTATAATCTCGAAGAAAGGTACAACATAAATGACATCGTGTATGTGAACCAGGGAAGTATGTCATGGCGATTCGGTGTCGACCTCAGCCTTTCCAAACTAAATGTAATCCCGTTCTTTGCGGCATCCGGTGGACGATGGGCTTTTAGGAACGTCAACACGAGCAACAATCGCACGACAGGGACCGGAAATGGCGGCAGCAATCTCGCCAGCCTTTTGATCGGCGTTCCGAACAATGTTGACGTGCGTCCGCTGCTTCTTGACTACAATTATTATTGGAAAGCAGGTGCAGCATTTATCCAGAACGACTGGAAAGTCCGCCAGAACCTTACCGTAAATCTCGGCATGCGTTATTCGCTTCAAATGCCGCGCGGCGAAAGGAATAATCAACAGGGAGTCTTCCGCGAAGATCTTGCGCAGACGGTAACGTTGACTGAACAGCAGCGTCTTGCGACCGCATTTGGATTAGGCGTGTTCACCGGGTTGACCGCGGTTCCGCCGCTCGGAACTCCTATCCCGGCTCCGTATAATACACTTATCCCGACATCGGTCCGCATTCCGGTTTTTGCACTTGCGGGACGCGGGGGGCGTTCTAAATATCTCGTGCCGACGGATTACATGGACTTTGAGCCTCGCTTCGGTTTTGCGTGGAGTCCCAAGTTCTGGAAATTTGCAGAGAGCCGTGGCGCGGTGATCCGCGGCGGTTACGGAATTTCCCATGCACCTATCACGGGAAACAATCGTCTGCCGAATCCTGATTTCGGCGGCTTCGGAACTGTCTCCACGTTGGCAAATGGTTCCACGGTCGGCGGAACGGCTTTCCCGACGCTTCCATTGCGGCTTACCGGCAACGCTCCGCTCGTAAATCCGCTTTCGTTCGAGCAGGCGTTGACCAACACATTCGGCCTTAACTCCGACGGGCTTATTACTTTGAACAGCCTTGGAGTTCCGGGCTTTGTCTATCCTGGTGACGAGTCCGGCTCGATCCCTTACACACAGAATTGGAACCTCTCGCTGTCCTTCGAATTAATGAAGAACACGGCGCTTGAAGTCGCTTATGTCGGCAACAAGGGAACGCATCTCTTTATGCCATTGGTGAACGTCAATCCGCGTGACACGAATTTCGTAGAGCTTCTCGAAGGTTCGAATCTGAACGCCGAGACCGCATTTGCCGATCCTTTGGGCCGCCGAAATGCTGTCGGTGCGGTGATCACGATCCAGAGAAACAGCGTTACGTCGCCCTATTTTGGTTTCAACACTCTGAATCGTTTCTTTGATTCATCTGCGAACAGTATTCGTCATGCAGCGTATGTCGAAGTTCGCCGCCGCTTTGCCGAGGGGTTAAGTTTCACGGCAAATTACACATTCGGCAAATCTATAGATGACGCGTCTGACGCCTCGCCGGATGTCCGCGTGCTGACGACCGGTTCCACGCTTGGTCAGGTCTTTTACGGAGCCCCGCGAAGCGGTGACCGTTCTATCTCGGCCTTTGATATTAAGCACAATTTCAGTTCGACGTTTGTTTGGGACCTTCCGTTCGGCAAGAAACGTCAATTATTCAGCGGCGTTCCCGGATATGTGGACGCATTTATCGGCGGATGGAGTATGTCCGGAGTTTTCCGTCTTCAGGGCGGACAGCCGTACACTCCATTTATTACCGATACAAACCGATTAGGCGGAACGAACCGTTCGGTCCGGCTCAATATCCTTGACGGAGTTCCTCTCAAGAATCCGCTTTGGAGCCGCGATTGCCCGGTAGGTTCCGGATGCGAGCCGTATCTAAATCCTGCGGCGTTCACGCGTCCTATTAAAGGACAGCTTGGAAATTCGGCACGAACAATAGACGTTCGGGCACCGATGCAGCAATATTTTGATCTTTCGGTCCAGAAAACATTCCCAATGCCATGGATCGGCGGAGAAGGAAAACGCCGCATCAACTTCCGCGTTGATCTGCTGAACGCATTTAACCAGCCGGCGTTCCGTTATAACAACACGGGCAACACTCCGTTTGGTTTTGGAACATTCCCGACCGAATTTAACGGCAACGAATGTATCGCAAATCCTGCTTTGCTTACCACCGCTTGCAACACGGCGGCACAGCAAAGGCCATCGACCCTTTCGCCGGCCGAATATGATGCCTGGGCAACAGCAAATGCACAGCCGCTGTCTAATACGCCTGCCGGATTGGCTCAGCTCGGGCAGATCCGTGCAAATATAAACACGCTGCGTCTGCCAACGAACGCTTTGCCATTGAATTTTTTCAGCCTGCAGGTGCCGGAAGGATTCGCGACACGCGTGGCAACCTCTTTCGACATCCGTACGACAGAAGGCTTCCGGCTTTATCGTCTCCGGCAGACCTACGATGCCAATTTTGGAACCCTGTTCGCGGTAAACAACCCACGCTACATCCAATTCGGCATCAGGCTTTTCTTCTAGTTTGAACTTTAGTTGGTTTATATGAGGCTGTCCGAAAAGGCGGCCTCATTTTCGTTTTCAACTTTCCTTGATCTGCTTCGTGCCTTTCTTTGAAGCCTTCCTAAGATCTGTCCACGAAAGACCCGAAATAAGAAAGCTGATCGAACGGTTCGCGATCGCGTAGCGGTCAAGTAAATTAGCCGTGGGTTTCAGTCCACGGAAAGGAGAAAGATCGCAGAGCGTTGCCTTAGTGACGATTGACATCGACAATCTGGCTGGCCGGAGCCCGAGATATTCTCGCTGGCTGCTGTAAGGTAATACTCGGCCTGCATTTTCGCCTGCAGCGGATTGTAGATGGACTGAGCGGACTCGCTCGCCCATGTACATTTTGTGTCTCGAGCTTTTTTGTATTTACGCCCCCGATCTCCTCTCCAAATCATCTCCGAATGGCATATAACTTGCATTTCACTGTGCAGAAGGAGAATTTGTATCGATTTAATACGAGGAGGAAACAGCTATGGATAGGGAAAGGCTTATTGGGCTTTTGTATGAGAATTACGAGACGGAATTGGGGGGCGTTCAAGTGTATACGAAGGCTATCGAATGTGCGGTAAATGATGACCTGAAAAAAGAGTGGGAAAAGTATCTTGAAGAGACTACCCATCATGTCGACGTCGCAAAGGGACTGCTGGAAACGTACCAGCTCGACCCGGAAGCCGAGACGCCGGGCCGCCAGGTCGTCCGACACATTGGGCAGTTGCTTGTGAAGGCAATGGAGATGGCACGATCTGCCGGAGACCCTGCTGCCGCTGAGATCGTCGCGGCGGAGTGCGTGGTTCACGCCGAAACCAAAGATCATCTGAATTGGGAATTGATCGGCGAAGCCGCGAAGAAAGAAAAGGGCGACGAGGGCAAGGCTCTAAAGGCAGCGCACGAGGAGATCGAAGAACAGGAAGACGAACATCTCTATCACACGAAGGGATGGACGCGCGAGCTTTGGATCGATTCGCTCGGAATGCCTGCTGTTTTGCCGCCGCCGGAAGAGGAAAAGGACGTGAAAACCGCGATCGGTGCAGAAAAAGCTAAGAACGCACGCACCGCGATGTTGTAAATGAGTGCCCAAGACCTTCAGGAGGAGAAAAAACAATGCTTTGGACAATATTGATAGTTCTGTTGGTTTTATGGGCACTTGGATTTGGCCTTGGCGGTGCTGCGGTGGGCAATCTTGTCCATATCCTGCTTGTGGCCGCACTTGTGGTCTTGATAGTTCAGGTAGTAACTGGCAGAAGAGCATAGATATTTGCGGGAAAACGCGGGCTGGGCACCCATCCCCAGCCCGTCTTTTCTTATTTGGAACAAAGGGGAAGATAACAATGAAAGCACTTTGTTGGTACGGAAAAAGCGATGTAAGGGTGGAGACGGTTCCCGACCCTGTAATGTTTGTTTTTTTTTGCTTCTAGTGCCGATTCCAGCTACGTAACGGGCGAAGTGCTCTCGCTTCTGGGAGGCGAGACAACCGCCGCCTGAGGTGTTTGGCAAGGAGTTCTCGGAGAAATGACCGAAACCGCAGAAAGAAAAGCGAGCAAAGAAAACGAGGGGAAAGGAAAGTTTTCTCAAGCCGAAAGTAATATCCTGAAGATCGCTGAGATCGAAAGGGAACAAAAGGCAGACCGCACAATTGGAGAGCGGGTAGCGGAATACGTGGCCGCGTTTTGCGGCAGTATGATCTTCGTTTACGTCCATATTGTCTGGTTCGGAACCTGGATCATAATCAATTCTCTAACGAACTTTACTTTCGACCCCTTCCCTTACACCTTTTTAACTTTGGTCGTTTCTCTCGAAGCAATTTTTCTTTCTACGTTTATTCTCATCAGCCAGAACCAAGAAACAAAGCTGACGGAAAGACGCAATCATCTTGATCTGCAGATAAATATGCTGGCAGAGGAAGAAAGCACAAAGACTTTGGAGCTTATACAGAAGATCGCCCACAAAGTCGGCGTAGACCTTGACGAACAGGCGACGGAAGAGCTACTTAAGCCTACCGATCCTGGAAAATTAGTGAAGAAAATAATGGATTCGGCTGACGAGAGTGGGAACGAATCGAGTGGTGACCAGGAGCCCGAAATCCACACATTAAACTAAGAAGAACGAAGTGGTCGGGAATTACTCGGCAAACTATCCGGTGACGGTTTCTTGAGTTAGCCACAAAAGGCACAGAGGGCACAAAAAGGAACAGGAAGGTTTTTGGTCCGTGAAATTTCGCGGGCTATTTTGTTTGTGCGGCTGAAAAGAAGGAAGAGTTTTTAGCCCGCGAATTACGCGAAAGGACGCGAAAGGGGAGGAAATCTTCATTTTCGTATGTTTCGCGTATTTCGCGGGCAAACGTTATTCACGCTTTTACGGATCTTATTTCTACAGTCTTTGTTCCCAATCGAGGATGCCGGGCGGTTAGTTTTATTGGGCCGGGCTTTTGTGTGGACTTTATCCAGATGGCTCCGACGCCGCCGACGAGGGCGAAGGGGTTGTCGCCGACGATCTGGCCATTCTCGATGGTAAATTG
>JANNNS010000242.1:0-24096 GCA_031398645.1 Acidobacteriota bacterium
CTTGACGGGTGCTGACGAACCCCTGATCGTGAATGGGAATTTGCCCACTAGATTGCCATCGATGTAGATATCGGCACGGTAGGTCCCAGCTATCCACAAACCGCGCGGTTTTCCGTTAAAGAAAACCTGGTTTTGCAGGTCCTTTGTCGTGTAACTGGTCGAAACGACCTTGGTTTCAGGCTTTACCCCTTGAACACCGACCACCACGAGATCCATCTTCACAATAACGGACCCGGCGTTACTCAATTCGACCACGCAGTGGATCGGAATGTCGGCAATGTTAAACTCAGTGGCCTCGACACCCGGTTTTCCTGCTCCATCATCCTTTGCCAGATAAACCCGTTCAAAAAGGCGGCTTTCGGCTGATTCTGGGGGCTGTGCCATAACTGAGATCGCCGCAAACGCAACGATAAACAACATTTTTACAACAACTTGCAAGGTATTTCTCCGTGAGGGTAATGCTCGTGCCAACATTCATTTGAGAAATGAACTCGTCCATTGGTTGCACGCTGAGTACGATATTTTGTTTCCTACCTGCGATCGATAATGCTAAGGCGGCTCTCGATCGCGGTCCTTAGGGCAATTTGATCTCCGACCTCAGTAATATCGATACCTTGAACACCCGCGACTCCGCATGCTGTCGAAGCTATGACCGGCACACCGTTCGCGGCCGCTAGCAAAAGTCTTCGCGGTTTGTGTTCGACGTGAGCCGGAAGTACTACAAGGTCGGCTTTGTCCAGCCAATCGTCGCTGCCTTTTTCGGTGTCGAATCCATCCCAAAAATCCGCTCCTTCGATCAGTGGACCAAGAAGAATGAGTTTCACATCGAGACCACGAACCGCCTCACGCAATTCGTAACAGCCCTTGCGGCCGACCGTCGCGGCCGGGAAGACGATGTGCGGTTTTGAGTTTTTCATTTGGGCACGCTCGCGGGCGGCGGGCATCTGCCAATCGATGCGTTCGGCGCGGTCTGGAAAAAGTGCCGCAATGTCGAAGTGGGGAGTGATGATCCGCCGGGCGTGCTTTAACGCTTCCGTCTCGGCTGCAAGCAACTCTTCGTCGGCACGAAAGTCTCCGAGCGTCATGCTTTCCGGATGAAGTTTAGATGCTGCGTCGAGCCGAGCTTGCAGATCTGCCATTGGAAGGGCTGTCATCAGCACGTCAAACGTGCGTCCGCCGAGGTGTCCGTTCCGCCACAGAAACGGGAGCAGATTCTGCTGGACAACCACGTGAAGAACATCGTAACCAAGGTTCTTCGCGTAACTTTCAGCGAGCCTTTCAAACATCGCCAGAAGGTTCAGTTGCCGTGCGCTTCCCTGTGCGGCCAGCTTTCGTGAACGGTACGATCGAACCGCCGTAACCAAAATACTTTGCCGTTTGCGGCCAAATCCTTCGGTATTCCACGCATAATTTGCTTTCTTGAATCGTTTACCGTCCAGCGGTACGAAAAGTTCGTCCTTCGCTGTCTTCGTATCACGGATATATCGATCAAACTCGGGCGAAAATTCGTCAACAAGGAATGCCGTCTTGCCAAAGTCGCGGTGTTCTGCCGGATCGACCACTCGATGGCAATCACCCATTTCGCAGGTCGCGCACGATTGAGGCGTGTCGTTGTGAATAGCGATACGCCGGATCTGATGCAGCGGCTTCACCGCCTGTTTCTCGCCGCGAAAGCGGACAACGAGGTCTTTATCATCGAGCCTGGCTTCGATCCGGAAAGGCCTTTCTGAGCGGAATCGAAGGTCGACGTAGTTCCAGAAGACCGTCGCATCACGCCCCGTCTCGGCTAGCGATCCGGCAACGATCTGAGTATGAGCGTGGCGCTCAACTATTTCGAAGTCGGCTTCCAGAGCCGCGTCGTAAAGCGCGTTGGAGATCTGACAAAGCCCGCCGCCGATATTTGGGATGATGCATCCTTCGCGAAGTTCCCGACCTTCGACATATCCCTTCATGCGGCTTGCCCGGCCGACTTGTTTCCAAAAACTGAGAATCTGGTTCACCGGGACTTCCACTCCATCGAGTTGCTTGATGGCGAGCCGCAGATTATGTATCTTGCCCGCTACTAAGAAACGTTCCTCGGGCTCGATCTCGGTCCACAGAGGTGTTTTAGACTGAGCGATAATGGGGGCATGGATCAGGCCGGCGGTCTTGGCATGTTGGATAACCCGGTCGGAACGATCTTTCAGTACCCGCTTCAGCTGCAATAGGGCTGTCTTTCCGCGAAAGATCAAGGCTTCTGAGCGGCTCGGTACGCGGCGGTCAATAGCGATAGTTGGCTGGCCCGTCATAAATGCTCATTAGATGAAACAACAACCACGCCGGAATTTCAACAATATCGACGTTCTACCGGCGAACCCATCCGATTCTCTCTCTGCCTCACACATCGCCACATTTAATCTGGACAAGGTTTCGTGTATCTTTTAACGCAATGAGACTATTCATCTTCTCTATCCTAGTCGCTGTTGTCGGTACGATTGCGGTCAATGGACAGACCCAGCCGGAATGGCAGAAATTCACGTCCCCCGGTGATAAATTCACCGCCAGCTTTCCTTGTAAACCGGAAGTCGAATCCGAGCCCGGCGACGCGGATAACGCCGTCTTCATCAGCTGCGCTTTCGAAGGTTTGGTCTATCAGATCTCCGTTCTGGACATGCCGCCCAAGGCGAACGCCTCGATCTTGCAATCGTTCATCACCGGCGTTGAGAAAGGCTTCGGAGGGAAGATCGTATACAAAAAGGATTTCTCCGCGGGTTCGATTTCGGGCACTGACTTCGCCATTGAAAGTGGAACCCTCGTCGGCGAGTTTCGTGCGTTTGCCATCGGCCGTAGGATCTTCACACTCAATGTCGCGAAAGAAAAAGCCGTTACAAAGAAAATGGAGCTCGAAAAATTCTTTTTATCGTTCAAAAGCGATAAATGATCGCCCGTACCGGCCAACCTGCTCGACCTATGCAAAACCCGGATGAACTAAGTGCCCTCCATTTCTTCCCTGAAGAGATCGATCTTCACTCCCTAAGTTCTGCGGCAAGGATCTGTCGGGGATGCGATCTGTACCGGAATGCGACCCAAACCGTCTTCGGTGAAGGGCCGACACCCGCGAAAGTAATGTTCATCGGCGAACAGCCGGGCGACGAAGAAGATCTTTCCGGACACCCATTTGTCGGTCCGGCAGGACAGTTGTTTAATCGTGCCCTGAACGAAGCTGGGATCGACCGTGATCGGGCCTATGTGACCAATGCCGTAAAGCACTTTAAATGGAAACCGCAGGGTAAAAGACGTCTTCACCAAAGACCTAACTCCCGCGAAATCGAGGCGTGCCTGCCTTGGGTCGCCGCCGAGATGGAAGTCGTCAATCCTCGCGTTCTGGTATTGCTCGGAGCAACCGCAGCGCAATCATTGTTGGGAAAGGAATTTCGCGTAATGAAGGAACGTGGGCTCTGGCTGGATTCGCCGCTGGCGGAAAAGGTTCTTGCGACCGTCCACCCTTCGTCGATACTTCGCACTCCCGAACCGGATTCCAAAGCTCTTCAGTATGCTGAATTTGTCGATGACCTGCGTATCGTAGCCGCAGAGATATCTTCCCTCCCTTCAGAGGCGTAAGCCGGAATTTCACGTCTCGAGCCGCGGCTTTGAAATGGTAATATGCTTCTCTGGAAGCCGTCCTATGCCTCAACCAAACATTATCGTCATCATCTATACGACAGTTTACAGAAAGGGTGGACTTCAATTTTCCGCCGCAGCTGAGACGCTTGCGGATGAAAAGCGAAGCGGCGAACCGCAAACCCCTATCGTCTGCCGTGCTGTCGAAAGCAAAAGCGATGTCCTGCGGACGCTGGCGGAGATTCGCGAGGCCGGGCAGAAGATCGGCGAGCTTCATTTTGTCGGCCATTCGGGAATGTATGGCCCGATGTTCGGGACAGTCGAATTTCCCGAACAATTCTCACCATATGAGTGGGAGCATCTGGACATTCCGTTCGCCGCGAACGCGTCAGCCTATTTTCACTGCTGCCGCTCAGCCCGCTGGTTTGCTCCATTCTTTGCCCGAACGTTCAACGTCAAGGCGTATGGGTTCTTCTGGTACACCACATTCTCGCGCAGCAAAACCAAATACGCCGCCGCTGGGGAGAGCGCAGCCAAGCCGCTCTACACCATCGGCTGCAAGGGAAGAAAGTCTCACGGCTACACGGCTTCGGTGCAAAAACGGCTGGGTTTTATGCCCGCTGAGGAATTGAAGTCCTTCGAACCGTCCGCTGTCAACGGCGCCGACACGTACAACGAAGTCGCCGAGCTTTATGATGCCGCATTCACCGACATCCGCGTCCGGCAGGACGAATGGAAGTGGCTGAACAAGCATTTGCCCGACGGAAAGATTGACGTTCTGGACATTGGCTGTGGAAACGGTGCTCTGCTTAACGCGCTGTCGGATCGGATCGGCACCGGTGTCGGCGTGGATGAATCTGCGTCTATCCTGCATCGAGCTCGTCTTAGAAATTCGGACATTTCTAACGTGAGATTTGAGGCGATAAAAGGCCCGATCCTTCCTTTTCCTGACAATTCGTTCGACGCGGTGATCTCACTTATGTCCTTCCGCTATCTCGACTGGGATCCGCTGCTGCACGAAATAAAACGCGTCATGCGACCGGGCGGCAAGCTGCTGATCATTGACATGGTCACGGTTCCCGTCGCGACGCGTGAATATCCGAGACTACTGAAAGACAAGCTTCGGACTATGAAGAACCAGAAAACCAACGCGAGTTTCGATTCTGCGTTAAAGAAATTGGTCTCGCACCCGGATTGGAAAAAGATGCTCGAATACAACCCGATCCGCTCAGAGCATGAGATGAAGTGGTATCTGGAAAGCCGATTTCCGGGCCACAAGGTCGAAATACTCAACATGGCATGGAACTCGCGTATCGTCGCTTTTGATTCAGGGCCGGTTGAAAATGGCGTTGGGGCAAGATTGACGTATCCTTAACAGCGAAAAATAGGTGAACGATCTTAACAGCGAAAAATAGGTGAACGATCATGAAAGTATGGGTTTCTTTATTTTTACTAGCGATCGCGTTTTCGATCCCGTCATGCTCGAAGGCGGTTGGGGATCCTAATACAGCTGCCAATAGTGGGACCGTCCAAATCTCAGAAAACGAATCCTCCACGTCCGTTTCGAATCAATCGCCGGAAGTCGTTGAAAGTACACCTCCTTCAAATCCACGGGATAGAGTCGTGTTTGATGGGACGAACTATATAAAGAAGAACGGGTGGCTAGTTCCATCCTCGAAGGGAACGAACGTGACAAAAAAGGAAACAGAAATGGGGACGACAAATGATGGAAGTGAGATTGAGGTGATTACGACCTATCATGACTATAAAACACCAAAGTCGTATTCAGAGAACTTTTACCATGAGGGTCCGAATCTGGCCAATGTGAAAGGAAGACTTATTTCGGGCGGCTTCACGAAGTACAGTGCCCATGGCAAGACCTTTATGTATTCGATTTTCGCCGAAAAGGTTGTTCCGCCGCCGGCGTCCAATAGTGACCCTCACGTTGATCCATTCGTTTACCAGATAATGGACACTGACGGTGACGGTATCTTTGAGACACTGCGAGGTGAATATGAAATTATCGTCCCAAACTGGGTCCTCAAATAATCGGTTATGTGCGGTCGGATAGGAATAATTGACTGGGGCATCGGCGGGATCAGCGTTTATAAGCTGATCAAAGAACGGCGACCGGATACTGCAGCCGTCTATTTTTCCGACACCGGAGCAACACCGTACGGCAAGATGTCGCGGCCTGAACTTGTTGCGCGTCTGAACACGGTGATCGGCTTTTTGAAAACAAAAGGCGTGGACCATCTCGTCATCGGCTGCAATGCGGCGAGCACGGCAATACCTTTTCTTGACGCGCAAGGTATGAAGATCGAAGGTGTCATCGATGCCGCGGTAGAGATGACCGCAAGGCTGAAACCAAAACGCCTCGGCCTGATCGGCGGTAGGCGAACGGTGGTTTCGGGAGTCTACCGGAGAGCCTTTGCCCAGCGCGGCATCAATGTTGAGCAACGCATTGCCCAGCCGCTTTCCGGCCTGATCGAGAGTGGTGACGTGTCATCCGATAAATTAAGAGCCGAATGCAAACGCATCCTTTCCCCGATCAAAAACTGTTCGCATATTCTGCTTGCCTGCACTCACTATCCAGCGATCGAGAGTGTATTGAGGGAGATGGTATCGCCGCAGACTGTCTTCATTGACCCAGCGAGGGAGTTAGTGAAACAGACGGCCAAGTGGAGCTTGCTGGCGAACGGCTCGGATACCTTTTTTACTTCGGGGGACGCCGAGCAAATGAAGACGGCGGCAAAGGCTGCTTTTGCTTGTGAGATCAACTCGGTTACGGTCGAGAGAATCGCTAACAACGGGGCACTCTAGCTGCCGAAACGATCTTCTTGTCCGGGCGTTCCTTCCTCGCCGAACGACCCAGTTACGCGGGATGCAGGTTCGCTCCCGAGCAAATTGGTCGTCGCTTCGATCGCTGATGGAGGAAACAGTTGGCGGGGCTCGGCTGCCACCGCTCGAGCGGGTGGCGCAAACTCGGCCGTTCTATGATCACTTAAAACAGACGGTTCTGCGTGTTTCAGCTTCAGGGCTCGGGAGATCCGGTTCCAACCGAACGCGGAAAAGAAAGTATTGATGACGCTCGCCACCAGGCCGATCACGAGGAAGGAGCTCAGGCCCGGTGTAAACACTACACCGGAAAGCAGCATCGCCAGCAACGCTCCGCCGATCAAGAGCGTCGACGCAGCCAGGACCAGCGTGGTCGCGACCACAGATGTGTAACCCGCCCTGACCTCTGCGGCCATCCTAAGGTATTCCAGATCTCGGTTCTGAACCGTCATCGGGGAACCGCACTGCCGGCAAAATCTGGACTCGTCCGTGGCTTCGCTGCCGCACGCCGGACATATTTTTTCCAACGACCTGACCATTGCGAGCGACGAGATCGTTTCCGCCTCGCGTGTCAGGATCGCAACTTCGCCCCGGCTCAACGACGGATGTTTCACGAGATAGTCGAAAGTCGCACGGGTTGCATGCGGGCCGTTGGGCTTGAGCCTCACGATCAGAGTCATCGGGTAATCTAGAACGTCGGCCGACGCATACGCCGATGCCCACCCGCGTGCACCACGGCGTCCACGAATAATATTGGTTTCGTCATCGAGTATGTCGTACCCAAGTCGCTCCATCGCGTCCACTAACCGGAATCTGACGCTTTCTGGATCACCTGCCAATACGCGTTTATGATAGTGCTCGGTTGTGTTATACGGAGTATTAGTACCGTCCGGCACGAGATAGTCTGACATCGTTTCCTCCACTATGAAGTTAACTAATCTACGAGTTTCCTGCGAAAAACGTTGCGAGAATTTCTCACCGTTAAGATTCTTGTAACATATTTGACTGAACTACGAACCTCCGGAGGCTGCAATTCTTGGGCCCCAAACTTCCGGGCGATAATGATGTGTTTCGATAGAAATTCAAAGATGGATGACATGAGGCAGAGCGTAAAATGGTGGACACACGAAGCAGGCGGTGTTCTGATAGGAGTCACGGCGGTCGTCGCGCCAATGCTTCACCTGCTGTCAGATGTTCTGGAATGGCATTCCGGCGGATTTACGCAAACGCAGCTTCTGATCAATCTTTTCGGCTTTCTGCCGATGCCGTTTCTTATTATCGGCCTCAATCAGATCCAGCGGCAGCGAGCCGGATGGCCCGCATCGGTCGGGGCTATCCTGTACGCATGGGCCTTCGTTTACTTCACATACACGACGATTTACTCGCTGGCGTACTCTGTCCCAACGTATCAAGCCCTTTGGGACCAGCTAGGCTGGATATACACATTGCACGGCGGATTGATGATCGTCGGCGGGCTGATGTTTGGCGTATCCGCCCTCAAAGCAAAGGTCTTGAGTCGAATAGGCTTAGCATTATTCTTGATCGGTCTAATGCTGAATTTGATCGTTAGCCTTCTGCCGGTTCCCGAGATTGTTCAGATCTCCGGGAGCACGATCAGGAATCTGGGGTTGATAGGTTTAGGAATCGAACTTTTGTTTAAGCATTTAGATACGGACATCTAAACAGGCTCGGCCAAGGTCGCTAAGCTTTCAAAATACCGCCGGTGCGTCCGGCGCAAAGCGGCCTCGCTGGAAGCCTCAAGAAGAGCAACCTCACGATGAATTCCCAAGCGATTGTGTTCGATCTCAATCGCAAGTTGGGCATCAGTCGCCTCACTTTGCTGCGAGTCTGAAAACCGTGTCAATGAAATAATCTTCCCATGACGCCTGTCATAATCGATCAAAAATATCATTTTCTTTTTCTCCTCAGGCTACTAACGGCTTTGACTTCCTCTTTTAAAGATACAATAAGGTTCGCTTTCTTTCTACGATAGTCATTTTTCAATTTTGTGATAAGTTTACGGGCCTCGGGCAGTAATTCTTCCGTGGAAAACCTCTCTTTCAAAGCGGCTAATTCAGACTCCAACTTCTCGAACTCCGAGACGGCGGCAGAAAATGCCTTCAAGGAACGAACAATTGAGTCCGGCCCCTGTCCATATTTAATGTTTGGATCGAAGATGTCCGAAAGCTTCTCGCACCATTCCGCCCAGAGATGCTGTAGCCGGGTTCGCACCTGAACTTCGACCAATTGACCTTTAACGTTGAAGATCACGTGAACGGCACGATAACCATGGCTTGGTCTCGTTCGTCGGTCAACTATAGAAACGTGGTCGGTTAGTTTACTGAGCTGTTCTACAACTCGATCCTGTTCTAAGATGTCCGAAACAACAATTCTGCAACCTGCAATGTCTTGCACTTGTGACAGTCTCACACTTTCCCGGCGAAGTTTATCCGTGATCGATGCAGTCGATTTAGCTCGGCGCCCGGTCGTCCGTTGCCCTAACTCGTTCCTCACCTTAAATACAATAAAGTTATATGCCTCTCCAAAGGTACGACGGTATTCATTCAAAAGCGTCAGATTTTCGTTGCTGACATCGCCTTTTTTGATTCGTTCACCCAGTTTGTCCAGTTGGGTTTTGGTCATAAGAAGACTGACCGATTTTAGCACCCTTCCGCGAAAGTTCTCCGAGGATGCGTTAGGTTTGTCAATCGACTTTCTACACCGTAAACTCTAAATTCCAATAATGTCCAGCGAGTTCGATAAATATCACGAGGAAGAAAAGATCGGGAGGACGTATGACTTCCGGGTGGTGAGGCGCCTTCTTCGATATTTGCGGCCGTATTGGAAGCTGGTTGCGATCGCCCTGACACTGACGCTTTTCACGAACGTCCTTGTCAGCCTTCAGCCATATTTTACCAAGGTTGCGGTCGATGATTTTATCGTTCCCAAACAGACCGACGGAATTTGGCTATTCGCCTTCGCCTTCTTCGGACTTTTTCTTTTTCGGTTCGTCTTCTCTTACATTCAGGAAGTTTTGTTGAACATGGTCGGGCAGAAGGTGATGTTCGACCTGCGGACTGAGATATTTACAAAACTGCAGCGGCAGGAAGTCGCCTATTATGACAAATACCCGGTCGGCCGAATAATCACGCGCCTAACGTCGGACGTCGATGCTCTGAATGAAATGTTCACCTCGGGCGTCATCGATGTGCTCGGCGACCTGGTCGTCATCTTTGCCATCATCGGAATGATGTTTTGGCTTGATTGGAAGCTTGCCATTGCATCGCTTATCGCTGTGCCGCTGCTATTCGCCGCAACGAACTGGTTCCGCAAACACGCTCGGAACGGCTTTGACCGAGTACGCACGCGCAACGCAAAGTTGAACGCCTATCTGCAGGAGTTTATCTCAGGAGCACAAACGGTTCAGCTCATGAACGCGGAATCGAAAGCAAAGAAAGGCTTTCATGACATAAACGACGATTATCGGGAAGCGAACATTGAGACCATCTATTACTATTCGGTCTTCTACCCGCTGGTCGATTTTATCGGAGCGGTCGGTATCGCGGTTGTCATCTTCTTTTTCGCGTTCGAATACCTGAGCGGACTTTCGGCTACGGGGCAGGCGTTGACCGTCGGCATCCTGGCGTCGTTTATCCAATATTCGCTTCAGCTCTTCCAGCCTATTCGCGACCTGTCGGACAAGTTTAACGTCCTGCAGGCGGCCATTGTCGCCTCGCACAGGATCTTTATACTGCTCGACCTTGAGATCGATATAAAAAGCCCGGAGAAGCCTGCAAAAGCCGGCAAGGCCATAGGCGATATCGAGTTCAAGAATGTCTGGTTTGCCTACAAGGGTGAAGACTGGGTGATGAAGGACGTTTCGTTCAGGGTTAAGGCTGGCGAAAGCGTGGCACTCGTTGGCCACACAGGCTCAGGCAAGACCACGGTCACCAACCTTCTGATGCGCTTTTATGACGTGCAGAAGGGCCAAATACTTCTCGACGGCGTAGACGTCCGCGAATGGGACCTGCACGATCTTCGGTCGAATTTTGCCGTCGTTCTTCAGGACGTTTTCCTTTTTAGCGGTTCTATCGAGAACAACATCCGGCTTGGGAATGAAAAGATCGATGCCGAACGTATCAAGTGGGCGGCGAGCGAGGTCAAGGCCGCGGACTTCATCGAGCACCTCGATGGTCAATATGACTTCAAGGTACACGAACGCGGTGCAGGCTTGTCGGTGGGACAGAAGCAGCTTGTTTCGTTCGCTCGTGCCCTCGCATTTGACCCTACGATCCTGATCTTGGACGAGGCAACCAGTTCCATCGACACCGAGACAGAGCAGTTGATCCAGCAGGCCGTTGACCGCGTGATGGACGGTCGAACTTCGATGGTGGTCGCCCATCGCCTTTCCACAATTCAAAAATGCGACCGGATCATGGTCTTTCATCACGGGGAACTTCGTGAAAGCGGCAGCCACAACGAACTTCTCGCGACCCGCGGCCTCTACTGGAAGCTTTTCCAATTGCAATATTCTGATCGGTCTCCAACGCTTCCGGATAGAGACCGACCGGGACTTGAGGCCGGATCACCGGTCGGAGTCTGATCGGTCGAGGCTTCTCTTCGGGCTTTGCCCGCCCATAACTAGAACAAAATGTGTAACTTGGTTTATACTTACTGACTGATCATGCCAACGGAAGCCAAAACGAGCGCCGATCTTTCACCGGAAAACCAAGAGATGGTCGAGCTGATCTACGCTCGGTGCCATGAGAATGCGCCGAATTTTGGCGTTCCGCTGGATTCATTCAAATATTCCATAACCAAGACCATCGCCAAGTATGCAGGCAGCAACGAAGCAGCCGATCCTGCTGACGTCGACAGCCTGTTGAATCAGATCCAGGCGGACGACCTATTTATGGCGATAGCGTGCGCAAACGGCAACGAGCGGGCGTGGTGGGAGTTTGATCAGAACCATAGATCGTATGTTGAGCGGGTGGCCCGCCATCTGGCGAAAACTGAGGTTGATGCTCAAGAAGTGATCGATCAGGTTTACGTCGAACTCTACGGCACCAAGATCGTTGACGGCGAACGTGTTTCCAAGTTTGCCACCTATAGCGGCCGCGGCAGCCTGCGTGGATGGCTGAGGACCGTCATTTGGCACTCGCTGGTCGATCTTCACCGGGCAAGCCACGACGAGGTCTCGCTCGACGAAATGACCGAGAACGTTGGCGAAGGTATGGCCCACGCCAGCTTTGCGGAAGCGGCTCCGGGCGGCGAGGACGAGATGATGGAACATCTCGCCCGCGAACGCTACCGGAAAGCCACCGTGTCGGCCATCGAATCCGCCTTTGCCTCGCTGGATGACCACGAAAAACTGCTGTTGCTCTTCTATCATGTAGAGAATCTCAAGCTTCGCGAGATTGCCCGGCTGGTCGAAAATGAGGATTCGCCGCTCCGGGGTTGGTTCCAGAGAAAATCACAGACAAGAAACGATAACCCTGCCGGCCGTATTCATGAATCGACCATAATGCGTTGGCTGGAAAAGAGTTACGCTCGCGTTCTGCAGCTTTTTAAAGCGGAGCTCGCTGAGAAAAGCGGGTTGAAACGCGATGAAATAGAAATTTGTATTGGTTTGGCCACGCAGGATCTGGCCGGCAATAATTTGTTCAAAAACCTGTCTACTTCCTGACGGTTTCGGAAAACCGGTTAAATTTTCTTTCCGGTACCGAAGATTTAACGCAAATGTCACCCCAAGGTTGCGTCTGCCATACGGGAGGTTAGTACTCAAATGGAAAACAAAGGATACATGACCCCGCAGGAAGCGGCGATGGAAGGTCTGGTCGGCCGATATCTAAAGGTTCGCTCGGCATCTGATATGAATGGATCGGCGACAGGGCCGCATCTTGACCACGATTCGCTGGCTGCCTTTACCGAGGGAAACCTAACGGAACGCGAGGCAAAACCGATAGTTAGCCATTTGGTGGACTGCTCCTTCTGCCGGCACGTGACGGCGGAGCTTATCCGCCTGGACATGGCATTTGCCGAAAGCCCGGCGGTTGCTCCGGCCTCGCAAACGGCCGAGCCGTCAAAGGTCTCGGAAGTACTGAGCGGCCTGTTGTCAAAGATCTTCGGTACGACCGACGGTGCGGTCTTCGCCCATAATGAAAAGGACGAAGAGAACGATAAGCCGGAAGATAACGACCCTGCAGACAAGGAATCGGACGACACTAAAGCCAGCTAGATTTCAGGCGAAAGCCTTTTGATTGACCATTCGACGGTTTGCGGTACCCGAGAATGGTCAATTTTTCGCGCATCCGTTGCGGCCATCGAAACGAACACTTAGCTGATACATACACAATCATGCTTATAAACGATATAATTTTGGAGAACGTGTTCGCTGTTCCAGGAGCTTTGCAATTGGCTGAGACAAACAACGATTGTCCATGGACCGATCGGTCAATAACCGTAGAAAAAGTTGCGACAGCAAATCTACCGACCCAGGTAGGTGACTTCAAGATCGCCGGTTATCGCTCTCTAAATAGCAGCGAGGAGTTTGTGGTTCTCTATAAGGGCGAAATGGATCCGGCAGTTCCCACGCTTGTCCGCATTCATTCTCAATGCCTGACCGGCGACGTTTTCGGCTCGATCAAATGCGATTGCGGCCCTCAACTGCACATAGCGATGGAAATGATCGAGGCCGAGGGCCGTGGAGCCATTGTTTACCAGCAGCAGGAAGGCCGTGGCATCGGCATCCTGAACAAGATCCGGGCTTATGCGCTCCAGGATGAGGGAGCAGATACGGTCGAAGCAAATGAAAAGCTAGGCTTTGCCGTCGACGCTCGCATCTATCAGCAATGTGCCGAGATACTATTCGACCTCGGCCTGTGTCAAGTTCGAGTAATGTCCAATAACCCTGACAAACTAAGGGCACTAGAGGCCGCGGGCCTGCGCATAGTCGAACGGATCCCGATCGAGATTAAGGGCGAAGAAGCCGCCGCTCACTATCTAAGGACAAAAAAAGAGAAATTAGGACATCTTCTGAATTTCTAGCTATATGCGAGATTTCCGAAGTTTGTTCAATAATTTGGATTTTGTACAACATCGTAACCCCTCCTCTACTACACAAACGTAAGTAATTGAAGAACTTACGCCGCTGAGCTCTTTGGGCACGAATATTGCCCATATACGGGCAGAAGTGCGGTTTGTCTTCTTACACCCCTAAAAATCGCTTTCCGCACTTTTTGACTAATGCTACAGGAGATTAAAAAAATGAATAAGAACTTCAAGCTTATTGCCTCGGTTCTGGCCGTCGTCTTTGCCTTTTCGGCTATGGCGTTCGGACAGGGAACGACGGGCAGCATTGAAGGTACTGTAACCGATGCAAACGGAGCACGTGTTCCTAACGCAACGGTTGCGGTGGAAAGCACGGGCAGCACGACCGGTTTCCGCAGAACGGTAACCGCCGACGGCTCCGGCTATATTAATATCGCTAACGTGCCGCCGGGCACCTACAAGTTAACCATCTCGGCCTCTAATTTTGCTGAACAGTCGCAGACGGTTGCGGTCGCTGTTGACCGTGCCACCCCTATCGCGGCAGTCCTTCAGGTTTCAGGAGTGGGAGCTGACGTTACCGTTACAGGCGATTCGGCTGTTACGGTCGATACCAGCAACAGCACGGTGGACACCACGATCTCGAAGCGCATCTCGGACGCACTACCGAAAGGTACGACCTTCGGCAGCCTGCTCAAGATCGCTCCGAACGTTCGCCCCGAGGCGCTCAACGCCGGTTTCCAGATCGACGGTGCTTCGGGTGCTGAGAATGTGTTCGTCGTAGACGGTCAGGAAGTTACAAACTTCCGTACCGGCCAGTTGAACTCGAACAACAACCTTCCCTTCGAACTTCTTCAGGAAGTACAGGTAAAATCGACCGGTTTCAACGCCGAGTACGGTGGTGCGACGGGTGGCGTGATCAATGCTGTTACCGCAGGCGGTAACAACGAATGGCGCGGCAACTTTGGCGTTTCATTTACGCCTTCACAGTTGCAGGGCTCCCCGCGCACGATTCTTAACCGTTTTTCAACAACGGCGACTCCAGAACAGTTCCAGCCGAACAAGGACGGCGGCACGGGCTTTTTCCCGGTTGCCAGCATTAGCGGTCCGATCGTTAAGGACAGACTCTGGTTCTCGGCTATTTATGCTCCGCAGATCGCTGAAGTTGATCGTAACATCGACTACTACACGACGGGCAACGTTCCGACCGGCCGTGCGGTTGCACAGACAGTCAAGTACTCAAGCAATGTTAGAACGGACGAAATGTTCGTCCGCCTTGACGCTCAGCCGGTTTCGAAACTGAGACTTTTCGGTACGTTCCTTTATAACCCCATCACCCAGAGCGGTGTTCTTCCGGCACTTACCGAAGGTTTGGCTGGTGTTACCGGCATTCAGCGGGCGGGATCGCTTGTTGGTGCTGATTTCCTTGGACAGCAGGGCGGACGCCAGAACAGCAATTCGGTTAACGGACAGGCTACCTGGACGCCGACCAACACGCTCGTACTGAACTTCCGAGCGGGCCGCAGCTTTCTTAATGAAAAGCTGAACTCGTATGGTTTGCCGCGTATTACGCGCTTTATCTGTGCCGCTGGTTGGGCTGCGACAGCAACTCCTGGATCAAATTGTACGGATGGTTTCCAGAACATCGCGAACAACTTCCAGATCAACTACGACGTTTCGACGCGTACCACCTTTGACGCTGACGCTAGCTTCGTCGGTATCAACCTCGGCGGCCGTCATAATTTCAAGGTTGGTTATCAGTTCAACCGCCTGTTCAATACCGTCGATCAGGGTTATGTACCGCAGGGCATCGTTCAGTTATTCTATGGCCGTTCAATCGCAGGTTTGACTGGCCAGGCCCCGACCGGTGTACTTTGTACTGCTACGATTACGACAGGTTGCTATATCGGATCTGGCTTCATGCAGAGATTTGGTACGATCGGCGAAGCGAGCAGCCGCAACCAGTCCGTCTTTGTTCAGGACTCGTGGCAGATCGCCCGCCGCTTAACTCTCAACCTCGGCATTCGTTTCGAGAATGAGATCGTCCCGAGCTTCGGTGATTCATCGAATACAGAAGCGATCGAGTTCGGTTGGGGTGACAAGCTTGCTCCGCGTCTCGGTTTTGCATTCGACCTAACCGGAGACGGCAAGACGAAGCTGTTCGGTAGCTATGGCTGGTTCTATGATCGCTTCAAGTATGAACTTCCGCGTGGTTCATTCGGAGGAGACTTCTTCCGTCGTGATTACTTTGAGATCCTGCCTTCGCGAGGCGCGGCTTACACGAACTATACGTTTAACGCGATCCTTGGCGGAAGAGCAGACGTTCTCGGCGGTACCTGCCCAATCGTGGGCGGCCCGGGCTTCTCGGTTTGTCAGTTCGATTTCCGTATCGCGACGAACCAGACCGGTGCGGACATCTTTGTTTCGGGTGCTATCGATCCGGACATCAAAGCAGCACGCCAGAGTGAATACACGTTTGGTATCGAACGTGAACTGAGCCGGAACTTTGTCGTTGCCGGTCGCTACACGCATAAGCAGGTAGACCGAGCAATTGAAGACGTAGGTGTATTCAACGATCAAGGATCGGAAGCTTACATAATCGGCAACCCCGGTTTCGGGATTGTTTGTGAGATTTCTGACTCGGCCAATCTGCCGTGTCCGAAGGCCAATCGTGATTACGATGCCGTTGAGATTCGCTTCGACAAGCGTGCGACCAAGTATTTCTTCAACGCCAGCTATACCTGGAGCCGCCTTTATGGTAACTACTCCGGTTTGGCCAGCTCTGATGAATTTGGCCGTTCGTCGCCGAACGTAAACCGTTTCTTCGATTTGCCGATGCTTGGCTTTAACGCCAACGGTGATCCGGATGACGGCAAATTGGCTACGGATCGTCCGCACGTCGTTAAGGCGTACGGCGGTTACACCTTTGACTGGAACGGAAGCAGCACCAATGCAACAACGGTTTCGGCTTTCACATCGTTCCAGTCGGGTTCCCCGCTGACTACGATCTACACGCAGTATGCGGTCACGTCCGCCATTCTGTTCGGACGCGGAGATCTCGGACGGACTGAGATGTTTACGGAAACCGACCTTAATGTCGCTCACCGTTACAAATTCGGTCGTGATGGAAGGTTCTCACTCGAGCCGTTCGTCAGCATCCGTAATCTCTTCGACGAGAAGAACGAGATTGCCCGTCAAACGACGATCAGCAACACGGACATTCGTGCCACTCAGTTGACAGCCAATGGCTGCACCACCTGCGGTAGTGAAGCTGCTGTGTTTCAGACGATCTTCAATGGTCCGGGAATCACGCAGTTCATTCAGAACTTCCTTGCTAATCCGACCACGTCGGCAGCCGCAGGAAGAAGGAATGACTACAACCTGCCCAACACTTTCCAGGCCCCGCGCGAAGTTCGCTTCGGTGCCAGATTCTTCTTCTAAACTTTAGTTGAAGAGTTCTTTTGGGCCTGCCCTTTTTTGGGCAGGCCTTTTTTGTTCGAGTCTGGAGGAAGGCGGACCTGATCTGATCTGTCTGACTTTACCACCTGTAAGTCCATTTGCTAACAATGCAGACCGTTTGAACTTTTTCTGGGTCCTCCGGAAAAGGAGCGGATCTTTGAAAATCGAGCCAATGTTTTGCTGTCTCTTTGCCGGTTTGATGTAAAAAGTTGTGAGCAGGGGGGCACTTGACCTTAAATATTGCAATGATAATGTTTAAGTACTGAAAAAGATGTCGCGGAAGTGTCCCAGGCTGGGATGGTAAACTCTGCCGCGTTTTGCTAAATAGGTGTTACGGTTAAGTTGCGGGAAAACGCACACACGTCATATACGCGAGTGGAAACCCGGGACGCGGGACAGAAAAACGCCGGCTTTTCAGACGGCGTTGAAGTTATTAATAAAAGGTGATCCGTTGAAACTCGATCATGATGTTTTTGCCGGCGAAGCTTTCGCCTTCGAGCGAAGATCACTAATCACCTTTCTGGTCTTCTTTTCCTCTTCCGTTGGAGGCCTGCTGGCCTTAAGATAAAGCTCAAGTTCGTCGGCCGCCGCATCGAATTTCTTGAGATCGTTCGCGTACAGTTGGGCAAGCTCGATGTGGATCTCCGGCACCCCGGTTCGTGACAGTTTTTTCGCCTGAAGAAGGTGTTTTTCCGCGCTTAGGAAATTTCCCTCGATCCGCTCTAGTTTGCCAAGCAGATAACAGACCTGCACCGAATTCGGCGCCCGTTCCAAAGCGGATTCTAGGGCGACGATCGCACCCTTATTGTATTGGGCACCTAAATTGTGGAGAGCGAATCCAACGTAATAGAGCGACGTTGCACTTTTTTCGTTAATGGACGCCGCTTTCATGAAAAGCTGGGCCGATTCGCCATAATCTTTTCGCGAAAACATCTCCATGCCCAGCCGATAGATGGCCAGGTAGTAACTTGGAAATGCGGCGATCGCCGCCCGCAGGCCCTGAATACCATCATCCGGGCGGCTTTTAGCAAGGTCGCTTAGGGCCGTGTCGTAGAGCTTTTTCGCGTTCGAGGGGACTTCTTGTACAAAAACGACACCCAATTCGGTTTCGGCAAGGCTGCCTCGCTTTGGGGCCATATAGAAATCCTGGGTGATAAAGGCATTGCCGACCCCCTGTCCCCGAACTGATATCGTCACAATCTCGACCAAGGCTTCTTGATCCTCATAATCGTAACGGAATGCCATTACTTTTACCGTGTAACGGCCATCGGGCAAATTACCGAACGTGTAGCGTCCCGAGCCATCTGTCTTTGCGCGGTCCCTGAAAGATGAGTCGTTGCCTAAAAGCTCGACGTCGATGTCCGGCAAAGCAACGCGGGAAGCCTTAATGTAAACATAACCGGATATCGTGCTCGCGTAGACATTATGCGTAAAGATCAGACTGGCCGCAAGAAACAATATAAATGCAGCGATTTTCGTTAAGGACGGCTTCACTTTAGAAAACATTGGAATCTCCGAAACTCTAAAATGCTAAGATGGGGTGAGTGAAATTGTACCACCATTTTGTTCCAGCGTGTAGATTTTGTTCAAATCACAGTAACCTCGAACAACTGATTACTGGCCGCGATTTTGACTCTGCGAGGCATATTTTTGTCAGAAAGAATTTACCGCGACGCGGTTCACAATATTATCCGTCTCAGGACGGACACGGATGAGGGAGCGTTGATAGGTGCCTTGGTCGATTCCGCAGAGTTTCAGCGGCTTCGGCGGATCCGTCAGCTTGGGCTTGCCCATTTTGCTTATCAGGCCGCCGAGCACTCACGATTTGCTCACAGCCTGGGAGCGTTTCACCTCGCGTCGCGAACTTTGGCAAAGCTTCGCCTTGACCATGAGATCTCTGAGAGCGATCAGACAGCCGTTCGCGTCGCCGCCCTTGTGCATGACACCGGCCACGGCCCTTTCTCTCACGTGATCGAGCCGATCCTTAAGTTCCACCACGAAGACTTTACCGTCGAAGCGGTCTTGAGCAGCGAGACCGAAATGGGACAGCTGCTTCGATCTTACTCGGCGGACTTGCCGAACCAGGTCGCTGCGATCATCCGCGGTACGTTTCGGCCGATGGCGTTGGCCCAATTGGTCTCGTCGCAGCTCGATGTTGACCGGATGGATTATCTGCTTCGGGACAGCCTGATGACCGGCGTTAAGTATGGCGTGTACGATCTCGAGTGGATCATCAAGTCGCTCGAGATAAATGAGGCCGCAGATCAGCTTTATGTCTCGGCCCGCGGCATCTACGCGGTCGAGGATTATCTGCAGGCTCGGTACTATATGTTTCGCCAGGTCTATTTTCATCGAAGCCTGCGTGCGGCCGAGTCAGTGCTGCATTCAGTATTGCGGCGAGCCTTACGGCTGTACGCGACGGGCGGCGACATATGGCACCAGCCAGGGCTTCCGTTCGAGAAGATACTGCGGGCCGAAAAACTCTCGCTCGCCGAACACCTCTCGCTCGACGACGCGGACATTCTCTATCACATAAAACAGTGGCAATCGTCGAAGGACAATATCCTTTCCGACCTGTCTCGTCGGTTCCTAAATCGCAGACTCTTTAAGGCATTTGATCTAGACATGCCCGACGATCAGAAAGATGGTTTTATCGATGCGGCGAGGTCGGCCGTTCGGGATGCCGGTTTCGACCCGGAATATTATTTCGTCGAAGACAAGGCCGGCGACGTGCCGCACTATTTCTATACTAAGGACGAGACGCGGCCGAAGGATCAGATCTATGTTGAAGACGGTTTCTCGCATCCGCAGATCCGTGAGATCTCAGAAGTGAGTGCCGCGGTCCGCGGGCTGCAGAAAGGCTACCGCATTCATCGCGTCTGCTTTCCCGGCGAGGTCAAGGATCAGGTCGCGATGTTCTATCATCGCTAGGGTTCAAGGGTTCCGACAAATTAGTTGTATTTTCCCGGTTTTTGCGTGTGATTCTTTTCTTTTCCTCTTATTCCTCTTCTTCAGTGGATAGTCATTTTTAACCACGGAAGAGGAGGACCAAGAAGAAGAAAGAACAGAAAGGAAAACGCCCGCGTTATTGGCAGTCGTCAAGGTGTTGGTCCTGTGATCGCCGCAGGTTACAATTTCTAAATGATCAAAGTGAACGCGGCCGTTGCCGTCCGCCGGATTTGGTCATTTTTCATTTCGTCATGAATTACATCCGGGCATGTCTCCGCTTTCCCGCCTTTGTCGCTGCAACGTTTGCGATCTATGGGCTGTGGTGGGTCGTTTCATGGTTCGTACCGAACAAACCGCTCTGGCGTCAGGTGATCTTTCATTGGTGGTCGCGATCGTTCGCGATCATCGGGCGTATGGAGATCGAGGTGATCGGCACGCCGCCGAAGCCGCCATTTTTTCTTGTATCCAATCACCTCAGTTACGTCGATATACCTGCGCTTAGGCTCGCGGCAAACGGGATCTTCGTTGCCAAGAGCGAGATCAAAGACTGGTTTCTCGCCGGTGCTATGATCCGCAACATGGGCAACGTGTTTATCGACAGAAAGAACCGACGTGACATTCCTCGTGCGGGAGCAAAGGTGATCGAGAAGCTGAGCGAAGGAGAAGGCGTCATCCTTTTTCCCGAAGGCACCAGCACAAGAGGCGAGTCTGTACTTCCGTTCAATTCATCGTTTCTTGAATTTGCCTCGAGCACCGATCTACCAGTTTCCTACGCCGCGATCCGCTACGTTACGCCCGCCGGCGGGCCAACGCCGAGCGAACGCGTCTGCTGGTGGGACGACACCGGGTTCTTAGAACACATGTGGCGGCTGTTCTCGCTCCCTTCGTTCAAGGCGGTCATCACGTTCGGCGACGAACCCGTGACCGATCCCGACCGGAAAAAACTCGCCGCGACCCTTCATCGACGCGTCGAAGAAGCTTTCATTCCAATGTTATAGCGGTCGGAAGAAAACAAGAATGGGTGAGGATACTCGGATCACTCACCCATTCAACTATGAGTCGAAAAACCTATCCTGGTTTCGACTAAATGTCGTCGTCATCTTCGAGGTCGATCTTCATCGCCTCGTCAATGTCGAACTCCTCTTCGGGTTCATCAAGTGAGATCTCTTCGGTCACTTCGTCACCTTCGAAATCGTCATCCGTATCAACTCCGGGAACGCCTGCAAGCACCGGCGGAAGCTCGAGGCCGCCGCGGATATCGGCTAACTCATCAAACTCGTCGTCCACCTTCTGATTCTCGGTCGGATCGTAATCGACCTTGACGTTGCGGTAGTATTTCATACCGGTTCCGGCCGGAATAAGGCGTCCCATGATGACGTTTTCCTTGAGGCCGCGAAGGTAATCGATGCGTCCTGAGATGGCCGCTTCGGTAAGCACGCGGGTGGTTTCCTGGAAGCTGGCCGCCGAGATGAATGAATCGGTCGAAAGCGATGCCTTCGTGATTCCCAACAACAGCGGTTCGCCGACCGAGGTCTTGCCGCCCTCTTCACGGACACGAGCATTCTCGTCCTCGTAACGGAAACGGTCTACCTGCTCTTCCATCAGGAAGTCGGTATCGCCAACCTCTTTGATCTTCACCCAGCGAAGCATCTGTCGGACGATGACCTCGATGTGCTTGTCGTTAATGTTCACACCCTGCAGACGATACACTTCCTGAATCTCATTCACGATGTAATTCTGCAAGGCACTTGTTCCGAGAACACGCAGGATATCGTGCGGGTTCAGCGGGCCGTCCATCAACGGTTCGCCGGCACGTACGCGGTCTTCTTCCTGCACGTTGATGTGCGTACCACGCGGGATGTCGTATTCACGCTCAGCACCGTCATCGCCGGTGATGATGATCTTACGCTTACCCTTTGAGATCGGGCCGAACTTAACGATACCGTCGATCTCCGACATCATTGCCGTTTCGCCCGGACGTCTTGCCTCGAAAAGTTCAACGACTCGCGGCAGGCCGCCGACGATATCCTTCGTCTTCGTGGTCTCACGCGGGATCTTGGCAATAACATCGCCCGGTTCGATCTGCTGAGCGTCCTCGACCATCAGGTTTGCACGGATAGGCATCTGATAGGTCTTCAGCGTTTTATTGCCGTCCTTGATCTCGAGACGCGGCTGATTCTTCTCATCCGAATCCTTGACCACGAGGCGCTTCTGGCCGGTGACCTTATCGATCTCTTCTTCGACCGTCTTGCCTTCCTTAAGATCCTGATATTTTACGACACCCTTGACCTCGGTCAGGATGGCGAACGTGAACGGATCCCAGGTGACGAGAATGTCATCTTCCTTGACCTTCTGCCCGTCCTTGACGTGAAGCTGAGCACCGTAGACCACCTGGTAACGTGCGACCTCGCGTCCGCGTTCGTCCAGAAGTGCGATCTCCGACTGACGCTTGAGCGAGATGAGTTCCTTACTGCGGTTCTTGATGACCTTCAGATCGTCAAGATACTTGACCGTGCCGTCCATGGCGGCGATGTGCTTCGTCTCCTGTTCGAGGCGAGCAGTACCACCGACGTGGAAGGTTCTCATCGTCAACTGAGTTCCCGGTTCGCCGATCGACTGTGCCGCGACGACGCCGACAGCTTCACCGATCTCGACCGTGTTGCCCGTTGCCAAATTACGGCCGTAGCATTTCACACAGATACCGCGACGGCTTTCGCAGGTCAGAGCCGATCGAATTCGGACTTTCTGCAAGCCGGTAAGCTGAACCTGAGCGGCAAGATCTTCGTCGATCTCGGTGTTAGCCGTGACGACCGTTATGCCTTCCACCGGATCGACAATGTCATCCAAGGACGTACAGCCGACGATCCTGTCACGCAGCGATTCGACTTCCTCACCGTTGCGGATGATAGCCTCGGCCCAAACGCCGCGAAGTGTTCCACAATCCTTCTCGGATACGATCACATCCTGTGCAACGTCAACCAGACGACGCGTCAGGTAACCTGAGTCGGCCGTCTTCAGAGCGGTATCGGCAAGGCCTTTACGTGCTCCGTGCGTCGAAATAAAGTACTGCAGAACGTTCAGCCCTTCGCGGAAGTTGGCGACGATCGGCGTTTCAATGATCTCACCTGACGGCTTGGCCATAAGGCCTCGCATTCCGGCGAGCTGACGGATCTGAGCGTCCGAACCTCGGGCTCCGGAATCGGCCATGACGAGAATAGGATTCAGTTCCTTACGCTCATCTTCACGTTTGTGCATCGCGAGGAACATTTCTTTCGCAACGTGATCGGTCACGTCGGACCAGATCGCCGTCACCTTGTTCTCGCGTTCCATGTTCGTCATGGTCGCTTCTTCGTACTGCTTCTGCAGTTTATCGACCTCGACGCGGGCCTTCTCGATGATCCCCTTCTTGCTTGAAGGCGTAACCATGTCGTCGATACCGATCGACATACCCGACTTGGTCGCGTAAAGGAAGCCCATCGCCTTAAGATCGTCCAGTAAAGCGACTGTCGGCTCGTGTCCTAGCTTGAGGTGACAGAAACTGACCAACGACTGCAGGCCCTTCTTCTTGAGCGTTCCGTTTACGTACGGCAAACCGTCACGCGTCAGGCGTTCATTAAGAATTGCACGGCCGGCTGTCGTTTCGATGACGCGGTCAACATTCTCACGGACCGGTGCACGAAGCACGTCCTGGTTATGCGTCTCGACGGTCAGGTCAAGCAGATCGCCTCTCCAGCGAAGGCGAATTTTGGTCTGTGTTTCCACAACACCCGCATCCAAAGCGAGAAGAACTTCATCGATCGAACCGAATGCTTTGTTGTGGCCCGGCATTTCGTCACGAGCCAGCGTCAGGTAGTAGCAGCCAAGAACGATGTCCTGTGAAGGCACGGTGATCGGCTGGCCCGAAGCCGGCGAAAGCAGGTTATTCGACGCAAGCATCAGAACGCTCGCTTCGATCTGAGCTTCAGCCGAAAGCGGAATGTGCACAGCCATCTGGTCGCCGTCAAAATCCGCGTTGAATGCCGTACATACCAGCGGATGGATCTTGATCGCCTTACCTTCGACAAGCACGGGTTCAAACGCCTGAATACCCAGCCGGTGAAGCGTCGGAGCACGGTTCAAAAGTACCGGATGCTCGCGAATAACTTCTTCCAGAATGTCCCAAACGATCGGCTCCTGGCGTTCGACCATCTCGCGGGCTTGCTT
>JANNNS010000277.1:0-2525 GCA_031398645.1 Acidobacteriota bacterium
CAAATACCTTAACAGCGCCCTTCGATTGGAGGTGGCTGAATTCGCTCAGGACCACGTTTTTATTCATGCCGGCGTCGTGGGGTGGAACGGAAAGGCGGTTATCTTGCCAGGCACCAGTTTCGCGGGGAAATCGACCCTGACAGCCGAGCTGGTGAAAAACGGGGCAGAGTACTACTCCGACGAATACGCCGTGATCGACCCGGATGGGTTGGTAAAACCATTTCCGAGAGATATTTCGATGCGTTACTTCGGAGCAACAAGGGAAAAGGACGTCACACCTGAATCCCTTGGCGGCGCGCAAGGAACGAATCCGATTCCGGTGGGAATGGTCTTGTTCACCAATTTTCAGAAGGGAAAGACCTGGTCGCCTGAGATCTTGAGCCCGGGAGTTGGAATCATGGAGATGATCCCAAACACCCTTACTTTTCGGAAAGATCCTGCTTTTTCATTGAGAGTATTGGATTTAGTGGCACGACGTGCAATAATGATAAAGGGTTCACGAGGAGACGCGAAGAAATTTGCGAAAATCCTGTTGGATTTTTTTGATAATAACTATAAACTAGCTAAAATGACGTAACTCTAATAGAGTTAGGTATTTGTTTGGAGGAGAAGATGAACAATCAGCATAATCCTGTTGCCCGCAAATCGGGCCTGGTCATCCAAGAAGTGCCCGAAGAGGTGTTGGTATATGATGTCGACACAAATAAGGCACACTGTTTGAATAAGACGGCCGCTCTGGTGTGGCAGTCCTGCGACGGAAGTCGTTCGGTCTCTGAGATAGCCGCCCACGTCAGTTCGGTTGCCGGCGAAAAGATCTCTGATGACTTTGTTTGGCTTGCTATTGATCAGTTTAATACAAATGATCTCCTCGAAAAGGGCATCCAGGCTGAGTTTAAGGGCATGTCCCGACGTGATGTGATCAAGCGCATCGGTTTGACCTCAATGGTGGCACTACCGGTGATCGCATCCCTTGTAGCTCCGCCGACGGCCCTTGCTGCTGCCTCGTGTAACTGTAATTCCGATGCTGAATGTCAGGCAGCTCCTAACTTGGGTTGCCCCACGACGACCTGCAACGGTAACGGACAGTGCCGTCCCTAGTTTGTTCGGGTCCTCAAAACTTTTCGAGCAGCAAACACTGATTATGTTTGCTGCTCTTTTGTATTGGAGCCAGTGTGAGTTCGCAGCCCAACAATCAAAAGATCGAACCCGCGGACAACCGGTGGAGCATACTCTTTGCACGCAAACTGGAACTAGAGACGATTCAGGCGTTTCGCTTCTTTCGAGATCATGACGTTGAACCATTACTTATTAAGGGTTGGGCTGCCGCTCGAAATTATCCTAACGATCGAATTAGATTCTATTCCGACATTGACATAGCCGTAAGTCGCTCCGATTTCGATAGAACAAAGAAACTCCTTCTTTCGCCTCTAGCTTCAAAGATCGCGGTGGATCTCCACCTTGAACTAAGACATCTGGACACTAAACCATGGCAAGAGATCGTTTCGGACTCGGTCGAAGTTGAACTTGATGGATACCCGATCCGAATACCGTGTCCCGAAGACCACCTTAGAATACTCGCAGTTCATTGGCTAAATGATGGCGGAGAAAGTAAAGATAGGCTTTATGATATTTTCTATGCGGTTCGCAACCGCCCGAACGATTTCGATTGGGATAAATGCCTTGGCCAGGTAAGCGAAGTCCGACGAGGATGGATCCTTGCGGTGCTGGGTTTAACGCATAAGTATTGCGATTTGGACATCCGTGATCTACCGTTTTCGGCCCAAGACCTGTCACTTCCTAAGTGGCTCGTGTCCGCGGTTGAAAAGGAGTGGGAAGCAGGCATTCCGCACCGGTCGCTTCATACTTGTTTGAATGATCCTAAGGAGTTATTTCGACAGCTTCGAAAGCGCTTCCCGCCAAACCCGCTTCAGGCGACGATCGAACAGGAAGGGAGTCTTGATGACGGATCTCGACTTCGATATCAACTTGGAAGCTTAAGAGATCGGGTATTTCCGTCGCTAAGGGGCGTCGCTCAAACAGCCTTACTGAAGTTTCGATAGTCTATATGGTCATTCTTGCTATCGAGGCGGCGGTTTGTGGTGGCAGCGTGGCACTTTTGAGTGGTGGCTCGGTGATCGGCTCATGGCACAGCTCCGGCCAAGTATCCCATTCAGAAGAACTGATCGTCCGCTTGGCCGAAATATTCGATATATCGGGAGTCTCGAAAAGGGAAATATCGCGTGTTGCAGTTTCGAACGGTCCGGGCAGCTATACCGGCCTCCGCATCGGGCTAGCCGCGGCTAGAGGATTTGCTACGGCATTCCGTGTCCCCTGCATTGGAGTTTCGACGTTGCGGGCAATGGCGATCGCTGAGGAAGCGACTGATCCCAAGATATGCGTAGTCCCGATCGGGCGAGGCGGGTTTTGCTGGCAAAGGTATGATAGTTCCAGTCCACTGCTTCCGGCTACTGGTACACTAAGTGAGCTGGCGAAAGTGATCAACGAGGCTCCGGAGGCTAAAGTGA
>JANNNS010000282.1:0-8131 GCA_031398645.1 Acidobacteriota bacterium
GGTTAGTAAGGCGGTGGGAAAACCCGGCCCGGCGAAAAGGCCTGGCGAGAATTCTTCAAAAAAGGCGGAGAGATTGACCTCGCGGCGATTGCTGGAACAGGACCGACTTAGGCCGGTCGAATGCCTGGAGTGCAAGGGTAAGTTCCTGAAGAGTGAACTTCCCGACCACATGCTTACGGATCACGGCCTATTAGGCTGTCAGTTTTGTAGGACGTTTGCCGAAGCAGATGAACTAGACAGGCATACCCGGCGCGTTCATGGACTACTTCTTCACAAAAAATGGCGAGCACAAAAGGCTCGTGATGGTGAGCCGCAGAAAGTTCAGATCATTTATCCTGAGGAGTGAACGGAGGCCGCCAGTCGGTGTAGTCGGTGGTGAGGAGCCGGTACCAAAAGCCGAATCTAGTAATTTCCTCTAAATGAGTCCACTATGACCAAAAAGATCGACAGCATAAAGCATAAGGAAGAAAAGCGGGCGTATATTCCAAGCAAGGAGGAAGCGGGTTTTGAGGATGCTAATCCTCATGTTCAGGCGGGGAAAAAGACTCTTGAACTTCCGGTGAATCCTGTAGTCACCCGTGGGCAAGATCCGGAACTGTTCTGGATGAACAAGTACGGGAACGACGACCGCGAAGAGCTTTTGCGTGTTGATATTCGTTCGCTCTATCGCCACGAGCACATTGAGCCTGAAACGCTGATCAGAAATCTTTACCGCATAGTCGAGGATAGAGAGAATCCGCAGCAGGATATGTTCGGTGAGATCCCGACAGCCTTCAAAGACATGATCGACCGCGAGGATCTTGAGAAAGTTGCGGGATATTACGCTCACAGCGACAAGTGGAGAAACCGCCTGATCCAGGGCGATAGCCATTTAGTAATGGCAAGCCTTCTCGAAAGAGAAGGAATGGCCGGAAAGGTCCAGATGATCTATATGGACCCGCCGTACGGCATCAAGTACGGGTCGAACTGGCAGATAAAGCTTAACAACCGCGATGTGAAAGACGGCAGCGACGAACACCTGACCGGCGAGCCCGAAGTTATCAAGGCATTCCGCGACACGTGGGAACTAGGCATTCATTCCTACCTCTCATATATTCGCGACCGTCTTCTGATAGCAAAAGAACTCCTGACCGAAAGTGGAAGCTGCTTTGTGCAGATATCGGACGAGAATGTGCATTTGATTCGAAGTGTGATGGACGAGGTTTTCGGGAGTGAGAATTTCGTAAGTGTGCTGGCCTTTAAGCGGTCTAGTGGATTTGAGACAAATTTTGTCTCAAACCTTTATGATCACGTGCTTTGGTATACGAAAAATGCGGAGCTCGCGAAATCTAAATATCGACAGCTGTTTGAACTGAAAAAATTTGGTGAAGAATCTTATTACGATAGAGTTGAATTGTCCGATGGGAGAGTAGTTCGTCTGTCCGACATTGATGGCGAGATCCCCGATGATGCTAGATACCTCCTTTATCAACCTCTCGTTTCAAGCGGCGAATCTGCGAACCTTAGTTACGATTTTGAATACAAGGGCCGCACATATCGGTGCGGATCAAATCGACACTGGAAAACGACAAAGGCGGGAATGAATCGGTTGGCCGAGCTCGGGAGACTCTACGCTTCCGAGAACACAATCAAGTTTATCCGATATCATGAGGACTACCCTGCGAGCCAAATTTCAAACGTTTGGGATGACACCGTAAATCTGATTGCGAAGGACTATGTGGTTCAGACCAATCCAAAGGTGATTGAGCGCTGTGTCTTAATGACCACTGATCCGGGCGACCTTGTCCTTGATCCAACCTGTGGAAGTGGAACAACTGCATTTGTGGCAGAACAATTCGGACGACGCTGGATCACAACAGATACAAGCCGCATCGCGTTGAATATTGCAAAGACGCGACTGATGACGACAACATTTCCTTTCTACAGACTTTATGACGAAGCGGGCAAGGATATCCGTCAGGGATTTGATTATAAGACGGTGCCGCACGTTACCCTGAAATCCTTGGCGAACGACGAACCGCCGGCGACCGAGACTCTCTATGACAAACCGGATATAGATAACAAGAGACTCCGCGTCAGTGGTCCTTTCACGGTCGAGACTTTGCAGAACTTTGAGCCGATCTTGCCTGAAGAGATCGCCGAAGAAAAGATGGTAAGCGGCGAGAGCTTTGAACAGGTAATTAAAGCTCATCTTGAAGCAACCGGCATTAAGAATGGTCGGAGTAACGAACACGTTATGTTCAGTCGTATCGACCTAAAAACCGATGAACACCTTAACGCGGTTGGATTTTATGAAAATGGCGTCGGTGAGAAAATGGCGCATTTTCATATTGGCCCGAAATTCGGAACAGTGAGCAGTCGAACGGTAAGCAAGTGTATTGAAAAGGTCCGAGCGAAAAAAGACGGAGCGACCTGGCTTGTGATTCTTGGTTTTAGCTTTGAGAGCGACATCGAAGGCGGAACGCACACAACTTCGATGGGCAATTTCGAGGTTACGCGTGCCCGTATCCACGATGACCTTTTACAGGAGGGCTTAAAAAAGAAGCCCGCAAAGTCCGCTGCCTCGTTCGTTACGATTGGAGAACCGGAAATAAAACTCCACCGTGACGGCGAAACCGCCACGGTCGAGATCGAAGGACTGGATATCTACGACCCGATCAAAGACGAAGTAAAAGCCCGAGACCTCCACGACATCGCCTACTGGATGGTCGATGACAATTACGACGGTTCAAACTTTATTGTCCGGCAAGTTTTCTTCTGCGGCGGCGACAAAGACGAGTTCGCCAAATGGAAAAAAGGCCTCGACAACCTTGCAAAAGACCGGACACGAGCAAGAGCCGAGAAAACCCTAAAGATAGAAATAGACGAAGAAGCCTTCGACCGAATCTACGGCCACATCTCGCACCCCATAAAGATAAAATCCCCCGGCCAGAAGATCGCCGTGAGAGTCATCAGCCAGTACGGCGAGGAAAGTACCAAAGTTTTGACCGCTTGATCATGGTACCTGTTAGCTATCGAATCTATTGTGACGAGACCTGGAAGAACAGGGACAAAGAAATAGTTTCACCCTACTATGTCTTTCACGGAGTTCTTCTTGCCGAATCAGTCTTCGGTGAAATAGTTGACGAAATTGAAGGCTTTCGGAATCAGAGGGGCATTGTTGAGGAACTCAAGTGGACAAAAATCTCAAGAGAATTCAAAAACGCACAAAGGAGAGACAAGAGAAGTCGGTATGAAGAATATCTGGAGCGGATCTTTTTCAGGTTTATGGTCGAGAAAAAAATCAGCTTCGGCGTAATGTATCTTGAGAAAACGGAATACGATCGGGTAGAAAGAGATTTCACCGAGGCGCGTTCATGCTCTAAGCACGAATTCTTCTTTATGCTCTACTTCCAATTTCTCACTCATTGCTTCATTAAGAATCAAGTTAAGAACCAACCGGTCAAAATCTATATAGACGGTCGGAACTTAGGTAAGGTCGGTATGGAATATGATCTATCCAGACTGACGAAGACTTTGAACTTCAAGAGCGAGGCCCTGCAACGCTGGAGATCTCAACCAACATTCGAGCCCGACTGGATGACGCGCATAAGAGGAGCGATCCAAGACGTCGAACTGCTGGATTCAGACGGCGACCACTTGATCCAGCTCGCGGATGTCGTCGCCGGCTGCTTCCGATATATTCTTGAGAACAAAATTCCGCCACCATCTTCACACGACCAAGGAAGTCTTTTTGAAACCAATACTCCACGCCAACTCATTACTCCCCAAGACCATCTGTCCGACTACTTTTATAGCGAAATCAGAAAGATCAAGAACTATGAGAAGTTTGACATGTGTGCTGAGCAATACCATTATCGATTTAATATATTCCCATTTCGGTTTGTATAAACGCGGACTCATCCCTGCCCTATTTCCAGGAATTGCGCTGGGCGTCGGGGAAAATAATTTTTGGACGATCGCTGTGAGGCAGTAAAATACTGGGTTTTTGTGATCGCGGTCACTGAAAAAAAGTATTGATTTGTGATTCGCCGGTATGTTTATAATATTTTTGGATTCGCCGGATGCTCCTGACTTGTTCGGGGCAGATTGAAAAAAAGGCCGCTGAGTTTTAGTGGTTCCTGCCTGTGGCCGTCCTGGCCTGGCTCTCGCAAATCCCAAAACCAAATACAATTTAGGAGATGAAAAGATATGCCACGTAAATATTGGTTGGCTACGACTTTGCCTGACACTCTGGTTCAGGTGCAGAACTTCATGGTGAAGATCGCCAGTTATGCGACGGTGCTGGGATTGACGCCGGCACAGGTTGGAGCGGCACAGGACCTTTGCGAAGCGATCATAGGAGCTATAAATTCGACCGATCAGTGCAGGACGACGATGCAGGCAATGACGCAGTGGCGCGATTCTGTTTTGACGGGCGAGCCGGTTGGTGCAAATGCCGCGGCGGCTCCGGTCTTTCCGGTTGTGGGAGCGGTCGTCTATCAAGTGGGATCGTTAACGCAGTTTGTAAGGCTGCGGGATCAGATCGTGGCTTCGCCGGGTTACACGCTGGCGATCGGGGAAGATCTGGGCCTGGTCGGGGCGGAAACCTCAAGGCCTGCACCGAGTTCGGTGACGCCGGACCTGACCGCGCAGGCCTCGACGGGATATATGGTGAACCTGACGGGAAGTATGCAGGGCATGGACGCTCTGAGAGTGGAGTATTCGCGAGACGGAAATAATTTTACGACGGTCGCGTTCCTGACGAACACTCCGGGCGGTTTCCAGGTAACCCCGCAAACCCCAAATCAGCCCGAGAAAGGTTTTGTCCGAGCTGTGTTCATTAAGAAGAACGAAGTGGTCGGGAATTACTCGGCAAACTATCCGGTCACGGTTTCGTAAGCCGGAGTTAATTGCCACAAAAGGCACAGAAGACGCAAAAAGGAACAGGAAGGTTTTTGGCCCGTGAAATTTCGCGGGCTATTTTGTTTGTGCGGGCGAAAAGAAGGAAGAGTTTTGCCCGCGAATTACGCGAATAAGGCGAATAAGGTGCATTTTCATCGCATTATTCGCGCTATTCGCGGGCAAAATTCTTTTGGTCCGCTGGTATCGAGCGTTGGCGTTCGAAATGTTGGGCGAGTTCGTTGGCGGCTTTTGATCCGATGAAGGGTTTTAGTTCTTCGGGGGAAGCTTTTGCTATTCGTTCGATCGAGCCGAAGTTTTTGAGGAGCTTCATTTTCCTTTTCTCGCCGATGCCGGGGATTTCTGAAAGCTCTGAGGTAAAGTCGCGTTTCTCGCGGCGTTTGCGGTGGAACTCGAGGGCGGTTTTGTGCGTCTCTTCGCGGATGTTTAGGATAAGCCGGAACGCGAGCGAGTTGCGGTCGAAGGGGATGGGTTTGTTTTCGCGGCCTTTGACCAGCAGATGCGAGATCTCTTTGTGCTGTTTTGGCGGCTTAACCAATCCGACGAGCATTATTTGTTCCAGATCAAGCTCGCGCATCGCCGAGGCAGCCGCAGACAATTGCCCCTTTCCTCCGTCGATAAAAATAAGTTCGGGAAGCTGTCCGCCTTCTTCCAGAATTCTTTTGTAACGACGATAGACGGCTTCGCGCATTGAGGCAAAATCATCCTGGCCTTCGACCGAGCGGATGATAAATCTCCGATAACCTGCGCGGAAAGGTTTCCCATTCTCAAAAACTACGATTCCCGCAACATTCTCTGAACCCGAGATATTTGAAATGTCGAACGATTCGATCCGCTGTGGGAAATAGGAAAGTTCGAGGACTTCCTGCAGCTCTTCGAGGACCTTTTGCGAATCGGGCTTTAAGATCCGGAAACGCTGCTCAAAGGCGATGCGCGCGTTTGTTTCCACTAGGCCGATCATATTTCTTTTCTCGCCTATTTTGGGAAGCACAATGCGCACGCGCCGTCCGCGGCGTTCGGTCAGGAGTTTTTCTAACACCGGCCGGTCTTCGAAATCATTAGGAACATGAATTTCTAGCGGCACATAATCGGTCGAATAATATTGGACCAAAACTTCGCCAAAAAAATCCGAAGGGCTGAACTCTTCGCCTTCGGGCAGATCTTCCCAAAAGAACTCTCGACGGCCCACGATCCGCCCTTCGCGCATTGTGAATAATTGAAGCGCAAGCCGCTGCTCTTCGCGATGATATCCAAAGATGTCCACGTCGCGTTCGGCAGTGTACGCCATCTTCTGCTGTTCGCCGAGGGCAATGACGGCACGCTGAAGATCGCGATATTTTGCTGCAAGTTCGTATTGGCCTTCTTCGGAGAAATGCCACATTCTCTTTTCGAGATCGGCGGCAAGTTCTTTGTTGCGGCCCTCTAAAACCGCGCGAACATCGCGGGCCGCTTCGGTATATTCATCCTGCGTACACAAACCTTTTACACACGGCCCGAGACATCGCTTTAAATGATATTCAAGACACGGACGGGGCAAACGGCCGTCGATCTCAATATCACAGGTCCTGAGTTGAAATGCTTTGTTGACCAGATCAAGCGTACGCCGGGCAAGCGAAGCCGGAAGCATGGGGCCAAAATATTGCGAGCCGTCCTTTACGATCTTTCGGGTTATGACGACTTTCGGAAATGCCTCGTTCGTCATTTTTAAGTGCGGATATTGTTTGTCATCCTTGAGCATGACATTGAACCGCGGCTTATGCTTTTTGATAAGGTTGGATTCAATAACGAGGGCTTCCACCTCACTATCAACGACGATAAATTCAAAATCCGCGATCAATTTGTGAAGCTGACGCGTTTTCCAGTCCGTATTGCGGCTCGATTGAAAGTATTGGCGGACCCGATTGCGCAGGTTTTTCGCCTTGCCGACATAAATTATCTTGCCGCCGGAATTCTTGTGAATATAAATTCCTGCGGCGGTCGGCAGCTGCGTTAATTTTTCGTCGAGCGTCATCCTTAGATAAATCTTAACGCACCCGCCAAACAATAAAAAAGGCCCGCTCCGCATTCGCGTGAGCAGGCCGCCGTGTGGGCAAAATTGATTCGTTTATCCGCGATTTCCTTGAATGGCGGGTAGTAAAAGGCCGATAAGAATTGCGATGATCCCGACTGTTGAAAGTAATGTTGGTAACATAATTGCTGTCCTCCTTTGAATATAAAACCGGCGACCCCCTTTTGGCTGGCAATCTCTGCCGGTACAGACTATTGACGGCTCGGCCGTAGTTTTTTGCGGAGATTTTCTTTCGGACTGGATTCTTCCATTGCTTGAGTTGATGTAGAATACGAATCACCGAAATCCAGATAACAGAGAGGAATAGCTATGTCAAAATCAATCGAGCAATCGAAGGCAATCGTTCAATCAATGATCACTCTTGCAGCCGCCGCACTAGGGCTGGTATGTGCCCTGGCGTGGAATGATGCGATCAAAACAGCAATGAAATCGATCTTGGGTGAGGACGACAGCCTCGCCGGCTTATTTACGTACGCGATCATTGCCACGGTGGTCGCGATATTTGTGCTTATTGTCCTGGCAAAGACCGCCGCAAAGATCGGCGGCGAGGCAGCCGTTACGCGCGAAGCAGAAGGTTGATCGCTTTTGCGAAGTTCACCGATTTGCGTGAAACTCGTAAAGTGCGAACAGAGCTTACAAGATCGATCGAGACCGCCGCTTCATTTATAAGGAGCGGCGGGATCGTCGCATTTCCGACCGAGACCGTTTATGGCCTTGGCGCAAGTGTATTTAACGAAGCCGCGATCGCAAAAATATTTGAAGCAAAACGCCGGCCGTCCGATAATCCGCTAATTGCACACGTCGGGAATCTTGGGCAGATCTCGGAACTTGCCGAGGAAGTTCCTGAGTTCGCTAAACTTTTGATCGAGAAGTTTTTTCCCGGCCCGCTTACTTTAGTATTGAAAAGATCGGAGCGCGTTCCTTTGCTCGCAACTGCGGGACTGGAAACCGTCGGTGTCCGGATGCCGGCAAGTTCGCTGGCGAACGAATTTCTTCGCGCGTGCGGAACGCCCGTTGTCGCCCCCACGGTCATCGGTCTAGATCCTCCGTCTCGGACCAGATAAACGGGGAAAGGTGCTGTATGCATTCAAGCTCCTAGCGCAGCAGTTGATTAAGGTTTTGTGCGGCGCTGAGGCAAACAAGAGCCGAAACCCCTTTTCT
>JANNNS010000010.1:0-3698 GCA_031398645.1 Acidobacteriota bacterium
GAAATCACGCAGGTCACGTTTTTCTATGATCGCTACCATTTATCTCTTTGCAACTAAATTTGGATCTGCGGCCGGCGGCGGAACCGCTCCGCCGCGTTTTGCCAAATAAGCTTCGTAAACACCTTTCACCGCCGGGGCTGCATGGCTGCCGCCAAACCCGACGTTCTCTATCAACGCGATCACCGCAATCTCGGGCTTGTATGCCGGAGCGAAGCTCACAAACCACGCATGATCTTTCTTGTCACCTACGTCCTTACCAAGTTCAGCTACCTGTGCGGTACCGGTCTTGCCGGCAATATCAAAATCTGGAATGCGGATAGAGCCCGCCGTACCGCCGCCCTGCACAACGCCCCACATACCTTTGACCATCAGATCGTTCTGAGCATCGGTCATCACGATCATCTTCGGTTCAGGGCGGTCAAATCCAAATCCGGGCCGGGCGGGTATATAGGCCGTGTCGCCTTCCTCGCCAACGGCACCGATGGGCTTGAATTCCTTAAGGAAATGAGGAACGTACATCTTGCCGTGAACTCCGATGCTCGAAACTGCGCGGAGCATCGAGATCGGCGTTACCCAAACTGTATCCTGCCCGATCGAGGCGTAAACTGTGCGAATGTCGGGCCATCGGCCTTCACGTTTCTCGACGATCGGCTTCCAGCTCTTCGGCGTTTGGCTCACTTTTTCATTGGGCAGATCGATACCCGAGCGCTTGTCGTAACCAAAGGTCTCGATCATCTCGATCAGCCCTTCGATCCCCATTTTCAAAGCAAGGCGGTAATAATAGCCATCGCACGATTTTGTGATCGCGTACGAAAGTGGCGGCGCACCGTGGCTTCCCATACAACGGGTGTGCTTGTTACCGATGGTGATGCCGCCGCCGCAGACCATGTTCGATTTCTCAACCGTAATCACGCCCTGCTGGAGCGCACCGACCGATTCGGGTATCTTCCAGGTCGATCCCGGAGGATAGCGGCCCTGTATCGCACGGTTAAAAAGCGGCCTTTCTTCATCCTGCCAATATGCGGCTATCTGTTTACGGCCCTCACTCGTCTTGCTACCCTGAACAAAAATATTGGGATCGAACGAAGGCCATGACGCCATCGCCAATACCTCGCCGTTGTTCGGATCGGTCGCTACGATCGTTCCGCGTTTGGTCGCAGAATTGGCTAGCTGCGTCTCCGCCGCCATCTGGAGGTCAAAATCGATCGTTGAGATCAGATCCTGTCCGGACTGAGGCTGGACGACCTCGATCTCACTTTGCACGCGTCCCCGGCTGTCAACAATAACCTTTCGATAGCCGGGCTTGCCCCTAAGAAACTCGTCGTAGTACTGCTCAAGGCCGCCCTTGCCGATGATGTCGCCGGGCCGCATCCCCTTCGCTTTCCATTCCTCGGACTCAAGCTGCTTTGGACTGATCTCACCTACATAGCCGAGAATGTGGGCAGCGTTCGGGCCGTGCGGATAGAATCGCTGAGGCTGAAGCTCGATCCTCAATTCCGGATACTCAAGCGAATGGGATTCGACCCAGCTTATATCCTGCATGGTGGCGCTTTCCTTCAGCACCATCGTCTCGAAGTCATTCTGCTTCTTGATTAGATTCAACCTTTCGACGACAAAGCGACTTTCTAGCCCTAGCCCTCGGGCATAATCGTCGACGCGGTCATTTACGTCGATCTTCTTGATCGGCTCGTTTGAAAGAACGACATTATAGGTAGGCCGTGAATCGACAAGGATCTTGCCATTCCGGTCAAAGATCGCGCCACGCGGCGCCGGGATCGGGATGAGCCGAATACGCTGATTCTCAGCCCGGCCAGCCCAATAGTCTCCCTGAACGACCTGAAGATAGTACAGACGGACCCCAAGGATCGTCAGCAAAACGAACGCCACGATCTGGATCGTAGCGATCCTTGCAAAGAGATTCTGACCTTGTTCGTTCAGCTTCATAGCCACCTACCGCGAGAATCTTATCGGGTTCTTTCGCCTCGTCTGTCGCCGGTTCGAGAAGAATTCGGGCTTTCTGTTCCGCTTCTTCTCGACCAGTACGTAATCTAAAAGTATGTAGATGAATGTGCCTGCGATAGTAGTTCCGATCAGCGTGTACGCGGCCACGATGATCGGATCACCTTTTGGCAGCTGGCCAAGCAACCTGTGCAGGCCAAAATATAGCAAACTGTTCAGCAAACACGCTCCCGCTATGACGGGTATGCGGAGCAAAAGGTTGTCCATGTAGACACGCCTCGCAAGCTCCGAAACTATATATGCAATAAGGGTTTTAGTGAATGCGTTCGAGCCCAGAAGGCCGCCGCTCAAGGCATCCACCGCGAGCCCTGCAAAGGTACCGAAAAAGATGGCTTTGATCGCGTCACGCTGGAGGGCGGCATAGACGACGATGATCAAAGGAAAGTCGATGTAAGCAAGCGGTTCGGCGACGTTCCGCAGTGTCCACTGCAGAAGTATCGCTATAACCAAAGCTACTGTGATCTTTACCTGATCCATCTTTTCTCCGCGATGCTACCGCGGCTTCTTCGTTTCGTTCGTGGCGTTAGGAAGCTTTTGTTCGAACTCCTGCTTCGCAGGCGGCTCGTAAAGCAGGATGCCGACCTCCTGCATTGAATCGATCCGCGAACTAGGCCGGATCATGATCTTGTGCGGCGTGGTCGCGGAGCCGGTCACGACCTCAACGATCTCGCCTATCTTCAAACCCGCCGGATAGATGCCGTCCTGGCCGCTTGTATAGACCATTTGGCCTACCTGGACATCAACACTTCCCGCGACGTAACGCATCTCGACCAGGTCTTTCTTGCTGGAACCCGATATTACGCCCAACGCGTTCGAGGTGCTTATCTCGCCTACGATCCCGCCGACACCGGATTTATCGCGAGTGATAAGATCGACTTGGGCGGTAAGCGGGCTTACTGCAGTGACGCGTCCTACCAGGCCGCCGTTCGTCACGACGGGCATGTTCAATTTCACGCCATCCATGCTTCCGCGGTTAACGATGGATGAATCAAACCAGATAGAAGGGTCACGGCCGATGATGCGGGCGTTCAGGACCTTGTACTTGCTCGTTTCCTTTAGGTCCAGCAAGCTGCGAAGCCGTTCGTTTTCCGCAGTCAGATCCGCACCTCCCTTCAGTTCGACCTCAAGTTCCTGGATGCGTTGTTTTAATTGGTCGTTTTCGTCCTGAGCAGAACGAAGGTTTGAGATGGACGAGAAGTAATTGGTCACGCCGGCTGTAACCGTCGTGACCGGCGACTGAACAAAATCCGCGACGGTCTGCGCCCACAGGCGAATGATCCGCTGCTGTGACCCGATCTGCCGGGCATCAAATGCCATCAAAAGGAAATTTCCCAACAGCAGCACGATAAGCAGCCAAGGGGTAATCCGCCAAACATCCTTTTGACTTCGCTCAACCATAGTAGAGGGATGAGAAATGAGGGATGAGGGATGAGTTCATCGCCTTCCTCGCTTCTTTGTATTTACGACCATTGTGACGAATATCGAAATAAGCTCGTTGGTTTCGGCACGAAGTGGAGCCAGCTTACTTGCGGCGACATACTTTCCGTCAACCAGGAGTTCAAGCCAGCCGTCACTCTCGTCAACCGACGAGCCCTACCACCCGTACCTGGGCTACGGCCGCTCGAAGATGCAAGCCGAGCAAGCCGTGTTCGCCGCCGAGAACGCCGGACTGAACGCCA
>JANNNS010000028.1:0-7167 GCA_031398645.1 Acidobacteriota bacterium
CGCATCACCGACATTTTCTCGACCCGGTCACCAGCCGCCGGTGCGATCACGTGAGGCGGAGCCTGCGTCGGGGCCGATCGTGCTGAAGGTGCGGCCGCCGGCGTCGCATGGCCGACCAATAGGTCCTGAGGCCTGAGTGCGGCACCTGTATCAATGAACGACAGAATGTCATCCTTTGTGACGCGTCCGCTGATGCCGCTGCCGGGAATACGGGTGATATCTATGCCGTGCTCCTTAGCAATATTGCGAACCAGCGGGCTCGATTTCGACCGCCGCAGTTCATCTACCGAGGAACCGCCATTCTGGCCGCCATTCCCTGCGGCTGCCGCCGCAACGGCCTGTACAGGCTGAGCCTGGGCCTCCGCGACTTTGGCTACAGGTGCGGACACAACCTCGTGTGCCTGTTTTGCAGGACTCGGTGCCGCCGAACTTCCTTCAGCTCCGACAAGAGCGACGACCGACCCGACCTCTACCGTTTCGCCTTCGTTCGCACGGATCTCCAATAATATCCCGGCAGCAGGCGACGGAACTTCGGCATCCACCTTATCCGTCGATATCTCAAGCAGCGGTTCATCCTTGTCGATCTTGTCGCCCACTGCTTTCAGCCACTTCGACACGGTACCTTCGGTTATCGACTCACCCATCTGGGGCATTACGACCTCGGTCGCTGGGCCAGACGCAGTGGGTGCTGCGGGAGCTTCTGCAACCGGGGCCGAAACCGCCTCGGTCAAAATTTCTGGTGTTGGGACCTCTTCAAGCGGAGCCTCAATCGGAGCGGCAACTGCTTCTGCGATCGGAGCCTGGGCCGGAGGAGTTTCGGCGGGGACTTCGCCTTCGGCACCAACAACAGCCACTACCGTTCCGACCTCGACTGTTTCGCCTTCCTGATGCCGTATTTCAAGCAAAACTCCGGCTCCCGGACTTGGAACCTCGGCATCGACTTTATCGGTCGAGATCTCGAGGATCGCCTCGTCCTTCTCGATTTTGTCACCGACGGCCTTTAGCCATTTCGAAACGGTTCCTTCGGTGATCGACTCACCCATTTGCGGCATTACTACTTCTAGACTCATACAGCTCTCCGGATCACTAACCTACCCAAAACACTAGAATACAAGAAAGTGCTTTGAATAAAAAGAATGGCCGTTTGGTGACCGGAAAATATTACGGCCTAGATGATTCGCGCTTTTTGTGTCCCGCCTTCGTGTCCTTCGTGTTTAAACTCTTCTTTCAACACAAAGGGTACAGAGCAAAAAGACACAAAGGTGACTATGGGGCCGACCTAAGCTGCCATCTGCCGCGGGACGGGGTTGCAATAATGTTGCACATGTGATACATGTTGGGTCGGCTCTTTGACAATTGAAATGGTGGTAAGGACGACCCAACGGCCAGTAAGATACGGGGTTTCGCGGAATGCCTGGTGAAAAATGCTGGGACACTGGGACACTTCGAGCTAAATGTTGTAGTGAAGAGACTTAAATCCCAAAATAGGTGTCCCAAAAGTGTCCCAGCCTGGGACAGTGGCGGTTGAGACGCTTTTTCCTAAGTTGTTATCACAGAATACTTACGGGATTTGACGCTCTTCAGCTTCAACACCTTGCCTAACCGCGCGGACGATGGAGTCGAACCGGAGCATCGAAGACGATATAAGCACCTTCTCTCGTTTGCCTTTGGTGAGTTCAAGGCCGGCCTGATCAGCCTTGACGCCGGCGATCTCATCCCAAGCCGCCCGGAACTTCTTATACTTGATGCCGTTCTGGTAAATTCCGACAGCATTTCGCTTCTGCACTACCCACCCGACCAACGTGAAGATATAAACGATCAAAAATGCGGTAGACAGGAAGAAATAGCCAATGTGCTGCCGCACGTAAAAGGCGATGAGCATCGCCAAAAAGAAAAGAAACGACACCACCGCCACGATCGCGGCCCGCTGGAGAAAAACGGGGGAGGTAGTGTGCGTGCTGATCAACTTTCCGAGGTCTTTTTCGAGTTTAGCCAATTACTTTAATCAACCGTGCGCACGGGTCGGGTCGATCATCGCCTTGACCTCGGAGATACTGTTGGCCGGAAAGCCGCTTTTGCGGGCATGTTCCTCGATCAACTCTTTGTTCGGAGCCGTGTAAACACAGTAGATCTTATCGTCGGTCACATAACTGTGTATCCACTGGATCTCAGCCCCAAGGCCGTTTAGCACACTGCAAGACTTCTGCGACGCAGCCATCAGATCATTCGCCGACATTTCACCGGCACCGGGAATATTACGTTCGATCACGAATTTGGGCATCTGGGATTCCTCCAATTGGTCTAAATCCAATGACAATTTGTCGTTCGTCGGGTATTATCACACTATTCTCTCTTCTGATAAAAGCAATGAAAAACAGAACGATCCTATTTGTCGCTTTACACCTGTGTCTTACGGTTTCTATCGCGGTCGCTCAGTCAGCTTTGACCGCGGATGATTATGCCCGAGCCGAAAAGATGCTTTCATACGGCACGGCTCCGCTGGTCGACCGGAACGGCGTTCGGCCCACGTTCTTGCCAGATGGCCGGTTTTGGTACCAAGTACTTACACCGACGGGCAGGGAATTCGTGATGGTAAATCCGGTCGACGGGACCAAGCAGGTCGGCGACAGTCTTGCCAGCATTGGCGTTACCGCTCCGGCCGCTGGCGGCGGGCCGGGACGCTTCGGCGGCTTGGCAGTAAAATCGCCGGATGGAAAACGCGAAGTCTTTATCAAAGATTGGAACCTCTGGGTCCGCGAGATCGAGACCAAAAAGGAAACGCAGCTCACCACCGACGGCATTAAAGATTTCGGCTACGCGACGGACAATGCCGGTTGGAAGCACAGCGACCGGGCGATCGTTCTTTGGTCGCCGGATTCCAAGAAGGTTGCGACGTTCAAGCAGGACCAGCGGCACGTCAGCGATATGTATCTGGTAACTACCAACGTAGGTGCCCCAAAGCTTGAGGCGTGGAAATATCCGCTGCCGCAGGACAAGGAGATCATCAAGATACATCGCGTTATCATCGACGTCGAGACCGCGAAAACGGTTAGATTTAAGATGGCACCGGATGATCGACGAGGAACGCTTTGCGATGACATCGCGTGTTCGGGAAGCTTTGACGATAACGAATGGAGCCCGGATTCGACCAAACTCGCATTTGTCTCAAGCAGCCGTGACCACAAAGAGGCCAAGTTCAGGATCGCCGATACGGCGACCGGCGACATCCGAGAGGTGTTTGAAGAAAAGGTTGCGACCCAGTATGAATCGGGCCAAGGCGAGATCAACTGGCGCTACTTTCCGGCGACGAACGAGGCCATCTGGTACTCCGAACGCGACGATTGGGGCCATCTGTACCTTTACGATCTGACGAACGGACGTCTAAAGAGTCAGATCACTAAAGGCAGCTTTGTTGTAACACGGATCTTGAAGGTGGATGAAAAGGCTCGAGTTATCTGGTTCGAGGCAAATGGCCGTGAAGCCGGACGAGACCCGTATTTCAGTCATTTCTACCGCATCAATTTTGATGGCAGCGGATTGAAACTCCTTACGCCTGAGGACGGCAACCACCAGATAACGCTGACTCCGGATGGCCGCGGCTTCATTGACAACTATTCCAAGCCTGATGTGCCGCCCGTCGCCGTCTATCGCGATATGAACGGAAAGCTCATTGCTGATCTCGAAAAGGCTGAGGTATCGAGATTGGTAGCCGCCGGCTGGAAACCGCCAACCCCGATCACGGTAAAGTCCCGAGATGGAAAATGGGATCTCTACGGTTTGATGTTTACCCCGACCAAGCTCGACCGAGCGAAGAAGTACCCGGTCATCAACTACATATATCCGGGCCCGCAGGGCGGCGGCGTCGGAAGTCGCAACTTTGGAGCGAGCCGCAGCGATCACCAGGCACTTGCAGAACTTGGGTTTGTTGTCGTGATCATCGACGGTACGTGCAACCCTGACCGTTCAAAGTCATTCCACGACGTTTGTTATGGCAACATGGCGGACAACACGCTAAGAGATCAGATCGCAGGATTGAAGGAACTGGCGGCGAAGCATACCTATATGGATCTGACCCGCGTCGGCATTTGGGGACATTCAGGCGGCGGCTTTGCCACGGCGGCGGCGTTGTTCATTCACCCTGATTTCTATAAGGTCGGCATTTCCGAATCGGGCAATCACGACAACCGGAACTACGAAGATGACTGGGGCGAACGTTACATCGGCCTGCTGACCAAGGGCGAGGGCGGCATGGACAACTATGAAGCACAGGCAAACCAGGTGTACGCCAAGGACCTCAAAGGAAAGCTCCTTCTGGCCCATGGGAATATGGACGATAATGTTCCTCCATACAACACCTGGCTCGTGGTCGAAGCTTTGAACAAAGCGAACAAGGACTATGACCTGATCATTTTCCCGAACGCGCGACACGGATATGGTGCGGATAGCTTCTACATGATGCGGCGCCGTTGGGACTATTTTGTGAAACACCTGCTTGGGGTTGAACCGCCGAAGGAATATAAACTGACGCCGAAGCCCGATCCTCGCATGACGGCGAGATAGCAAAACTCTCCAAATTCTCAGGGCTCCTTTTGTGGGATGCCCTGAGAGGTGTTTTTGCTCGCTTCCTCGATCCTGCCGGCTAGGTACGCAGCCTTCTTGATCGTAGATTCGATGATGTCCGATCGGCCAAAATCGCATCGAACGCCCACTATCACTGAGCGGTCGGTAACTTTCACGCGGTGGTAGCGTTTTGCGGCGAGAAGCAGATCGGTCAGCAAGGTCGGGCTTTCGCCGCCGAACATTTCGATGTGAAGCATTTGATTGAGCCTAGCTGTATCTGTTGACGAGACCTTGAACGCTTTGTCAAAGATGTCGTGGCCGGTTTCGGGCTGTCCGGCATCGAATAGATCGAGCAGTATAGATTCCGGCTTTTCGATCTCGAACGAGAACCGAACCTCACCGTCCATCATCATTTCGACCGCCGCATGGTCATCCACCGAGTGTTCACCGCGCATTACGCCGAAATGGGAGACCGTAAACTTCAGCCCGTTGAACTCTCCGCTGAAGGGTTTGTAAATAGCCGTGGCCGACCTGTCTACGAGGAGTCCGAGTTTCTGAGCAGAACTCTCCCACGAATCTCGCCGCGAGTTCATTATAGACGCAAAAACCCTAAGAAAGAGATATGCGCCGCCACCGACGAGGACGACGGTGACGATCAACGTGCCGCCAAGTAACAGTATGAGTTTGCCCCACTCAACACCGAGAAGAATTGCCGCAGTGCTCATAGAAGAGTGACGAGGCAGGATGGAAGGTTTGCTCTAGCACTATCCGAGAGGCTTGGTCTCGTCCTCGGTCTCGTCTTGAAAAAGATGGCTGACCGGTGTCTGAGGCGGTGGAAGTTGGGCTTCGTGTCCGGCCATTTCTCGCTGGATCTGTTCGACGGCCAACATTCCCCGCTCAAAGTCGTCCCTCACCAGTTTAAGAGTAAGTTTTCCGTCGTTGTTTGGGAGTTCAGCCAGTTTGGCGAACGATTTGGTCCTGATCTCGATCTTTGCGCCACGTCTGAACACGCCCTTTTTGAACTTAATGTCGAGTATCTCCGCGAGGGGCAGGCGAACCTCCTTAACTCCCCCGCCGATGACACCAAATAGCTTTGATTCGAACTCAATGACAATACCAGCCGTGGAAAACTTAGCGATCCCATTTACCACGGTCATGCCGTGGGTACTTTCACTCTTGAAAGGAACGCTGGTGAAGTTTGGGTTCATCGTGCATTCTCGACTGCGTCAGCGACACCGTCGTCCTCAAAGTCCATTGTGTCCATATCGGTGTCACCCTCATTTGGCTGGCCGAACAGCTTCAGCCAACCGAGTCCCGCTATACCGGCAACGAGCGAGGCTCCAAAGATCGCCATTTTCGACGAATCGATCAGGCCCTGTTGGCCCGTAAATGCAAGGTTAGTGATAAAGATGGACATTGTAAAACCAATTCCACCGAGCATACCAGCGCCGAATATGTGCTTCCAGTTCAGATCGAGCGGCAGTCGACACAGCCCGATGGTGACTACGACGATGCTGAAGACTGTGATCCCGACCGGCTTACCGAACACTAGGCCGAGCATGATCCCCAGGCTGTTTGACGAACTTAACTCGCCCGCCCAGTCGCTTCCGATGATCAGGCCCGTATTCGCTAGAGCAAATATTGGCAGAATGATGAACGCAACAGGCTTATGCAGGAAATGCTCCAAACGCTGAGACGGGGCGTCGTGGTCGTCACGCTTTTGCGAATACGGGATCGTAAATGCCAGCAGTACACCGGCTATCGTGGCATGTACGCCCGACCGAAGCATCAGGTACCACATCAGAGCTCCGCCTATCAGATACGGTATCAGGGACATCACGCGAAAGACATGGTTCAGGGCTAGGAGCAAGGCGGCAACGCCCAGTGATGCCAGCAAATATCCGATCGAAAGTTCGGCCGTATAGAAAACCGCGATCACGATGATCGCTCCGAGGTCGTCCATCACCGCAAGCGCGACGAGGAACACCTTTAGCGATGCAGGCACACGGTTTCCCAGAAGAGCGAGAACGCCGATGGCAAATGCAATGTCCGTGGCCATCGGAATACCGACGCCGGGCTGTGTAGCAGTGCCGTTGTTGAGGAAGAAATGGATCGAGGCCGGAACAATGATCCCGCCAAGTGCCGCGAAGAGAGGCAGCATGGCGTTCTTTAGGCTGGACAATTCGCCTGAGTACAGTTCTCTCTCAAGCTCGAGGCCGATCAAAAGGAAGAAAATCGCCATCAGGCCGTCATTTATCCAATGTTCGACGCTGAGCGGGCCGAGATATCCGTGCCAAAAGCCCACGTAACTCTGACCAAGTATAAAATTAGCCAGCACTAAAGAAAGTACAGTGCAAGTGATCAGGATGATCGCTCCGGCTCGTTCGTTCTCAAGAAAGTCCTTAAAACTCTCACTCAGCCTTATACTTCTTCTCATCTTCGTCATCGTCTACTGAGCAAGGATCAATGGGTCGTCGCCAGGCCGATCCTTGCAACGAGGCCGGAAGGTCCGACAGCCCATGCAAAATTAGAACGGCCCTGAACTGCGTTGAAATTCCAGCTTTCGCTTTTGGCCCAGGATTTTCCTCCGTTGAACGAGCTTTCGGA
>JANNNS010000034.1:0-6553 GCA_031398645.1 Acidobacteriota bacterium
CCGCTACCGAACCCAGCAGATCGCCCATCACGTGCAGGAACGCTCCACGCATATTGAGGTCGTGTTTGTGGTCCGCGTGCAGCAGGAATGCGGCGATGATGTTGACCACCAAGCCGCCCGAGGCAATTATCAAAAGCTGTACGTCCTTGATATCCGGCGGCGATTGCCACCGTTCTATCGCTTCGTAAACGACCCACAGCGAGAGCAGCACGAGTGCGATGCCGTTCACAAACGCTGCCAATATCTCCAGCCGATAGTATCCGTATGTCTTCTTCGAGGTTGCCGGCCGAGCGGCGAACCAGAACGCGAACAGCGTCAGCGACATCGCGGCAACATCGGTCAGCATGTGTCCGGCGTCTGCGATCAGGGCGAGCGAATTGGTCAGCCATCCGCCGACCGCTTCGGCGATCATGTAGAGAAACGTCAGGACAAGCGCTATCTTCAGCCGCCTTACGCTGCCCGGTGAGCGGCTCGAATGTGAATGGTCATGGCCTGCCGACAAAACTGAATTTCCTCTTAAAGCTTTCTCAGAACGCGTCCGTTGCGCAGCGAGATGACGACGCCGGACCGGTTTCCACGATCATCTGTAAACTCAACGGCCGTTTCAGATAGCGGCGTCGATATCTGCAGCCGAAATGAGCCGTCTGACGCGGCATAGACCTGATTCCCTTGTGATGTTGCCTGCACGCCCGGCTGTGTCTTTCCGCTGATTATGTATACGTTCCCGCCGACCTTCTCGACCTGCCAGCCGCTGACCTCGATCGGCCTGCTTGCTTCACGGCGTATCACCGAGAATTTCCACGGCTCGCTCCAATCGCTCGTCTGTCCCGAACGCGAACTTGCCTTTAGCCGCCAGTAATAGGTGCCCGGCGACAACGAGCCCATGCGAAACTCGCGCGATGTTAATGCCGAGCGGTCGACCAGTATCGAGTCCGCGGCAAAGTAGCCCGATTTTGCGACCTGCAGATAGTACCCGGAAAGTGGCGTCGAGCCCTCATCGGCCCACGAGAATGCAACCGATGCTCCGCCGCCGGTCGCGTCGACGACCTGCGCCATGTTGCCCGGCACGGCTGGTTTGGGCGGCGGCAAAAGCTGCTCTTTGGAAGCTACCTTGCCCTGATTAAGGGCGGCGTACTCGTTCGCCTGGATCGTCGTCTTGTTTCCGCCGACGCTGGTCTCAACACCGCCGCGGCTTACCCTGATCTCGGCGCCGTTCCCGTCTGTATTAAAGCTTGCATCGGTCTGCGGATTGAGCTGCGTCTCCGAATCCTGCATTTCGACGATATTCTTGGCGTTGCCCTGTTGGTCCTCGGTCCGAACATTCAACTGCCCGTCGTCCAGCGAAACGCGCACATTATTGCCGCCGCCGAAAAAGGATGAATTGTCGCGAATAACTACCGTACTATTCGGCCGCACCGAATAGACCGACTGGTCGATCATCTGGACGATCGCCCGGCCATCGGCCTGTGTCTGGATGGTATCGCCCGCCGCTACGTAGGTTTCCTTGGTGACAACTATCGTCTCGCGGGTGGCGGCACGCGTGATGCGGACATCGCCTTCGAACGAGATGATCTTGGCCGCATTCTTTGGTGCAACGCCCTGTTCTTCGGCGACGAACCAGTTGTTCTTGATGGCATACCAGCCGCCGAAAACGACCGTGCACGCGACCGCCATGAACACGATCAACCCCGTAATGGTGCTTCGCCTTATCCGCCACCACTCGACGTAAATTTTCTTATACTTGCTTTCCATCAAAGCGGCTAGATCACGCCCGGATCTTCGTCCTCTCCGCCCTCTGCTACGCTATTCGTCTTTGCTGGTGCCGGGAAGAGGAGAGAAAGGATGACCGAAGCGGCGATCGACAAAACAACGACGCCAAGCGAGATGTTGATCACAAGCTGTTCGAATTCATGGTTCTTATACCGGACCAGGAATCCCGAAAAGCCCGAACCATCGGTGCCTACAATCATTATCAGCCCTTCCGCAATGAGAGGCAAGAGCATTTTTATGCCGACAAAGGTCAGAATGAACGCCAGCCCGTACTTGAGAAAATGAAATCGGTCGGCAAGATCGGCCAGCAGGAAGAAAAACGTGCGCAGGCCGAGGATCGCGAAAATGTTGGACGTGTAGACAATGAACTTGTCCGTCGTGATGCCGAAGATCGCCGGAATGGAATCGACCGCGAACACAAGATCGGTAAATTCGACCGTTATCAGCACCAGAAGCAGCAGCGTCCCGGTGCGAACACCATCCTTTACAACAAAGAACTTATCGCCGTCATAGTGTTTTGCGATGCGTATGTACTTCGTCGCAAAACGCACTATCGCGCTTTCGTGCGGTTCGAAATTCTCGTCCGTGTCCTGAAACATCTTCAGGCCGGTGTAAACCAGGAACGCCCCAAAAATGTAGATGATCCAATGGAAGCGCTCGACCAGCTCGGCACCCGCGAAGATCATTATCATTCGCAGGACAAGGGCACCCATGATCCCCCAGAACAGAACGCGGTGCTGGAATTGTTTCGGGACCTTGAAATAGCTAAAGATCAGCAGGAATACGAACAGGTTGTCCACCGACAGCGACAGCTCGATCAGGTAACCCGTCAAGAACAGCTTCGCCTGCGCCAACGCCAGCGTCCAATCGCCATAATGCGTCCCGACCTGCCAGTAGATGAACACATTGAACAGCAACGCCAGCGAGACCCAGACAATGCTCCACCCAATGGTCTCCTTCCGCGTAGGCGCATGCGCCTTGCGATTAACAATGCCAACGTCAACAAACAACGCGACCAGCACGACCGAAAAAAATAAAGCCCAAACCCAATAAGGATGTTCAACCGGTGTCATAAATTAAAAGAAAACGCCCCAAATTTGCGCAACCTCTAATTCTAACCGATGTACAATATTCAAACTAACGGTGCGGGTTCTATGCCCGCGTAGCGGGTGAAAAGCATAAAGCCACGGGTGTAAACCCGTGGAACGGTAAAAACCCGGTCAAAGCCCGCGTAGCGGGTGACAGCAAATATGCCAAGATCATACACAAATCTGCTATATCACATCGTTTTTTCGACGAAAGATCGGCGTCCGCTTATCGCAAAAGATAAGGAAGAGCGTTTGTACGCATACATTGGCGGCATAATTCGTGGCCTCGGCGGGATCTTGCTTATGATCAATGGTGTCGAAGACCATGTACACATCTTGACAAAATTAAGGCCAGACAAAGCCGTCTCCGATGTTTTACGGGACCTGAAGTCTAACGCCTCCGGCTGGATGCACGATGTGTTCCCCGACGCGAAAGATTTTTCCTGGCAAAACGGCTATGCGGCATTTTCGGTTGGGCCTACGGAGATCGAACGGATCACAAGATACATTGCGAATCAAAAGGTACACCACGGCAAGGAGTCGTTTGAAGAGGAATTTCTCGAGTTGCTAAAGGTTCATGATATCGAGGTTGACATTCGCTATTTGTGGACTTGACCGCTTACACCCGCGACGCGGGCTCGCTTCAATATCGTACCCTTCCACGGGCTTACGCCGCGTGGCTTTATGCTGAAGCCCGCGACGCGGGCACAAGAATGAATTTCGGCGGTCTTCTTAAGGCAGGTGTGAGACTCGACCTTACAAACTTGTTGATATAGGTCCTGTCCCTTTTGTCCCATCTATACAATTCTTGACCGCCCACGCAACATCTGGTAGCATCTTCAGCGGCGATGAAGGCTTTACTTCACCGTGATCTTTGAATGGCGAATGAATGTCGAAAAATCTTCCCAAAGGCCGAGTGTGCCGGGCGGGACGGTGTGACCCTTTCTGTGGACGCCCAATGCAGAAGCCCGCACGGAATAAGTGCAATATGCTCAAAGCGTTGTATGTTACGGCTCAAGGAGGCTCTTGCAGTCCGAGGCCGTGTCCACAAATGCTGTCAGCGATAGTGTCAAATCGGTCATGGAAAGCTCTAATTGTTGTAATAAAGACGGTTACAGCTAAAAGCGCCCCACCGGCCTTATTCCTCCCAGGTTTGGGACACTTTTGGCACTAAACCAACTCGCTGCAACATTTAGCCCGTCCCAAAGTGGGACACCAGCGGAGCAATCGTTCCATAATTACTCTCTTCTATTTAATAATGGAACGATTTCGGGGTTAAAGCCCTCTATGACAGCACTTAGCCCGTTCCATAACGGGTGAAAAGTGGAACGGCCTAAGACAATGCCCGATCCTTTCTCCGGCAACCAGTTAGAGAGTTCGCTCGATGATCTGGGTGATGGCTTTCAGGCCTACGGCGTCGGTTTCGGAAAAGTCGTTGAGGCGGTCGCTGTCTACGTCGAGGACGGCGAAGACCTCGCCGCCGGGACCGAAGATCGGCAGGACGATCTCAGATTTTGACGCGGAACTGCAGGCGATGTGGCCGGGAAAGGCTTCGACATCTGGAACGATGACGGTCTCGCGGGTCGTATAAGCATGACCGCACACGCCGCTGTCGAAGTCGATGCGGGTACACGCAAGCGGTCCCTGAAAAGGCCCGAGTACAAGCTGATCGCCCTTGGCCAGGTAGAACCCGACCCAAAAGAAGCCGAACGCTTCGCGTAGGACGGCCGCAACATTGGCAAGGTTAGCGATCAGGTCACTCTCGCCCGCGATCAACGCCTCGATCTGCGGAGCCAATTCGGCATAGATCTGGCCGCGATCGGCTGACTTCGAAAATGCAATGCTCTCTGCCATCGTAAATCGTGGTGGGTGAGATAAGGATAACACTCAGGTTTCCGGTGTCTAAACGCCGATCGTCTCCAGATACGCCCGGGCAAGCGGGGCCGAGGATGACGCGAATTGGTCAGGAGTGCCGAGAAAAACGATCTTGCCCCGCTCCATCAGGGCGATCCGAGTGCCCAGCAGCTTTGCTTCGTGCAGGTCGTGCGTGACAAAAACGGCAGTCTTGCCAAGATCGCGAACCAGGCCCGCAAACTCCTTCTGCAGCCGGTTGCGGGTAATGACGTCGAGGGCCCCGAACGGCTCGTCGAGCAGCAGTAGTTCCGGGTCCGAAGACAACGCCCGCGCAACGCCGACACGCTGACGCTGTCCGCCCGAAAGCTCATGTGGAAACCGGTCCGAAAATTTAGCCGGATCCAGCCCGACCAGATCGAGCATCTCGCGACCACGCTGCTCGTCGGACAAGCTGGTGTTCTTAATAGCCAACGGCAGCCCGACATTCTGTCCAACGGTCATATGCGGGAAAAGGCCGCCGTCCTGAAGCACGTAGCCGATATGACGACGCAGGCCGATCTTATCCCAGTCCGAGGCCACCCGCTGTTCGACAAGGACCTGGCCCGAGGTCGGTTCGATCAGCCGGTTGATAAGCTTTAGCGTAGTCGTTTTGCCGCATCCGCTTTCACCGAGCAGGATCAGGATCTCACCTTTTGCCACAGCGAAATTCAGGTTATCCAGTATCCGAACGCCGCCTATCTCATAAGTGACGTTCTGGAATTCGACGATGTTCTCTTGAAAGGGCATGCTGAGCCTAGATTTTAGCACGCTAACATTTTGGAACAAGGCCATCACATCCGGCGTAGAGAATGGATTATGAGAACAAAGGCAATAATTTCTGTACTGATGATCCTAACAGCGTCGGCATTCGCGGCCGGCCAGGGTAAACAAGAAGCGGCGCTCGAATCACTTGTACGGCAGCAGGTCGACGCTCAAACGGCTTTCGACCGTGCAAAACTGGATGCACTCGTCACGGCAGACTATATCGAGATATCACCGGTGGGCGAATTCGATCCGCGTGCAAAGATGCTCGATTTTTATAAGCCCGAGCTTAAGCCTGCCGGCATGGAAGTGAAACATCAGCTGAACGAGTTTTCGGTCCGCTCATACGGAAAGTTCGGCATCGTTATCGTGCGGATCGACTATTCGATGTCAAGAGGCGGAACACCGCTTCCGCCGCGAAGCATCCGCGCCACCTTCGTTTGTCGTGAGGACAAAGGCGTGTGGAAGATAGCGTCCGCACAATACACCGGTATCAGGCCGAGTTCCCCGCCCGCAGCCAAGTAGACCGAGTGCGTATTGTAAAATTGGGTAATGACGCATCGGCCGACAAAACGCGACCTGATCGAGGCACGCAGCCGGACAAACGATGACCTGATCGCGCCCAGGCTAAAGATCCTCTTTTGCGGGATAAACGCCGGGCTCTATTCGGCCGCGACAGGTTTCCATTTTGCGAGGCCGGGAAATAGGTTTTGGAAAGCGATCCACCTTGCGGGTTTTACCGACCGTCAGCTCGATCCGTCCGAAGAGCAGGAACTGCTCGAACTCGGCTACGGGATCACCGGCTTTTGCCGCCGGGCTACTGCATCGGCTTCCGAGTTGTCGAAGGCCGAGATCATCGAAGGCGGCCGCCGGCTTGTGTCCCGGGTCGAAAAATACAAGCCAAAGATCCTCGCGGTCCTTGCGATGACCGCTTACAGAACAGCATTCAACAGGCCGCGGGCACAGGTCGGGTTGCAGCAGGTAACAATAGGCAGCACAAGGATCTGGCTGCTTCCAAATCCGAGCGGGCTGAACGCCAA
>JANNNS010000042.1:0-5001 GCA_031398645.1 Acidobacteriota bacterium
CATAGTGGTAGCGGTCGATCTCGTCCTTGAGGGTCTCGCCGCGGATGCGCTCGTGCAGGATCTCGGGCGTAACCTCGTCTCCGGCGTTAAAGCTTGCTTCGATCTTGGCAAGGCCGATCTCGATCCATTCTTTCTTGAAAATGTTAGTAAAACCACGCTTCGGCAAACGACGCTGCAAAGGCATCTGTCCGCCTTCGAAACCGGGACGGCTGCTGTAGCCCGAACGCGATTTCTGGCCCTTGTGTCCGCGGCCCGCTGTTTTACCAAGGCCCGAACCAGGCCCGCGGCCAACACGCTTTTTCTTATGGGTCGAACCCGGAGCCGGTTTTAAGTTATTCAGTCCTAATGCCATCGTATTTCCTCTTTAACAAGGATTTTACCACCCGCGACGTCCTAAAGCTCCAATGCCTTCGCGTCACTGTGGTCAAACCTAATCTACAATTCTCAAAAGGTGTGGAACCTTGTTCACAATGCCGCGTGTCGCGGCCGAATCAGGACGCGTAACCTTTTGGTTCAGCTTCGTGATGCCCAGGCTCCGGACAATGTCCTTCTGCTTCTGCGAATAGCCGATCGAGCTTCTGTAGTACTGGATCGTCACGGTTCCGCCTGCCGAAATTTCTGTTTTCTTTGCCATGATCTTTGTTCAGAGTCCGGCCATTCGGCCCGCTCTCTCATACGCTAAAAAGCGTTCTTCGGAGCTCTATATCAAATCTTCTACCTGTTTGCCGCGAAGACGGGCAACCTCAAGCGGGTCCTTCATTCTCGTAAGGCCGTTAAACGTAGCACGAACCACATTGTGATTGTTGCTCGACCCAAGGATCTTGGTACGCACGTTGTGCACGCCCAAAGCCTGTAGCACCAAACGAACCGCTCCCCCCGCGATAACGCCGGTACCTTCAGAAGCGGGCTTAAGCAAAACTCGTCCAGCTCCGTATTCACCGATCAGTTCGTGCGGAAGCGTGCCGTCGATAAGCGGGACACGGATAAGACTATTCTTCGCCGCTTCGACCGCTTTTTTTATAGCGTTCGGAACTTCCTTCGCTTTTCCCGTACCGAAACCGACGTGGCCTGCTTCGTCGCCGACCACGACCAGGGCCGCGAACGACATGTTCTTACCGCCCTTTACCACCTTGGTGACGCGGTTGATCGAAATAAGCTGGTCCTTCAACAAAAGGCCGTTCGGAGAAATTCTCTGTTTATTCATTGTCGCCCTTCTCTTCCTTTGCCGGCTTGTCAGCCGATTCATTCTTGTTCAACCCGGCTTCGCGGGTCGCGTCAAGCAACGCCTTCACACGGCCATGATAGACATATCCGCCGCGATCGAAAACCACGTTGGAAACACCCGCGGCGATCGCCCGCTCAGCGATCGATTTGCCGATAGCCTGTGCAGCAGTGATGTTTCCGCCTGTGCCGGTGAATGCCTTCTCCGCGGTCGATGCGGTTGCAAGCGTCTTACCGCTGTCGTCATCGATGACCTGTGCATATATGTGATTCAGGCTGCGGAACACCGCAAGCCTTGGCCTTTCCGCCGATCCGCGCACTTTCTTGCGGATCCGGCTGTGAACGCCGCGTCGAATATCTGCTCTGCTTTTCTGTGCCATAATTTTATTTGAACGGTGGTCCAGCCCTTCCGGCAATTCACCATTCCCTAAATTACTTACCTGTCTTACCAGGCTTCAACTTATAGATCTTGTTCGCGTAACGAATTCCCTTACCCTTGTACGCGTCCGGCTTTCGAAGGCGGTTAAGTTCGGCGGCTACCTGTCCAAGCAGCTGCTTGTCGATGCCGCTAAGGGTTATCGTCAACTGATACTGGTTGATCGACGCCTTTGTGTTGATCCTTTCCGCTTTTGCCTCTACTCCGGCGGGCAGATCGTACACGATCGGGTGCGAGTATCCGAGAGCAAAATTGATCTTGTTGCCCTGAACATCGGCCTTATAACCAACGCCGACCACGTCGAGGTCGATCTTGAAGCCATCGGTCACGCCCACGATAGCATTGTTTGCCAGTGCACGAGCCAGCCCGTGGAATGCCGCGAGGTCATCATTTGCCCGCTCGGCCGTCAGCGTACCGTCTTCCTGAACAAATTTAACACCGCTCGGCACGGGTGTGGTCAACGTTCCTTTCGGCCCTTTGACATCGAGCTGTGAGTCACTGATCGAAACGGTTACACCCGCCGGTATCGTGATCGGTTTTTTTCCTACTCTTGACATAATCTTTTTAAGGATGAGGGCGGAGGGATGAATGATGAATCAGAGCCTTCGGCGGATTCATCTTTTCTTATTCATCCCTCATCCTTCATACTTCATCCCTCTAGTAAACTTCAGCCAATATCTCGCCGCCGACATTCTCGGCCTTGGCTTTCTTTCCGCTCATCAGGCCGCGCGATGTAGAAACGATATTCACGCCGTATCCGCCCAGAACTCTCGGGATCTCACCGGCACCGACATAAACGCGGCGGCCAGGACGCGAAACTCGCGAAAGGTGGGTGATAGACGAAGTTCCCTTCGAGTCGTATCGCAAAAACACCCGGATAACGTACTTGATGCCTTCACCTTTCGTGGTGAAGTTATTGATGTAGCCCTCTTCCTTAAGGATGCGAGCGACTTCCATCTTCAATTTTGAACCGGGGATATCCACACGCGGGTGGTTTGCCGCAATCGCATTGCGGATTCGCGTAAGCATATCGGCTATTGGATCTGTCATTCTAATTACTCCGTATTAGTATTGCGGCGGTTCGCTCTTCAAACGCCTTCCGCATAAAAACGCTTTACCAGCTCGACTTAACAACGCCAGGAATCTGGCCTTCGAGCGCAAGATCACGCAGTGCGATTCGCGAAATACCGAACTTTCTGAGGTATCCGCGCGAACGTCCCGACTGCGAACAGCGATTTCGGACCCGGATCGGGCTGCCGTCACGCGGCATTTTCTGCAATTTCATCACCGCCGCATCCACTTCTTCCGGCGAAGATTTCGGATCGTTGATGATTCCTTTCGCTGTCGCACGGCGTTCCGCCCAGAGGGCGACCTTGACCTTACGCTTGTTGTTCTTAACTACTTTGCTGATCTTTGCCATAACTAAAAATTTCTCAAACTAGGCTCTGAAAGGCATTCCCATCGATTTCAAAAGCGAGCGTGCCTGCTCGTCGTTGGCCGCCGTCGTGACGATGGAAATATTCATTCCGCGGGTCTTATCGACCTTGTTAAAATCGATCTCCGGGAAAATAAGCTGTTCACGAATGCCGAGCGTATAATTACCGCGGCCGTCGAACGCTTTGCCCGAGATACCGCGAAAGTCGCGTACACGCGGCAGTGCGATCGAGATAAGGCGGTCGAGAAATTCGTACATCCGGTCGCCGCGAAGCGTTACCATCGTTCCGATCGCCATACCCTGACGCAGCTTGAATGCCGCGATGGATTTTTTCGCTTTCGTGATGACCGGTTTCTGGCCGGTGATCACCTTCAATTCTTCGGCCGCAACATCAAGGATCTTGGCGTTGGAACTCGCCTCGCCCAAACCCATGTTGACGATAACCTTCGTGATCTTCGGCACGGCCATCGGGTTCTTGATATCGAACTCCTTGGCTAACGCCGGTGCGATGTCATTCTTGTATTTGTCTCTAAGTCTTGCCATTTGTCTGATCTATCCTCGTCTGGGACCCGGCGGTTGCTCGCCGTTACCAAACCTCAAACTATTCTTCTTCCGCCGCCTTGTCAGCTTCGGTCTTCTTCGGTTCCTTTGTGCCAAAAACATTCGGTAGCGGAACGATCTTGCCGCTCTTGGCTACGCGGACCTTCTTGCCGTCGCGAGTCTCGTACTTTACGCGAGTCGGCTTGCCGGTCTCAGGATCGATAAGAGCTACGTTCGAGACGCTGACCCAAGCTTCCTGCTGGACAATTCCGCCCTCACGGTTAAGCTGCGGTACCGGCTTGCGGTGACGCTTTACGATCATTGCACCTTCGACCTTGACCTTGCCGTTGCGGGCATCGACCGCGATCACGCGTCCTCGATATGGCTGACGCTTGCCCTGGCTGTCATAACGGGCGAATTCCTTACCCGCGATGAACACGACCTGGTCGCCGCGTTTGATCTTGCTTGTGACTGTTCCTTTCTTTTCCGTCTTCATTTCTTTATTCTTTCCCTTTCTTCTTATTCCTCTTGTTCTTCTTATTCAGTGGTAAGAAGATCTAAACCACGGAACAAGTGAATAAGAAGAAAAGAATGTGAGGTTTACTCAGATCACCTCAGGTGCGAGCGATACGATCTTCATGAAGTTCTTTTCACGCAGTTCGCGGGCTACAGGGCCGAATACGCGTGTACCGACCGGCGTTCCGTCATCCTTGATCAGCACCGCTGCATTTTCATCAAATCGGATGTACGTCCCGTCCTTGCGGCGGACTTCCTTGCGGGTACGAACGATAACAGCGTTGTAAACCTTACCCTTCTTGGCGGTGCCATCGGGCGAAGCTTCTTTGACCGTGACCTTGATCTTGTCGCCAAGGCGTGCGATCTTTGCGGTCGAACCGCCGATCGGTGCGATCATCTCGACACGTTTTGCACCCGAATTATCTGCGACCGCTAACGAGGTCTGCATCTGAATCATAATTTCACTCCGTTCGAGTGGTCGGCGGCCAGTGGCCGGTGGTCAGCAAGAATTTCTTCTCTGACCACCGGGCACTGACCACTGGCCACTATAATTCTGCTTTCTGAAGGATCTCGACCACGCGCCAGCGCTTTCGTGCCGACAGCGGACGGGTCTCGACAATACGAACCTTGTCGCCGATCTTTGCTCCCAGCTCATCATGAGCCATGAATTTCTTACGCTTGCGAATGTACTTACGATAGACAGGGTGCATTACAAGACGGTCAACGCGTACTGTTACGGTTTTCGTCATCTTGTCGGAAGCGACGAAGCCGATCTTTTCGGCTCGCTTGCCCTTGTGAATCGGCGTTTCTGAGGAATCCGCAGTATCGGTAGTATCCGAAGCCTTTTTCTTTG
>JANNNS010000112.1:0-6702 GCA_031398645.1 Acidobacteriota bacterium
CCCGAAGAGCGGAATCCACACTCTTGGCCGCCGTTATGATCTCGTTTATGTCGTCGCGGTTCTCGCGGCGGGCTGTGACATTCTGATCGAATGAGTTCAGCTTTTCCTTAAGATCCCGAAGGCTGCTGTCAGCGTCCCGCAGCGAAACTGCTCCGCCATTGTTCTTCATCTCGAACTCGATATTGTACTGAAGGTCATCGACCTGTGAATTAAGCGTCCGGACCGCATCCCGGACCTCTCTCGCTGAACGCTGCTGGGCGTTCACCGGATCCGCTATTCCGAAAAGCACAATACCCGCAACTGCGAGTGACCATAACGAACTGGAAAAACGTCTCATTTCTTTATCTCCTCAAAACTCTGAAAACGGTCGGCACACTTCTGCCTCATGACGATTGGAGGCATTTTTCATACCAAAAGTTGTTCGACCGTTTAGCTGGCGGCTCGTGTGCTAGAATACCAACCTAAACCAGGCTCCGCATCGGGAGAACTTCACAATGTCAGCTAATACATATTTCGCCACCGTCCGCTATGCGGGCGATGAACTTTTCATAGGCACTCCGCCCAGCGGCCATGCCCAAGTCATTGATACAAATGGAGATAGAAAGGCGGCTCCGACGCCGATGGAGATGCTCCTGGTCTCGGTTGCCGGCTGCACCGCTGCGGACGTGATCTCGATCCTGCACAAAAAGCGGCAGGACGTGACCGATTATCGCGTCGAAATAACAGGAACCCGTGCCGAGGACCATCCGCGCAAATTCCTCACATTTCACATTAACCATATCGTGCACGGGCGTAGCGTTTCCGCAAAGGCGCTTGCTGATGCGATAGAACTTTCTGAAACGAAATATTGCTCAGTCGCTGCCACCGTCAGGCCGACGGCTGAGATAACGACGAGCTACGAAATAATTGAGGCCTGATCTACGAGATGACTCACAAGACGTTTTACCTGACCCTCGCCATTGCACTAGTCTTTTGCAATTCCGCGGCCGCCCAGAACACTACTTCGCCCTTCGCGGGTGACGATCGAGTTCCAAACGAGATATTGCTACAGGTATTGAAGGCGGAGGATTCACGGAATGTGGCCCCGATCACACCTTTGTTCACCAATGTCCGAGCGGCGGTCCGATATCGCGGAGCCTTGGCCGCTGGACGGATCGGCGATGACAAGGCCGTAGAACCGCTCGCTTCTTTGCTGAATGATCCTTCCGCGGAAGTGCGCACAATGGCCGCGTTCGCTCTCGGCGAGATCGAATCTCTTAAAGCTGCCGACGCGGTCATCAAAGCATTGAATGACGTGCAAACTCCAAGCGCTGTTCGTGCCCGTCTTGTCGAGGCGGCCGGGAAGATCGCTGGAGCAAATGCGGGTCCGCCGAACGCGCCGGCCGAATCCAGAAACCCGAAGGTCATCGACCTCGGCAACGCCATTCTAGACACTCTCGAGGCGGAGGAAGCTAAACGGCAACTGCACCATAAAGATACGGTGATACTCGGGCTAACCGCAGCCTTACGAGCGAGGCCGGAGGGCGGCGACGTTGTCGTCGCGATGTTTCTTACCAATCTCGACGCCCGCGTTCGCTCAGATGCGGCAAACACCCTCGCACGGCTACGAGCAAAAAATGCCAATCTCGCGCTTCGCGGAATGTTGATGTCCGACGATGACCCGATCGCCCGCGCAAACGCCGCTCGTGCGCTGGCCGCGGCCGAAGATAAAGAAGCGGTAAATATGCTGATCGCCGCCGCGACCGAGGATGAGGACGCACGTGTCCGGATCACCGCGATCCGGACTCTTGCGACTCTTCGAGATCCGTTTGCTGTTGAAAAATTGCTCGACCATGGCGAAAAGCTGCTTGCTGCATACTCTAAGGCGAAGAGGCCTAATGTTAACCCGGTCGAAATAAGTGAACTGGTCGAGATCGCCTCGGTTTTGGGAAGGTTGATCCCCAAAACGAACGATGCTCGCACGGTCAAATTTCTGACGTCGCTCGGCACCGCTGACAATTACCGTTCACCCGAGACCGAAATCGCTTTTGCCCGGATCGCACCCAAGAAATATACCGAGTATCTGATCGCAAAAGATGCCAAATTGAAGCTCGTACCCCGAGCTGTGGACGCCGCATTGCTAGGCATTCGAGAACTTGCAGCCCTTGGTTCCTCAGAAGAAGAGACAGCCATAAAGAAGGATGCAATCGAGCAACTTCGGCGTGGGTTGGCGAAATTTGTCGCCGGCGGCCCTTCGCCGGAAGCGATGTCAATTCCCGAGCTTTTGCAGACGCTGGCCATATTCAAGCCGGAAGGCTATGAGCGTGACATTCGCGAAAGTCTCAAATACGACGACCCGATAATTCGATCGACCTCCGCCCAGATCCTTGAGGGGCTTCCGGCAAACGATGCGAACATCGACGCCCTGAACGCCGCCTTCGAGCGGACGTTGACGATCGATAGACAGTATAACGACGCACCACTTGCCATCTTGGGAGCGTTGTTTACGCTGGATAAGAAACGGTCGCTGCCCAGCCTGCTGCTTGCTGCGAGATCGCCGGACCACCTTGTGCGTCAAAGGGCGTTGAGGATGCTGTCTGATAAGGACTTACAAGGGATTCCGGAAGCTGTCGAAGCCCGAAGCAAGATAGATGTACAGGTAAGGACCTATGATCCAAAGAGAGGAACAAAACTGGGCCAAGTTCTGAACACCGATCTCGACTATCGGCGTGCCTTAGCTCGGAGAAATGGCATGGTCAAAGCCGTGCTGACCACGCAGAACGGCACATTCACCATAGACCTTTTCCCGGAAAACGCCCCGCTTACCGTGGACAATTTCGTCAAACTTGCTCGCGCCCGTTACTTCAACGGGCTCGAGGTTCACCGCGTCGTCCCTAACTTCGTAATGCAGGACGGCGACCCGCGAGGTGACGGAAACGGCGGGCCCGGCTGGTCGATCCGCTGTGAGATGAACATGCAGCCCTTCGACCGCGGAGCCGTGGGCATGGCACTTTCCGGCAAGGACACCGGCGGGTCGCAATGGTTCGTCACGCACTCACCTCAACCGCACCTCGACGGCGGCTACACCGTCTTCGGCCAGGTGAATGAGAGAGATATGAACGTGGTAGATAAGATCGTACGGGGCGATAAGATACTCAACGTGCGTGTCATAGAGGGCGGTTCACCACGGAGAACACAGAGAACTCGGAGTAAATAGAACGGGCGGCTGTACCCGACACGGAAACAAACTCTGTCACCTCAGTGCACTCCGTGGCAGATATCTCTTATGCAGGAAATTGAACCCCGCCGGGCATTCGGCGTAACTACAAAGGAAGACCGCCGACAGATCGAGATCGAGGAAGGTCTTGAGAATCTATCCCATTACCTCGACGGCCTATTTCGTATTCCCGGCACGGGTTGGCGATTTGGTTTGGATTCCCTGATAGGTCTGATCCCAAACGTCGGCGACACAATAACTTCATTTGCGTCATTCTATATCCTTCTAGCGGGTGCTCGTTACGGTGTCCCGAAAATAACGCTGCTTCGGATGGCGTTCAACATTGGATTGGACTACGTCGTCGGAGCCATTCCGTTCATCGGCGACGCGTTCGACTTTGTCTGGAAGGCCAACAAGCAGAACATGGACCTTATCCGGACACGTGCGACCGGCAAAGGAACCGGTACGACAAGCGATTACATTTTTGTCTTCGGAATTATCGGCCTCCTGATACTGTTACTCATCGGCTCGATCGTTGCCAGCGTCTTTATTCTTTACTGGGTGCTCACCAGCCGTCCGTTGATCTGATCGGCGAATATCGGAGCACTTTCCTCCGGATCGATGATGAAGAGTCTGCGAATTTCAATGTGAGTTTACTGGACAGGAGTCAGTGGCGCTTCAATCCGGCGAAATACACATCTCCGAATCCCGCTTCAAATCGCCATAGTTGGGTCGTCTCCCCATCGAATTCGTCCGATACGATAATGATTCGTTTGGGATCGAAACGTCGATCCGCTACATGATCACGAATCTGTCGAACCCGCCGAGTTATCTTTGCGTTTGAAGGTCCTTTCTGAACGTGTAGGAGAATATAGCCGGTAAAGTTTGGGAAGTTCTTCAACTCAGCGAGAAACACATCCAATCTGCTGCGCAGATCGCTCTTTGAGAGTTTTCCGAATTCGTCGGACATGATCGGATGACCACTCACTACAGCGTCTTTGATCCCAAGAGCCGGAGCTATCGGTTTCGGGAAGACCGGCGGAGAGTCATTAGTCTGCCCAAGTGCAAAAGCGTGCAGTGCGAAGAATAGCGGTGCGAATAAGAGAGACTTCATGGTATTGGATTGTTAGCACCCGGCGGGACCCGCCATAATTCGAAAAATTCTTCGTCGCCTTCGACCCGAACAATCGTTATCCGACTGCGATCGCCATTTAGTTCGGGTATCGTCTTCATCACAAAAGCGATAAATCCCTTCTCGAATTCGACCAAGCGGCCCGCAGATGTCTTGACCCTATGCTTATGCAAAACGTAGATCTGTTCATACGGATTAAGCCCTTCCTTCAGCGCGGCGGCTACGGCCGGATTTTTCGGCGTTCTAGAGGAAATTCTGCCCACGAGCTTCGGCACGGGCAGAATGCACCCTAATACGGACATTTCGCTTGCGGTTGAGGGACAACCGGCAGGCAATCCTCCTATGACTACAGTGGCCGTCAACCCACTTTCACCAGTCCATTTGACACCTATCGAAGTGGTCCCCTGTCCTGATACTATTTTTCCAACGTTCGTTGACCAATTGTAAGTAAGATCGTACTTCTGCTCGGTTTCTCCGATAGTCAGCAGAAATATTATCTCATCGCCCGGTTGCGGTATGCCAGCGGGGCCGGTGACAGATATTGTCGGGCAAGCTGAGGCCGGTTCTCCCTGCGAGGCAGCCAAGTCGAAGCTTGCTAAGACTAGGATTGTGAGAGCGATCGATCTGAGCATTCTAGAAATATACACCCGATCGAGAGATCTGAGAAGGTCTTTTCAAGGATGTATTTGTTGTTCTTCGCGAAGGCGGTCCTACAACTTGAGCTTTACGATCTCAGATCCGGCCAGCAGAAATGCTCCGGCGCCATAAACTTCCCAGCTATCTGAGGTGAAATTTCGACGCGGATCGGCACCGATCGGTTGGGTCCAGCCGACCATACCATTCGAATGAACAAGGCCGTTGAGAGCAGGCCAGCCTTTTCTGATGACGGGGAGGAATTTGTCACGCGGCAACATCTTGTTGTTGACGCCCCAAGCGATGGCGTAAAGATGAAAGCCTGAGCCGCTTGCCTCGCCCCCGGGGAATGATTCGGGATCTAGCAGGCTCGACCGCCAAAGGCCGTCCGGCTGCTGGATCGAGGCGATCTTGTCCATCATTTCTTTGTATTGTGTCAGATAGAAATCGCGTTTCGGATGGTTCTTTGGCAACTCTTTCAATAGCCGCACCAAACCGCCTGCGACCCAGCCGTTCCCACGGCTCCAAAATATCTTCTTGCCGTTCGCCTCAAGCTTTCCTTCGCCCTTTTCGTTTATGAGATAGCCGGCGTCCCGGGCATAGAGCTTCTCTTCCTTGTTGTAGAGGCGGTCATAGGTTTCTTGAAAGTACTTGTCGTTCAGATCCAGATAGGACTTGTCACCAGTGATCGCGGCAAGCTTGGCAAGCGTAGGCGGTGCCATGAAAAGGGCATCGCACCACCACCAAATGATGCCGTGGCGTTCGACCTCGCGGCCTTTTTGACCGTCGGCCTTGATCTTCGCGACCACATCTATCGTCGGCTGAAGCATCTTTTTGTCCTTGCTGATGCGATACATATCCAGATAGGTCTGGTTGATAACGATGTCATCCGCATGATCAAAGCGTTTACCGGGGCCCCATTTGTTCTTTTCGCCCATGTCGATCATGGCATTCCATATCTCTTTCGACTTGGTCGTCTCATAAGCGGCAAACACACCCGCATAAAATGCACCGTTGGTCCAGTCGAAAAGCTCGTGTTTGGGGTTAGCAAGCTGCCATTTGGCGACCGAAAGCATTTTCGCCTCGATCGCTTTTCGCTTAAAGACGTCAGCGTTCTGGCCCAGGGCACTGATGCAAAGGGCAAATACAGTAACGAGCGAGATGAGCAATTGAAACTTCATAGATGTATTTATTTGAGCGTGAAAACAGCGGACAGACCGCCAACCATGATCGTAAAGTCGCCCGGCTCGGCGATCGGCCTATTGTCAAAGTTAACGAACTCCAGGTCTTCACGGGCGAGCGAGAACGTTAAGGTTTTGGACTGGCCGGGTTCAAGGCGGACCTTGGCGAAACGCTTGACCCGCTTGCCGGGAGGCGTCAGCGAAGCGACCTCATCACGAAGAAAAAGGATAGCGGTCTCGTTGCCCGCTCGCTTGCCGGTGTTGGTGATCTTGAACGAAACGTTCAGCTTGTCGGACATCCCGATCGAACCAGCCGAGAGTTTCAGATCCGAGTAAGCGAATGTCGTATAGCTCAAACCGCTGCCGAACTCGAACTGCGGCGAAAACATTATATCGTTGCCCGAGACGCGTTCATATCGGGGCACGTCGTAGGTCGGAAAATAACCCGGCGATCGCGGATAGGTTATCGGAAGTTTGCCATCAGGATTGTAGTCGCCAAAGAGCACATCGGCGATAGCACGGCCGCCTTCGTTACCCGGATTGAATGCCGCAAGTATACC